>DASPVP010000143.1:0-7371 GCA_035622315.1 Candidatus Acidiferrales bacterium | reverse complement strand
TCGATGCAAGAAGTGCTGCACACCGAATACATGCGCACGGCTGCGGCGAAGGGTCTGCCCTTCATGCGCATCTTGCTCAAGCACGGTCTGAAGAACGCGCTCATGCCGGTGGTCACGATCACCGCGCTCTCGCTGCCGGGTCTCTTCTCGGGCGCCATCGTCACCGAATCGATCTTCGCGTGGCCAGGTATGGGACGGCTCTTCATCGTCGCGCTCGGACAACAAGATTTCTCGCTGCTGATGGCTTATCTCGTGCTGAGCGCCGTACTGGTCGTGTTCTTCAACCTGCTTGCGGATCTGGCGTACGGCTGGCTCGATCCGCGCGTGAAGTACGACTAGAGGCACGACATGGCGTATGTGACCGACGCGCTTCCGCAGCCCGTGCTCAATCCGAACTACGAAGAAGAGTTCGTCCAAGAACGTCATCAGACGTGGCGCAAGTTCAAGCGGCATCGGCTGGCGTTGACCGGCGCTGTGGTACTGCTGATCATGGTTTTGGGCGCCGTCTTCGCCCCGTGGCTTTCCCACTTCGACCCGAACGCGATCGACACGCACTGGCAAGGCACCCCGCTCGCGCCAGGACAGTTCGGCCACTGGCTCGGCACCGATGAGATCGGCCGCGATCTGTACACGCGGCTCCTCTTCGGCGCGCGTATCTCGCTGACGGTCGCGACCTTTGCCGTCGTCATCGAGGTGGTGCTCGGCACGATCATCGGCGCGATCGCGGGTTACTACGGCGGTCGCATCGACGGTCTGCTCATGCGTCTCACCGACACCTTTCTCTCCATTCCGCTCTTGCCCGTGCTGCTCGTGCTCACCGGCATCGTCGCGGCGTCCTCGACGAAGGCGGCGCTCAACTTCAGCACCATCGTGATCATCATCGGGCTGCTGTCTTGGATGAACGTGGCCCGCCTCGTGCGGGGGCAGTTCTTAAGCCTGCGCGAGCAAGAATTCGCCGAAGCGGCGCGAGCCATCGGCTGCCGCGATGCGCGCATCGTCAGCAAGCACTTGTTGCCCAACGCCGTCGCGCCGATCGTCGTGCAGGCCACGCTCGATGTAGGCAACGTGATCCTGCTCGAGTCCGTACTCTCGTTCTTGGGCTACGGCATCCAGCCGCCGCAGGCATCGTGGGGCAGCATGCTCGCGAACGCACAGGAGAACGTCACGATCGCGCCGTGGGCTGCCATCTATCCCGGTCTCATGATCCTCATCACCGTGCTCGCGGTGAACTACATGGGCGACGGCCTGCGCGACGCTCTCGATCCCAACATCCAATAGCAGCAGTGCAAAGGTCGGCCCAGACAACTCGGCCGCACCTCAAGGTGCGCCGCTACATTTGCTGATGCGTGGAAAGGTGCGCCGCGCGGTATCCCGTAAGCGTAGAACGCTGGTGCCGGCCCAGGTGGCGGAATTGGTAGACGCGCTAGTTTGAGGGGCTAGTCGGGTAAAACCGGTGCAGGTTCGAGTCCTGTCCTGGGCACCAAAGGAGCTGTGATGGAATTCGCCATCGGTATCGATCTCGGCGGTTCGCACACATCCGCCGCCGCCGTCGCAACGGACGGATCGATCATCGATCAAGCCGAGCGAGATCTGACCTCCCTCGAGCCTGCGCACGTGGTCGAGGAGATCGAGCGCGTCGTGCAGCTCGTGTTCACCGTGGTGGGCGAGAAGGATTGCGTCGGCGTCGGCATCGGCGCGCCTGGCAACATCGACGAGAAGACGGGCATGATCCGCTGGTCGCCCAATTTCGGGTGGCACGACGTGCCGCTGCGCGCGCTCCTCGAAAAACGCATCAAGCACCCGATCCACCTGCTCAACGACGCCCGCTGCGCGACGCTGGGCGAGTTCCTCTATGGCTCCGGCAAAGGGACCACCGAGTTCGCGCTCATCACGCTCGGCACGGGCATCGGTGGCGGGTTCGTCTCGGGAGGCCGGTTGCTGCTCGGGAACAGCATGGGAGCGGGTGAGGTCGGCCACCACCAGATCCGCCCCGATACCGGGTTCATCTGCACTTGCGGCAAGCGCGGTTGCTTCGAAGCACAGGCCTCGGGCACGGGCCTCCTGCGTCACACCTTGGCGCTCGCGCCATCCTTTCCGCGCAGCACGCTCTTGACGAAGAAACCGCAAGCCAAGTGGGGCAGCAAGATGATCCGCAAAGCGGTGGCGCGCGGCGACGAACATGCTAGCGCGGCATGGAAGGCGTATTTGGCCGATCTCGCGATCGGCGTCGCCAACATCATCTCATTCACCAATCCGGCGGTGATCGCGCTCGGCGGCGGCGTCGGTCAAACCGACCCGAAGATGCTGGCCGAGCCGCTCGCGCAACTCGTCGACGTGCTTACGACCACCGTGCCGAAGGGCACGACCAAGATCATAACGGCGAAACTCGGCAACAACGCGGGGATGATCGGTGCCGCGGCCCTTGCGCGTATCGGGCTTCGCGGTTTGTCGCAACCGCTCAACGGCGCGGTCGCTCCGGTCGCAAAGGCCAAAGGTTAAGGGCGAGGAGCTGTCCCCGCGCCGGCCGAAAACGCCGTGCCTTCCCGCCTCGGATCATCTTGAGGGAGTATCTCCATGAATAAGGCAATTGGCATCCTTTTGCTCGCCGTCGCGTTTGCGCTTGCAGCGTGCAGTAAAAACTCGTCCAGCGGCACCGAGGCGAATCCGCCCGCGCCGACACCCGCCGCACAGGCGACGAACCCGACGAACTTCCCGCTCATCACGGGAGCGATGGTCATCGCGGCCAAGCCATTCACGCAGACGGTCAACACCGCGCAGATGGCGACAGGTGCGTTCGCCGCGGGCTCGGGCACGTACGCGGGGAACGAGGTCATCGCCGGCTCCAATGCTTCGTTCCAAGACCTTCAGAACTGGCTGCGGCAGTCAGAGAAACAACCGCCGAGCGGCTACACGGCAGTCGTCATCCCGGCGAGCATGGAGACGATGCATTCGATCGCGGTGAAAAATGGCATGGATTTCGCGCTCTTCCGCGATGCTGCCAATCCCAAACACGGCCTCGTGGTCGTCGCGATGGATCCCAACGCGGCGCATGCGAAGCTCGGCGCCGCGATCGGGCTCGTCTCCCGATACGAAGCGTTGCCGCAAGCGTTTCGCTCAAGCATCGACACGCAACTCAAGAACCGCTACGGCTACACGGCGAGCGAGTTCGTCGAACCGGGTAGCCCCCTCGGCTCTGCGGTCGGCGCGCTCTCGGACTTCCGCAGCAAGAACGAACGCGGCATCATCATCATCGACGCGTCCAAGCAATAGCCGCACGAACGCGCCACAAGAAGAAGAGCCGCCCTCGCGGGCGGCTCTGTTCTTTTCGCTTTGCCGCAGTCAGGCGGCGGTGCGGTAGACCACCTGATAGCCGTGGCGCACTGCGACGAGATAGCACGCCGAGCAGATGTGGAAATGAGGATCGAGCTCAGGCCCCAAGCTCACGTAGAGCTTCGATTGGCCTGCATCGTGGTGGCAAAAGGCGCATTGCTCCATCATGAGAGGTTTGACCCAGGCTCGCGGCCTTGCGTGACCGGTGCGTGCTGGATGCGACACGAGTCACAGGCTTACGGGCGAGGCGGCACCTGCGCGGCGATCGCGCTGACGATCTCGGTTGCGTACGTCTCGTGTTCCGGTTTCAAGAGCACGCTCCGCAGAACGGTGCAGTGATCTGCATCCCACTCGACTTGGTCGAGCGCCAGCCGACCGAACGCCGACGGCAGATTCCATTTGGCGAGGAAGAGCGGCGCGGCGAGCTGCGCGCAGCGCGAGAAGATGTGCTCGCTGCGCTTCGATATCTCCGACGCCTTGGCGCGTTCGCTCGGGCGCAGCGGCGCCAGTGCGATGATGTCGAGCTCCGGTCGCACGACGGGCGTGAGCACCTCGGAAGCGAGCGCCTCTTCCGCGGTGATGAGCGCTGCCGCGCGCGACGCGAGGAGCGACGCGCCGAGCCCATCGCTCGTCAAAGGGAACAAGCGCAAGGTCACCCACAACGCAGCAGCAGCGGCGCCAGCACGCGAGCACTCGAGGCTGATCTCGCCGGGGTGAAGTTCTTTCGAAGTGAAGTACGTGTACGGCGAATCGTGCCGGTAGAACTCGCCGATCCCGGGGTCGGCGAAGATGACGGCGCCGCAGCCGTAGGGCTGCAGGCCATGTTTATGCGGATCCACCACCACCGAATCGCAGGATGCGATCGCCTTCCACGGTCGTGCGTCCAGCTTGGCAGCCGGCGCACCGGCGATGGTGGCAAAAAAACCACCATACGCGGCGTCCACGTGCACGCGCCATCCGTTGGGGCGCGCGAGCGCAAGCACGTCGGCGATCGGATCGACCGCGCCGCACGAGGTCGTTCCCGCGGTGACAACCACGGTCCCGACGTCGCCTTTGTCTTTCTGCCCGGCGAGCGCTGCGAGGTCGATGCGACCGAGGGCATCGACGGGCACGACGATCGTGGGAATGTCCAGCACATCGCACATGCGCGCATGCGTATAATGCGCTTCGGTGGAGAAGGCGATCGCTTTTCCGGGATGTAGCTTGGAGGCGACCCACAGGGCCTCGAGGTTCGCGATGGTCCCGGACGAGGTGAGATGGCCGAGATTTGGTTGCGCGAAGCCGAACATCGCGGCGAGTTTGTCGACGCACTCCCGCTCGAGGCGCGCGGTCGCAAGGCCACCATCGAGCGCGTGGTTGTTCGGGTTGATGCGAGCCGCCACGGCGTATGCCGCGAGCGCAACCGGATGCGGTGGGCGCTGCATCTGCCCTGCGTAGTCTGGATGGAAGTACGGATAGTTCTCGTGCAGGCGCTCGACGAGCTCGTCGATCGCAGCCATCGCAGCCCTTGGTTCCACCACTAGGCTTGGATGCGGCACGAACGGCCGGAAGCTCGCTTCCCAGCGCGCCACGCCGTCCATGCCGACGTCGAGCAGTTTGCGGAAGTCTGATTCGGTCACGGCGCGCTGCGCCGTGCTATTCGCCGATAGGAGCGAAGAGCTCGTCCAAGTCTTCGCGCGTCAGGGATTTGGCGAACGCCGCGTCCGTCGACACGACTGAGTCCGCGAGCGCCTGTTTGCGGTGCTGGAGGGCTTGGATCTTCTCTTCGACCGAACCCAGCGTGACGAGCCGGTACGCTGTCACAGGCTTGGTCTGTCCGATGCGGTGCGTGCGGTCGATGGCCTGGCGCTCGATCGCCGGGTTCCACCAGGGATCGTAGAGCACGACGTAGTCCGCCTCGGTGACGGTCAGACCGACCCCGCCTGCTTTGAGACTCATGAGGAAGACCGGCGGTCCGTCCTCGGAACGGAAATCGTCGAGCACTTTGCTGCGGTTCTTCGTCGCTCCATCGAGATACGAGTAACGGGTCTGGCGCGCATCGAGCGCATCGCGCATGATGCCGAGCATCTCGGTGAAGGAGGAGAAGACGAGCACCCGGTGCCCCGACTCGATGATGGATTCCAGAAGTTCGAGGAATGCTTGGAACTTGCCGGACGCCTCTTCGTCCTCGCGCCAGTGGTCGCCAATGAGGCCGGGATGATTGCAGATCTGGCGCAGTTTGGTCAGCGCGGCTAAGATGGAGAGCTGGGCCCGCGCGATGCCGCGTTCGTCCACCTCGCGCAGGATGTCGCGCCGCGCGCGCATGACGGTCTCGCGGTAGGCTTTCTTCTGCGACGCGGTCATTTCGCACTCAATTGTCTGCTCCGTACGCGAAGGCAGGTCGGCAGCGACCTGCGTCTTGAGCCTGCGGATCATAAAGGGCTGCACGCGCTTGGCGAGGCGCTGCTGTTTCTCGACGTCGCCGTCGCGCATGATCGGCGTCTCGAAGGTGGAGCGGAAGTGGCTCTCGTTGCCGAGCAACCCGGGCATGACGAAATCGACGATCGACCACAAGTCGAGGACGGAGTTCTCGATGGGCGTACCCGTCAAAGCGAGCCGCTGCTCCGACTGGATGCCCTTCAACACGACCGAAATCTTGGCTTGCGGGTTTTTGATCTGCTGCGCTTCATCCAAGACGATCGCGCGGAACGAAAGCTTGCCCAGGGTTTCGGCATCGCGGCGCGCGAGCGCATAGGACGTGACCAGCATGTCGTATTTGTCCGCCTCGTTGTAGATCGCTTCGCGCCCGGTGCCCGCGGTGAGCAACGTGACGCGCAGATCGGGCACGAAGCGCGCCGCCTCGGACACCCAGGTGTGGGTCACCGACGTCGGGCAGACGATGAGCGTCGGCGCGCTGCCGCGTGCGAGCCGTTCGCGTTCGATGAAGGAAAGGATCTGCAGCGTCTTCCCGAGACCCATGTCGTCCGCGAGGATGCCGCCGAACGCGTAGCGGCCAAGATAGGCCAAAAAATCGAGGCCGCGCCGTTGGTACGGTCGCAGAATCGTCGCGAGATGCTTGGGCGGGTCCACCTCTTCGATCCCCGAGAAACCGCGGACCGCTTCGCGCAGCGTGCGCAACTGTTCGGGCAGTTCTTGGTCGCCGCACGCGCGTGCCAGGTCATCGTACACGGAGAGCATCTGCGCCGCCGAGAGGCGTACGGCACCGCCGCTCTCGAGTGAATGTCCAAAGCCGCCGGTCGCCTCGCGCAACAACGCGAATGACGACAAGTCGATGAAGCGTCCGTCGGCCAGACGATAAAAGCGCCCTGAGCTTTGCCAGAGCGCCTTGACGTCGTCGGGTGAGAGCGGTTGGCCGTCGAGCATCAGTTCGACGGAGATCTCCAGCCAATCGATCGGGCCGGACGCGGTGGCTGATATCTTGCCTTTTTGCTTGGTCTTGGTCTTCTCAGCACCGCTTTCGACGGACAACGAGACGTGGATGGCTTTCGGGCCTTCCACGAGCGACTTCATCGTATCGTCAAGGTCGAGATGGAATTCGTTCTTCCATGCAGGCAGGATCTCGGTGCCGAACTGATACGCGAGGTCCGTGCCTTCGAGGCGCCATGCCGTTTCGTCGTAGTGCGGCACCGGGTCGTCGGGATGCTCGAGACGGAAGGCTTCGTAGATGTCTTTCCACGGGCGAAAACCGTGCGATTCGAGCTTCGATCTGACGTTCGCCGCGACGGCGGGATCGCAGTAGGCGTACCGCGGCGTGCTGCCCTTCTTGCCGTCGTCGATGCGGCGCAACGGACTGAACTCGCCCGTCGTGATGGGCCAGTTCGCGCCGCTACGAGCATCTTCGACCGCGGCATCCGCACTGATGCCGTCACCCAGCCAGCGCAAGCGCAAGAGCGTCTGGCGTTCCATCTGCTCGGGCAGCAGCAAGAGCGACGCGGCGGTCTCGTGGTCGAGTAGTTGATGAGCTCGCTCCAACATGAGCGGCACTTCGGGTGCCGCAAGCCGCACCGTCGTCGATTGCTTGAACCGTTCGACGATGCGCAA
>DASPVP010000142.1:0-3092 GCA_035622315.1 Candidatus Acidiferrales bacterium | reverse complement strand
GCGCCGATCGCGTAACCGTCGCCATCACCGCCGGCGACGATGACCGTGAGATCCTTGTTCGCGAGCTTCACCGCCGTGGCGGTGGGCAGCGCGCGCCCGTGCACGCCGTGAAAAGCATACGAGTGCAAGTAGCCGGAGATCTTACCAGAGCAGCCGATGCCTGAGATGAAAGCGACGTTGCGCGGCTCGAGCGCGAGATCGGCGCACGCCTGCTTGAGCGCGGCCAAGACGCCGAAGTCGCCGCAGCCGGCACACCACCACGACGGCGTGGCGGTGGCGAAATCTTTCGGACTGAGCACGGTGGCCATCTTCAGCGCGCCGCCATTCCTGCGGGGAGCTTGAGCTCCTTGTGCACGGCGTCGAGGATCTCGATCGGCCGGAAAGGTCTCCCGTTATACTTGCGCACGGCGTGCATGTGGGGCAGCGGGCCTGTGACGTAGCGGATCAAGCGCTCGAGCTGGCCCGTGAAATTGTTCTCGACGACGAACACGTGCGCAGCACCCCTGATGAAGTCACGCACTTCTTCTTCCGGGAAGGGCCAGAGCGTGCGCAATTGCAGAAAGCGGCTCGGCGTGCCCTGTGCGAGCAAGCGATCTTGCGTCTCAGCCACCGGGCCGCGATTTGCACCGAAGGCGATGAAAGCGAGCGTGGCGTTGCGGTCGCCGAAGACGTTCGCTTTGGGCAGCTCGGCGCGCATGGCCTCGAGCTTGTGCATGCGCTTTTCCATCATGCGCGAGCGATTGGTCGCGTCTTCTGTGATCACGCCTTCCTCGTTGTGTTCGGAGCCTGGCTCCAGGTGCATACCGCCGGGCGTTCCCGGGATGACGCGCGGCGACACGCCGTCCTCGGCAAACGCGAAGCGTTTGTATTCACCGAAAGTCACACCGCCATTGCGCGACAGCTTGCCGCGATCCACCGCGACCGTGTCGAGCTCCAAGCGCGGAATCGTCTCTTTGCTCTGGCAGAGCGCCTGCTCGGTGAGCAAGAACACGGGCAGCTGATAGCGCTCGGCCAGGTTGAAGGCGGTGAGCGTCAAGTAAAACGATTCTTCGACCGTGCCTGGGGAGATGACGACTTTCGGGATCTCACCGTGGCCCGAGAAGATCACGTGATTGAGGTTGCTCTGCTCCGTCTTCGTGGGCATGCCGGTCGAGGGTCCGGCGCGCGCGCACTCGATGATCACGATAGGCGTCTCGACGACGCCAGCGAGACCGATGCCTTCGGTCATGAGCGCTTGGCCCGGTCCGGACGTGGCGGTCATGGCGCGTGCCCCGGCGTACGCAGCACCGATCGTCATGTTGATCGCGGCGAGTTCATCTTCTGCTTGGACGACGATGCCGCCGTAGCGCGGCGCGTACTTGGCCATCCATTCGAGGACGTCGGTCGCAGGCGTGATGGGGTAGCCCGCCATGAAACGGCAGCCGGCTACGAGCGCACCGTAACCGATCGCGTCGTTGCCCATCATCAAGAGGCGTTCACCATCCGGGCGGGCTGCAAGCGTGTAGCCCGACGGGCGCGTGAAATGTTCTTTGACGTACTGCTCCCCGGCTTCGATCGCGCCGATGTTTTGCGCCACGACTTTTTCGCCCTTACGCTCCCACTGCTTCGTGATGAGCCCACGGATGATGGTCGGATCCATGCCGATGAGCTGGCCCAGCACGCCGAGCGAGATCGTGTTGCGCACGAGCTCCAAACCGAGCTGCTGCTTGGCGATGTTCGCGAGCGGAACTTCGTAGAAGTAGACGTCGTCGCGATGCACCGCGTCCGTGAGCTTTTCCGACGAGTTGTCGAAGATGACGAAGCCGCCGGGACGCATCTCTGCGATGTGCTTCTCGACGCACTCAAGATCGAAGGCGACCATCGCGTCGACCTGATCGGCGAGGCCGTAGTGGCGGTGTTCGCCTGCGCGGATGACGTAATTCGTGTGGCCGCCGCGGATGCGCGAGGGGAAGTCCTTGAACGTGTAGATCTCGAGGCCCATGCGTTTGAACACGGTCGCGATGAGGTCGCCCGTGGTCAGACTGCCGTCGCCGGCCTGGCCGCCGAACAGCACTTCGATATTGTTGGTGATCACGCTTATGGGTTATCGGCCTTTTGCAGCAGGTGGGCATCGCCCGAGCGCCCGGTCGTGTGACATCTGTCCATTGCGCGCTCGCGGTCCTTATGGGTTTCCAAGCCGTGGAGCGGCTTCCTGCGCTCGCCAGCGCGCAAGGCCCGGCCAGACCGAGCCGCGTAGAGCCTTCGCGTGAGCGACGCGCAACGAAAACCTGATTTTGAGACGCTTGCGAGCGACTATGCGAAATACCGCACGTCGTACTCCGACGCGCTGTTCGATGCGATCTTGGCGTATGCGCGACCACCGCGCGGCGGACGCGTTCTCGACATCGCATGCGGCACGGGTCTCGGTCTTCTCCCGTACGTGCGCCGTGGTCTCAGCGTGATCGGCATCGACGTGGCGCCTGCGATGATGCAGGAAGCGCGCCGCTTGCTCCCACCAGATGCGAAGGTCGAGTTCCGCGTTGGCAAGGCCGAGGCGTTGCCGGTGGACGACGCGTGCGTGGACCTCGTCTCGTGCGCGCAAGCCTTCCACTGGTTCGATCCCAAGCCGGCGTTCTCAGAGTGCGCGCGGGTCCTCGTAACCGGTGGGGCGATCGCTATCTTCTGGAAGCACGCGGCATCGGGTGATGCGCTCACGAGGACGAGCGAGGAGATCGTCCGCGAATGGCTCGGGCCGGACGCGGTGGCGAGGTCTCGGGATCACGCAGACGAGCATATCAAAGGATGGGATGCGTTTTGGGAACACGTCGCCCCAGAGGGCGAGCAGGCGCGTGGGCGTCCGTTCGTAGACGGTCGCAAGGAGGTGATCGAGTTCTCGCTCCCTCGCACCGGCGAGGAATTTGTGGGTTACCAGCGCTCCCGCGAGAAGATCCGCATGGTCTTGGGCGAGCGTCGCGACGCGTATTTCAAAGAATTGGAGTGCCGTCTTCGTGCCCGCGGTCCGATGGACGAACCAGTCGAGCAACTGCAGGTCCAGTACTGCTTCTTCGGGCGCAAGCGCAGCTGAATGCCGCCAAGAGGTGTCGCCGTACGGC
>DASPVP010000141.1:0-2091 GCA_035622315.1 Candidatus Acidiferrales bacterium | reverse complement strand
GGACAGGTCGTGCGTGGTCGCCACGATCGTGGTGCCCTCGGCCTTGAGCTGTTCGAGCAGCGTAAAGATCGCGTGCTGGGTGGTCGCGTCCACGCCTGAGATCGGCTCGTCGAGCAGCATCAGCTTAGGCCGCGCGACGAGCGCCCGCGCGACGAACACGCGCTGCTGCTGGCCGCCCGACAGCTGACCGATCTGCGCCGTGGCGTAGTCTTGCATGCCGACTTGCGCGATCGCCGCCGCGGCCGCGGCGCGATCCGACGCGTTGGGTCGCTTAAAGATGCCGAGCCGGCTGTACGTGCCCATGAGGACGACATCTGACACGGTGACGGGAAAGGACCAATTGACCGATTCGCTCTGCGGCACGTAGCCGATGAGGTGGCGGATCTGCGGGCTTGGCGCGTGCCCGAAGACGAGCACGGATCCGCACTGCACCGGCAGCAGCCCCGCGATCACCTTGAGCAGCGTGGACTTGCCGGATCCATTAGGCCCGATCACACCCACGAACTCGCCGGGCTTCACGTGCAAGCTCACGAGATCGAGGACGTCTCTGCCGAAGTAGCCTGCGCAGACGCCATCGACCGCGATCGCGAGATCCGGTGCCTGCTTGTGCCCGTCAGGCGCAGCATGCATGTGCCCTTCGTGACCGTGGAGATGGAACGTCGCCGGCGCGACGGCGTGGCTGTGATCGGCCGGCTGCGGCGAAGTCTCGGGAGCGACGTGCGTGTGGTCGTGCGTCGCCGTACGCTCTTCGTTCATCGCAGCGCCTGCACGATCGCGTTCACGTCGTGGTGCATCATGCCTTCATACGTGCTCAGCTCCGGTGTCGTGCCGAGCGAGTCGTCGTACAGATCGGTCACTGTCGTGATGCCGGCGGAGTCGGCGAGCTGCCGTGCAAGCCTCGGCGAGAACTCGGGTTCGGCGAAAATCGCGCGCACGTGGTGAGCCTTGGCTTGAGCGATGAGCGCCGCTAGATCGCTCGCGGACGGCTCGGTGCCCGGAAACCGCTCGATTGCGCCAACATCTTCAATGCCGTAACGCCGGTCGAAATAGTACCAAGCATCGTGATCTGCGATCATCGCTCGCTGGTCCACCGGGATGGTGGCGATCTGTTTGACGGTCCACACATCCAGCGCAGCGAGTTTGCGTTGCTCGACGAGCGCGTTCGACCGGTAGAAAGACGCATTGGGTGGATCGACCGCGGAGAGCGCAGAGGCGATCGCCCCGACGTAGATCGCCGCGTAATGCGGATCTAGCCAGAAATGCGGGTTTGCGAATTGCGCTCCAGCCGGGTGGCCGATCTGCGCCGGGAGCGCATCCGCGAGAACGACGATGCGTGCGTTTTTCGCGTTCTCGAGCAGCTTCGAGAGCCACAGCTCGAGACCCGAGCCGTTCTCCACGACGACGGCCGCGTTGCTCAACGCGACGAGATCGCTTGGCGAGGGCTCATACGTCTCGGGCGAAGCGCCGATCGGCACGAGGGAATGCACGTCCATCCGGTCGCCGGCAACGGTCTTGACGAGGGATGCAAGCGTGGAGGTCGTCGCGACGATGATGGGTTTGGCGGAGGACTGCGCTTGGGGAGTGGTCTGAGACGACCGGCCGCATCCCGCCATGAGAAGCACGGCCAGCGTCCAAACCCAACGCTTATCGAGAATCATTCTCGATAGTTTACGGGCTCAACGGCAAGCCCCTGCTTTGAGATGAGGTCTAGGGCTGCATTCGATGGCGGCTACTCAAGCGCTCAATGCAGATTCGCGGTACGAAGCCATGATGTTGCGCACGTACGCCTGCGTTTCGGCGAAGGGCGGCACACCCCCGTATTTGTCGACCGCGGCTGGCCCCGCGTTGTATGCGGCGAGCGCAAGGTCGAGCTGGCCATGGTAGCGATCGAGCAAGTCACGCAAGAGCGCAGTGCCGCCTTCGATGTTCTGCGCAGGATCGAATGGGTTTTTCACGCCCAGCGCTTTCGCGGTGTCTGGCATTAATTGCATCAAGCCCATCGCACCGGCGCGCGAAACGGCATCCGCCCGATACCCAGACTCTTGATTGATGACCGCACTGACGAGTTGCGGATCCACTTCGTTGCGTCGG
>DASPVP010000140.1:0-3313 GCA_035622315.1 Candidatus Acidiferrales bacterium | reverse complement strand
TGTGGCAGGTCGTCCTTCGAAATGCCGATCCCGCTGTCGGCGACGACGAAGCGAACGCGGTCCTTGGTCGTCTCGAGCGTCACCGCGACATGCCCGGTTGCCGGAGTGAACTTGCGCGCGTTGCCGATGAGGTTTTGTGCGACGCTGCGCAGCGCTTCGGGGTCGCCATAGACGAGCGCTCGGCCAGCGTCAGCATGGAGCTCGAGCGTGGGGCCATCGCCAAAGCGCGCCGTCTCCTCGACGATCGACTCCACCATGGCCCGCAGATCCACCTGACCCATCGCAACCGAAACACCTGGAGCATCCAAGCGCGCTATTTTCAGCAAGTCGTCGACCAGACGCGCGAGCCGGCGGGTCTCTTGATCGAGGACGCCAAGCAAGCGCGCGTCATCCGCGGCCAGACCGTCGCGCGGCCCGAGCTTCTCGAGCAGCAGCGCCGCGAGCATGCGCAGCGTGGTGACCGGCGTTCGCAGTTCGTGGCTCGCGGTCGCGATGAAATCCGCGCGGGCGCGCATCTGTCGCTCGATCAGATCGTTTGCCTCGAGCAGCTCGTCGATGAGACGGCGGCGCGCGGTGACATCGCGCGACACCGCGATGAGGCCCCCAGCGCCGTCAAGACCGTGCCGGGTGAAGGTGACGCCGGCGACGTACGGCGATCCGTCGGCGCGCGTGCGCTCCATCTCACGGTAGACAAATCCCGATTCGCTCACCTCATCGCGGATCTCAGCGAGCTGACCCTCTGCAAGTCCGAGGCCATGGATCGTGGCGGCGTGCTTGCCGAGGAGTTCGTACGGACCGCGCTGCAGTTCGGTGCAGAGAGCCGCGTTCACATAACGGATGACGCCATCGGCATCGACGCGCATGACGCCTTCGCGTACCGACTCGACGACGACGCCGAGCCGACGTGATTCCTCCAGGCTCTCCTCGAGCTGTCGCGTGCGCGCGGCGACGCGAGATTCCAACTCTTCGTTGAGCGCTTGCACGCGCCGGTTGATGTGCCCGACGATCTCCATGGGCAAGACGATGGCGAGCACGAGCGCGATCCATCCGAGCGCGAACCACCACGCCTTGACCTCGGCGCGGGCAGGAGCGATGAGCGTCAGCTGCATGACCCGATCGGCGAACGGTATCGCGAAGTTCTGGCGGGCGGTCACGCTCGTTCCGGATCCCATCCCGACCGCCGCGAGCAAGTGCCCTCTGCCATCATCTAAGATGAAGGGTCCCCGCGCGACGCTTGCGATGTCGTTCGTGGCCAGGCGTCGCACGTCGAGGAACTCGACGATCGTGCCGACATCACGGTCGTGCCAGACGACGCGGGTCGCGAGATAGAACAGGCCGTCGCCGCTTGAGGTATTTGAAGCGGATCCCTGCTTAGGGGGCATGTCGGAGACGGAGGTCGCACGGCTGAGCTCCGCGTCGAACAGCGCGATCTCAAGCGCTTGGATCTCGGGATGGGAGATCGAGCGCGTGAGGCCGTGCATGGGAACCCCGCGCTGCGCGGCACGTCCGGCTTCGATATGCGCAGTGTGTTCGTCATTCGCGTTGAAGAAGTCGACCGCCATCACCGCGTCATCTGTCCCCATCGCGCGACGAGCGTCGCGCTCGAAGTGCGGCGCGACATAGCCTTCCATCGCGGTGAGCGCGGCGAGGCTTTCGACCGCCGCCACGCGTTCACCAAGCCGTTCGGTCTCACGTTCGACGATCTGCCCGCCGTGCGCACGAAGATCCGCGATGGCTGTCGTCTCTTGATATGCGCTCACCGTGCGGAAAAGCGCGTACGCCACCAACGCGAGGACGATCGCGACGAGAACTTGCGAAAACCGAACGCTCATGAGAGGAGCCTCGACGGCGTGCGCCCGTCAACCGCGCGGACAGACCCAACGGTCCGGTCATGCGCGTTGCCGCGAGAAAACTCGCGGCTATCGTTCTGAGCATGCATTGCTTCGTGATGCGGGGGCCAAAAGTCCCGCGCCAGAAAAATCGTTCAGGTGCTGCCTTTTGGCGGGAGCCGCAAGTTGCCTGGCGAATTTTGAAAAGTATGGCTGTTCGCGCACAGGCGAAAGTGAATCAACCTGTCACGCTTCGTTTTGAAGAAGGTGTCGGCCCCGAGCGCGGGGGGCCGCCCCTCGGACTCTGGCAAGAGCTCATCCCATCGCAAACGGCCATCGAAGGCACGTTTCCCAAGCCCATCATCGCGCAAGGCGTCGCTGCTTATCAGCGCGGCAAGGTCAGATCGCTCAACCTGCGGCGTGTCGATCTCGTCGCAACCGTCGCCGACACCGAGACGCACACCACGACGCTGACGCGTGACGCGTCGCGCTTGCCCCTCGGCATGCGTTGCAACTGCACGTGCCGCTACGGCTACGATTGCAAGCACGCGGTCGCGGCGCTCTCGATGCTGGCCGAGCTCGCCGCGCAGAGCACCGAGCCTCCCGAACCGCCGCCGGCGCCGCCCACGAACGGAGCACTTGCCGGGGTGCACGCACCCACGAACGGCGCTGCTTCGGGTACGGCTTCCGCGTCGAGCCCGCCGAGCAACGGCCGGCCTTCCGGCGAACTCGGCGAGTTGTTCGACATGCTCGCGCCACACCATGAAACGCTTGCGCCACGCCGGCGCCTTTGGGTGGTCGTCGGGTTCGACGAACGCCTTGGCGTCTTTTATGCGCGGCTGTGTCTCGACGCTCCCAAGCTGCACGGCGTCGCGCGCACGCACGGCGATCTGCAACAGCTCTACCGCACGACGCGCCAAGCCAATCTGACGGGTGAGGAGTGGGATCGTTACGACAGCGCGTTGCTGTCGGACGCGTCGCTTGGTCCGATGTTCGGCACGCCCGCCGACTACGCGCTCGCGCGTCCCTCGTCCGAACACACGCAGCGGCTGAGCAACAACTTCGCGCAGCTCCTGCTACGCCTCATCTCGCACCCTCGCGTCCGCTACGACGACCATCTGGGTTCGCACCCCGAGACCATGCCGCACGTGCGCATCGTGCTTTCGCCGTTGCGCCTGCGCTTGTCGGGAACGCGATCGGATGAGGACGATCTCGACCTCACCGGTCACTTCATCCGGCCCGATGGATCCACCGTCGAGTGTTCGGCGGTACGTATCATCGACGGCATGCCTGCGTGGCTCTTCGACGGACAGTCCTTCTTCTTGCACGACGGCTCGTTCGGTTTGCGCATCGTCGAACGGTTCAAGCAATCGACGACGGTGCGGCTTGCGGCACCCGAAGTGCCGCTCATGTTGGAGCGAGCTCATCAACTACTCGACCACGAGACCGCCGCGTCGCTCTTGCTGCTGCCCGAGCAGATGGAA
>DASPVP010000139.1:0-4473 GCA_035622315.1 Candidatus Acidiferrales bacterium | reverse complement strand
TCCAGGCCGTGCGAGCGCAACCGTGCCTCGGTCTTCGGGCCGATACCCCAAAGGCGGCGCACGGGTTTCGGCGCGAGATATTCCGCCTCGCCCCCGGGCTCGACGCGGACGAGCCCGTCTGGCTTTCCCTCGTCGCAGGCGATCTTCGCCACCATCTTGCTCGCCGCAAGACCTACGGAGACCGTCAGCGCGGTTTGCCGTAGGACGTCAGTCTTAATCTCGCGCGCCACCGCGACCGCGGCGTCGATCGAAAGATCGCCGAGATCCAAGAACGCCTCGTCGAGCGAAAGACCTTCGACGGCGACCGCGTGCGCGCGGAAGATGTCGAACACCGCACGACTGGCGTCGCGATACTTCGTGAAGTCCGGCGGCGTGATGACGAGCGCAGGACAGCGCTCGCGCGCCCGGTACAGCGGCATGGCGCTGTGGATCCCGAAGACGCGAGCCTCATAAGAAGCTGTCAGGACGACCGCTCGTCGGCTGCTCCCCGCGACGACCAACGGTTTGCCGCGTAACGACGGATCGTCGCGCTGGGCGACGCTTGCATAGAAAGCGTCGAGATCGGCATGGAGGATCATGCGTGCGACGCTTTGGCGCCGCCGCCACCTGAGACGCGGCGCTTGCCGTTCGCGGCGGCTTCGATCTCCCACCATTCGAGCTTGGGTTCGAAGCGTCCGAACCAATAGACGAGCGATTGCCACTTGCCGTAGCTCGCGAAGCGCCGCCGGATCTGTTTCTCCGTCGGGCGCTTTCCGCGGAAAAAGACGCGCGTCGCGTAGGCGAACGTCGCGCTGTCCACCGGCACGTGATCGTAGTGCCCGAGCAGATTCATCAGAAAGTGCGCAGACGACTTGCCGATGCCGCGCAGACCGACGAGCGCTTTGAACAGCTCCTCTTCGCTCATCGTCGGCGACGCCGCATCCAACGCGTCTAGATCGATAGCCCCCGATTTCTGTGCGTTGGCAAGTTCCATGATGTACGGCGAGCGGTACCCAGCGCGCACGACGCCGCGTAAGAATCGTTCGCGGGCACGGACGACCTGGCCCGGCGTCGGCCACGCTCGCAGCGTCGGATCGGCCGGCGCCGGATCCCCGAGCTGCACGAGCCGGTTAGCCATCACGACCGCCTGGCGCCAGTTGACGTTTGTCGAGAGAACGGTCTTGATGACGTCCTCCCACAGCGTCGGGGCCCGCATGCAGCGCCCGGCTCCAAGCGCGGGTACATGCTGGAGCGCGCCAACCTCCCGACAGAGCGCGTAGAACGGTCGCAGATCGTCGTTCGCGCGGAGCACCACCGCCGCGCGCCTGGCCATCTCATCGGCGACGCCCGGATCGCTTGCACCCTCGCCTGCAACGGTCAGGGCCACTTGGACGTGACCGCGTCGCTTGGATTTCGCTTCGCGCATCCGGACGAGCATCACCCGGCCGTCGTGCAAGCGCTCGGCTCGCTCCAGCACGCGCTCGCCGTGGAGCCAACGGAAGGGCTGCGTCTGATACCATCCGTGCGAAACGACGGTGGTGAAAAGGCTGAAGGGCTTGCGCACCTCCAGCCGAGCTGAAGCGGTCTGCACGTCGAATGAGTTGGCGAGATGACGACCGTTTACATGGGCGATTTGACGCTCGCTGTGAGGCCATATCTTGTGCCGCAGGCGCACCCGTCGAACTGCGGGAACGCAACAGTATTGTGACCGTTCGCAAAGACGCGCATGCGCGTGCAGCGGAGGCCGAGGATCTTGCACGCAAGGTCATCCATCACGATTGGCGCGCGCTCGCCAAAGCCATCACGCTCATCGAGAACGAGGACGGACTCGCCTCCTCGCTTTCGGCCGCGCTTTACCCGCAGACAGGTCACGCGCACATCATCGGAGTGACAGGACCCCCCGGGTCCGGCAAGTCGACGCTCGTCGATGCGCTCACCGCCGTCATTCGCAAAGATGGTCTGTCGGTCGGCATCATCGCAGTGGACCCGTCGAGTCCTTTCACGGGCGGGGCAGTGCTGGGCGACCGCGTGCGCATGCAACGCCACGCCGGCGACGCAGGCGTCTTCATCCGCAGCATGGCGGCGCGCCACACGCCGGGCGGACTCGCACCAGCGACGCGCGATGTGATCCGCGCGCTCGACGCCTTCGGGTGCGACGTCGTGCTCGTCGAGACGGTAGGCGTCGGGCAGGTCGAGCTCGAGATCATGAAGGTCGCCGACACGATCGTCGTGGTCACGGTCCCGGGCTTAGGGGACAGCGTACAGACCATCAAGGCCGGCTTGCTCGAGATCGCCGACTGCTTCGTCGTCAACATGGCAGACCGGCCAGGTGCTGCGTTGACCGTTGCGGATCTTCGCACCATGCTCACCCTCGGCGGGGCAGAAGAGCGGCGCAGACGTTGGGTACCGCCGATCATCGAGACGATCGCGATTTCGGGAGCGGGCGTCGACAAGCTCTGGGATGCATGTCAGCGCCACCAACAGGTGCTGGACGCAGACGAGCGCATGGGACGTTCGCGAGATCGTCTGCGCGACGAAGTGCTCGAAGCCGTCACGCGCGGCGTTGGGACGTACGTCAACGAGGCGCTCTCGCGCAACGGCGCGATGGAGTCGATCCTGGCTGCTGTGATGCGCCGCGAGATCGACCCGCGAAGCGCCGCGCAGCAGATCATCGAAGAGCACCTGCGAGCCGAGAAATCCGGGCGGACCTAAAAGGTTCGCTTTTACTAGGCCTGGGAAGGCGTTTGCGGCCGTTGCACCTGGGTATACGTATCCCTACGAGGTGGCCCGCGATGCTTACGTTCCCGATCGAGCTTGCACGCGAATTGACAGAGGACGACGTCCTTCGGGTCGACCCGGTGAAAGAGTACGACCGCCGCTTGGTGTGGCGCCAGTGGGCTGACCGCCTCTTCACGCAGCTGGGCGACGGTACAGACGAAGTGCTCGAGCGCGGCCGGCCGACCGGTCCCTAAACCTCGACCGTCTCGCCTTTGACCGCGGGACTTGCGTCTAGTCCGTAGGTTTTCTGAAGCGCCGCCGCGAGCGATGCCGCCGCGGCCGGATCGGCGTGTACCAAAAAGGTCTTCGGTTTGTCCTGGAAGTTCGAAAACCAGCGAAGCAGTTCGTCGCGATCGGCATGAGCTGAGAACCCGTCGATCTGCGTGATCTGCGCTTTCACGGGGATAGGGATGCCGAAGATCTTCACCTGCTTTAGCCCCTGAAGTAGCTGTTGCCCTAGCGTTCCCGGCGACTGGAAACCGACGAAGCACATCGTGTCATTTGGACGGTTGAGCCGGTTGCGCAGGTGATGCAGCACGCGGCCACCCGTTGCCATGCCGCTCGACGCGACGATCACCGCGTTCGATTGGATGTCGTTGAGCTTGATCGAGTCTTGCTGCGATTGTACGAGCGTGACGTGACGTGCGCCGATCGCCTGGTCCTGCGGGCCGAAGCGCGCCCGTAAGTCGAAGCGCATCGCTTCCGGATGCCGCTCCATGATCGCGTCCGCCGCGATGCCCATCGGGCTGTCGACGTAGATCGGCACGTCCGGAATGGCAGATCCGGCTTGCAGCTGGCCGATCGCGTAGAGGATCTCTTGCGTCCGGCCCACGGCGAACGAGGGGATGACGAGCACGCCGCCGCGCGCGTGCGCGGCGTTGATGATCTGGCCCAAGTCGGTCTGCGGATCGTTCGCGGGATGCAAGCGATCGCCGTAGGTTGACTCGCACAACACCACATCTGCTTGCGCGATCGGTGATGGATCGCGCAACAGGGGACGGCCGTAGCGCCCGATGTCGCCGGTGAAGACGAGCTTGCGCTGATCGAGGAAGATCTCTGAAATTGCAGAGCCGATGATATGGCCCGCGTCGCTCATGCGAAAAGCGCAATCGGAGATGTCTTGGCGCATCTCGCCGTAGTTCACGTGCGTGAAGAGGGGCACGACTTTTTCCACGTCGTCGCAGGTGTAGAGCGGCGTCGCATGCAGTCCCCGATCGGGATGCTTTTTCGCGCGCTTGGCCTCGTCTTCTTGAAGACCCGCGGAATCGCGCAACACGAGTTCGGCAACTTCGGCGGTCGCAGGCGTGCAATAGATAGGCTTGGCGAAGCCTTCCTTGACAAGTGCCGGCAGGTAGCCGCAATGGTCGAGATGCGCGTGTGAAAGGATCACGGCATCGAGCATCTTCGGGTCCACAGGCGGCGGCGTCCAATTCCGCTCGGTGAGCTGCGGCAACCCCTGGAAGAGCCCGCAATCCAGCAGCACGCGAGTGCCGGAGTTCGTCTCGAGAAGGTGTTTGCTTCCGGTTACGACGCCGGCTGCGCCGATGAAGGTGATCCTGCCCATCCCTTCTCCTCTTCCCCCGCATTCTCGGAGAACACGGATGGGTGTTTGTAGTGATCGGTGCGGTAGATCTCGATGCACTGCGCCACGAGCTTCACCGGATCCGCTTCGTAGACGAGCCGCGCGCCGGTCTTCTTGCGCAGGCGTGGCACGAT
>DASPVP010000138.1:0-4727 GCA_035622315.1 Candidatus Acidiferrales bacterium | reverse complement strand
GATCGCGGCCAACCATCCTGAATGCGATCTGTTCGCGCTGCTCGTGGACGAGCGCCCAGAAGAAGTCACGGACATGCGGCGCTCGATCGAAGGCGAGGTCATCTCCTCGACGTTCGACGAGCATCCCGAGAACCACACTGCTGTTGCAGAGCTCACGCTCGAACGCTGCAAGCGCTTGGTGGAGCTGGGCCACGACGTCGTGATCCTGCTCGACTCCATCACGCGGCTCGCCCGCGCCTGGAACCAAGTGATGCCGTCGACCGGCCGCACCCTTTCGGGCGGTCTGGACACAAGTGCATTGCACCGCCCCAAACGCTTCTTCGGCGCGGCGCGCAACATCGAAGACGGCGGCAGCTTGACGATCGTAGCAACTGCGCTCATCGAGACCGGCTCCAAGATGGACGACGTGATCTTTGAGGAGTTCAAGGGCACAGGCAACATGGAGATCAATCTCGTCCGCAAACTCGCGGACAGCCGCATCTTCCCCGCCGTCGATATCAAGCGGTCGGGCACGCGCCACGAGGAGCTCCTCCTCTCCGAGATCGAGCTGCGCAAGGTCGTCATGCTCAGGCGGGCGACGGCAGTGCTCGGTACTCAAGAGATGACCGAGCTGATCTTGGAGCGTTTCCGTAGGACCGACAGCAACGAAGAGTTCCTGAAATCCGTCACCAAGGAAGCGATGTCGCTGGCAAGCGCCGACCAAGATCGCTAAGAGCCCTCCACGATCTAGCAGCCACAGCTCGCGCGAGCGGTTGAACCGCTTTCTCGCGCGCTGTGGCGTCGCCTCACGGCGTGGTGCCGATCTGCTCATCAAAGCCAGTCGCGTACGCGTCGATGGATCGATCGCCTCGCTCGGCCTAGACGTCGATCCCGATCGCAGTATCATCATGGTCGATGGGCGCCGAGTGCGACCGACGGCCAGCTCCCTCACGCTCGTCTTCAACAAACCCGCCAGCGTGATCACGACCATGCACGACGAGCGCGGGCGTAAAAGCGTCGCTTCGTTTCTGCCGCGCGGTCAAAGGCTTTTTCCGGTGGGCCGACTAGATGCCGAGACCACCGGCGTTTTGCTTTGCACGAATGACGGCGATCTCGCGAACTTCCTTCTCGCTCCGAAAAACGAGATCGAGCGCACGTATCGCGTGACCGTTCGCGGAGGGATCGGTGCCGCGATGATCCGAGAGCTTGGGGCAAGCCAAGTGAGCGCCAGGCGGGATGGAACGACCACTTTCACTATCACGCTTCGCGAGGGGCGCAACCGCCAGGTCCGGCGGATGTGCGCGCGCCAAGGCTTGCGCGTCATCGCATTGTGCCGCACGCGCTTCGGACCCGTTAGCTTGGGCGACTTGAAGGTTGGCTTAACGCGTGCTTTGACTTCCCACGAGATGAGCGAACTCGAGCGTCTGCGCCACGAACGTTAGGTCCGACACGAGCAGTCCAGCGCGTTGGAGGACCATCCTGCTTGGCAGCGCGCAACGCGAGCAAGCCGTTACACGTTTCCGAGACAGGGTAAGAGATACCTGAAGTGCCGTCGAACACCTGGACGCACAAGCCCTCGACCGGTTTCACAGTGAGGCAGCGGCGCGCCATCGGGCGTGCGCCACGCGGTGACAGGTATTCCCCTCGTAGCCGGAATACGGCTGCTTTCCCAGCTTCACGTTTCTGGTAAGGAGAACCATGCACAAATTCGGGCGCATTATGGCGGCTCTTTTCGGCGCTCTCGTCCTCATGGTGGGTCTCGCCCCACGAGCCTCGGCAGACGCACCATCGTATTACGAACCCCCGCACTTCAAAGTGCAAGTGAAACCCAACTATCCAGATTCCGCACGAGCGAAGCACGAGACGGGGGTCGTCTTCGTCAAAGTACTCGTCGCGCAAGACGGTTCGGTGAAATCGGTCACGATCGCGAAGTCCTCAGGACACAAGGATCTGGACGACGAGGTCCTGCGCGTGGCGAAGATCTCGACGTATGCGCCCGCGACGAGAAACGGGCAAGCCACCACAGCGTTCTACGACTACAGCTATCAGTTCACGCTCGCAGGGCTCTCGGAGAACACGGCCCAGTCCAGCGACCTGAGCAAGCAGCTCGCGACGGACCCCAAGAACGTCGTCGCGCGGCTTTCGCTCATCGATAGCGCGCTCGGTTCGACCGACTACGCCAAAGCCGAAAGCCTCGCTGACCAGGGCGTGCAACTGCTCCCGGACGATGCGCGGCTGTGGACCAAGCGCGGACAAGCGTACTACGATGACGGCTCGGCCAATCACGACACCGCAAAACTCAAGATCGCAGTCGATTCATACGATCGTGCGAACAGCCTGAAGCCAGGCGTCGCGCCCGCAAGCGTCACCGCAGCCGCATACGCGGACTACGCCTTCAACTTGATGGCGGCGCAACAGTTCAGCGACTGTCTCCCGTATGCCGAGAAGGCGGCCGATCTCGTGCCGAACGCGATGCAGTATCGCATGCTCAAAGGCGACTGCGAAGCCGGGGTGGATCCAAAATCGGCGGTCGCTCTCACCGACTACCAAGCAGCACAAAAGCTGGACGACCACAAAGATACGATGATCACATCGCGGCTCTTAGCGTCGATCGGCAACGTGATGCTGTACCAGGGCAACATCGCCGGCGGCCTGCAGGCGATCAACCAGGCGGAGACGGTCGATCCTAAAGCGCCGTACGCATATCAGTATCAGGCGACCTACTACATCAATTCGGGCAACTTGAACGCGGCGCTCAATCCGTTGATCCAATTATCGCAGGTGCAACCGCAGAACGTCCAAGCCCAGATCAACATCGGCGACATCTATGTACGCCAGCGCAACTATGCCGCCGCCCAGGCCGCTTATGCGAAGGCCCAGCAGATCGACCCCAAGAGCGGCGACGCCGCCTTCGGTCTGGCTGAGATCCCAGCAGCGCAGGGGGATATCAAAGACATCGACGCTCCGCTCCAAAAGGCGATCTCGCTGTCGCCCGGTAGCACGGCGGTGTACAACTCCTCGATCGCGCAGCTCTTGTTGAACCAGACGGCCGACAAGGTCGACCACAGCACTGACGCCCTCCGCTATGCCGACGCTGCGACGAAGGCCGACCCGAACTACGGTTGGGGTTGGTACTCCCTAGGTATCGCCTATGCGGATCAACACAAGAACGATCAGGCGAATTCCGCACTGCGAACAGCCTTTAACATATTCAAAGCGAAAAATGACATAGCGTCGATGCAGACGGTCGACAAGCAATGGACCGCGCTCAACGGCGCCAACAACAGTCTGATGAACGGGCAGGGCGTCAACGAAAAGACCAACCAGCCCGGTCAGAGCAGCGGTGGTTAGGAGGTAGGACCTAATGCGGTCAACGGTAGGAATCAAAAGGGATGCCGCCTAACCGGGTTCGCCACTCGGACGGGCGAATCGAGCCCGCCCTCTTTATTCACGGATGAGGCATTTGCCTAACGGCGTCGTTCGCACACCATTCTCATTAAGGGGATAGACCAAATGGGATTCTTCCAGGATTTTCTCGACTTCCTCAACCGCGGCGGCCCGGCCATGTGGGCGCTGCTGCTGCTCTCCATTGTTTCAGTGGGCATCGTGTTCGAGCGGCTGTTCTTCTTTTCGAAGCAGCACTCAGACCCGAATCAGCTGCTCAAAGAGATCGGCGACCGCGTCTCCAAGGACGACATGAATGGCGCTATCGCCGTCTGCGACCGCCACAAGGGCATGCTGCCCAAGATCCTCCAGTTCGGCCTCTACCGCCACGAGAAGAGCCGTGCCGACATCTCGGACGCGCTCTCGATCTCGCTGCTGGAACAGCTGAACTCCCTTGAGGCGAACCTGTCGATCATCGGCACGGTTGCCGTCATCGCGCCCTTCGTCGGTCTCTTCGGAACGGTGCTCGGCATCATCCGCGCCTTCAACGACATCGCCCTGAAGGGTAACTCGACGCCAGCCGTCGTCGCCGCTGGTGTCGCCGAAGCCCTCGTGACCACGGCCGCCGGTCTCGCGGTCGCGGTCTGCGCCGTGGTGTTCTTCAACTACTTCAAATCGCGCATCAAGGCGTACAACCAAGAGATGATCGTCGCGGCGAACAAACTCGCCGAGATGCTCGCCTTCCACAACGCCGGTGCACCTATCCCGACCGAGCTGTACACGCCGCGCAAGGGAGCCGGACCCTCGATGTCGGGCGGCGGAGCCCCCGCTCCGCGTCCCAGCGGGCCGGCCGGCAGCTAGGACTAAGCTGAGAATGTTGCGGCGGACCTCACGGTCCGCCGAGGCATCCGCGGCAACGGTTTGCGCGTAGTACATAGGTAGGAAGATACAGAGGCGAACGCGTCATGGGAATGACCTCATCCAAGCAAGACACGGACGTGATGGCGGAGATCAACATCACGCCGTTCACGGACGTGCTGTTGGTCTTGCTCATCATCTTCATGATCCTCGCGGCGTTGGCCGCCCCACCCGGCTTCCAAAAGCAGCTCCCGAAGAAGAACACAGCGCCGCAGAACATCACGAAGAACCAGCTGCAGCACCAGATCGAAGTCGAGGTCACGGCGAAGAACAGCATCTACATCGACAGCAAGCCGGTGGCGATGGCCGACCTCTATAACGTCATGGCGAACACGATCGCGTACCATCAAAAGCATGCCAATCAAGGATACACGACGCACGTGTCGCTGCTCGCGGACACGGATGCGAGCTACAACACCATCATCAAGATCTTAGACGCGGCACGC
>DASPVP010000137.1:0-14694 GCA_035622315.1 Candidatus Acidiferrales bacterium | reverse complement strand
TGAGCATGGACGCAACACGCACCTCGCGCAAGACCAAGGTCGGGCGCGTCGCCTCGAACGCGATGCACAAGACGATCATCGTGGTCACGGAATCTCGCACCGCGCATCCCACGTACGGCAAGACCGTGCGCGGATCGCGCCGTTTCGCGGCGCACGACGAGCGCAACGAGGCAAAGGTGGGGGACCTCGTCCGCATCGCCGAGACGCGTCCCTTGTCCGCGCGCAAACGCTGGCGCTTGCTCGAGATCCTGGAGCGCGCAAAATGATCAGTGCCCAGACCCGCCTGAAGGTGGCGGACAACTCAGGAGCGCGCGAGCTCATGGTCTTCCATGTGAGCGGCGGATCGCGGCATCCCTACGCGTATGTCGGCGACGTGGTGGTCGCGACGGTGAAGAGCGCTATCCCTGGTGCTGCGGTGAAGAAAGGCAATGTCGTGAAAGCCGTGATCGTGCGTCAACGCAAGAAGATGCGGCGCCCGGACGGATCGTTCATCCGATTCGACGAGAATGCGGCGGTCCTCATCAACGAGCAGAAGAACCCGCGCGGCACGCGCATCTTCGGTCCGGTGGCGCGCGAGCTGCGGGACCGGGACTTCATGAAGATCATCTCGCTCGCGCCGGAGGTGCTGTGAGATGGTGGTGAAGATGCGCCTGGCGGCGGGCGACACTGTCATCGTGCTCGGCGGCAAGGACAAAGGCAAGCGCGGCAAGATCAAGCTGATCCGCCACGACGGCGTTGCCGAAGTGGAAGGGGTCAACGTCGTCAAGCGCCACAGCAAGGCGACGCCCAAAGCGAAAGCCGGCATCCTCGAAAAAGAGATGCCGCTGCCCGTCGGCAAGCTGATGTACGTCTGCCCGAAGTGCAACAAACCTGCGAAGATCGCGTTCACCCGCAACGGGGAGACGCGCGAACGCATCTGCCGGCGGTGCGGCGAACCGGCCGAACGGCCCGTGAAGGCGTGAGCATGAACAGACTGCACGAACGTTACGACAAGACCATAGCGCCCGCGCTGCGCAAGCAGCTCGGGTTGAAGAACCGCATGCAAGTGCCGCGGTTGGTGAAGATCGTGGTCAACATGGGCGTCGGCGAGGCCGTCGCGAATCCCAAGGCGATCGACGGCGCCGTCTCGGACCTTGTCGCGATCACGGGTCAGAAGCCTGTGGTCACGCGCGCAGGCAAGTCGGTCGCCACCTACAAGCTGCGCGCCGGCATGCAGATCGGCGCGAAGGTGACCTTGCGCGGCGAGCGCATGTATGCGTTCTTCGACAAGCTCGTCAACATCGTGCTGCCGCGCATCCGAGATTTCCGTGGGATGTCGCGCAGCTCGCTCGACGGCCGCGGCAACTACGCGCTCGGGCTCCGCGAACAGCTCGTGTTCCCAGAGATCAACTACGACAAGATCGATATGGTCCGCGGCATGGACATCGTCATCGTCACGACCGCTCGCACGGACGAGCAGGCGCTGGCGTTCTTGGGCGAGATGGGCATGCCGCTGCGGAAGGAGGGCGCCGCAGCCTAAGCCGGCGCGGTGAGAAAAGATGGCGACGAAAGCGATGATCGAGAAGGCGAAGCGCAAAGAGAAGTTTTCCGTGCGGCAGCACCACCGCTGCCAGCGCTGCGGACGGCCGCGCGGCTACCTGCGCAAGTTCGGCCTGTGCCGCATCTGTTTCCGCGAGCTCGCGCATCGCGGCCAGATCCCCGGCGTGACCAAGGCATCCTGGTAGAGGAAGAAGACACGATATGGCAGTGATCACAGACCCGGTCGCAGACATGCTCGCGCGCATTCGCAATGCGAATATCGCGCGGCACGAGCGCGTCGACGTCCCGGCTTCGCGGCTCAAGAAAGAGATCGCGAAGGTGCTGAAGGACGAGGGGTTCATCAAGACCTTCGAGAGCGCGCAGGCGGGCGCGCGTGAGGTCATCCGCATCACGCTCAAGTACGGGCAGCATCGCGAGCGCGTCATCAATGGGCTGCAGCGCATCAGCCGCCCGGGCTTGCGCATCTACACGCCCAAAGGCGACGTCCCCAAGTGCATGGGGGGCCTCGGGCTTGTCATCATGTCGACGTCGAAAGGCATCATGAGCGGGCGGCAAGCCAAGCGGCTCAACTGCGGCGGCGAAGTCATGGCGTTTGTGTGGTAGTGCGATGAGCAGAATCGGACGCATGCCCGTGAACGTGCCGAGCGGCGTGACCGTCTCGGTCGCAGAGCGGCAGGTGTCGGTCAAGGGCCCCAAGGGCCAGTTGGTCCTCGATTGCGCCGAGCCCATCTCGGTGTCCGTGGACAAAGGCGTGGTCACGGTCGCGCGCCCGAACGACGACAAGCGCAACCGGGCGCTGCACGGTTTGACGCGCACGCTCATCGCCAACATGGTCGAAGGCGTCACGCGCGGGTTCCAAAAGAACCTCGAGATCCAAGGCGTGGGTTACCGGGCGCAGCTGCAAGGCAAAAAGCTGGGTCTGCAGCTCGGCTTCTCCCACCCCGTGGTCTTCGATCCGCCGGCGGGCATCGACATCAAAGTCGAGGGTCAGAACAAGATCCAGATAAGCGGCGCCGACAAGCAGCAAGTCGGTCAGGTGGCCGCACACATCCGCAGCATCCGCCCACCCGAGCCGTACAAGGGCAAGGGCATCCGCTATGAAGGCGAGCGCGTTCGGCGCAAGCTCGGCAAAGCGGGCAAGACCGCAGGCGCGACCGGCGGCGGCGGCGTGAAGAAGTAAGGACGACATCCATGGCAGGTTCGACGAGCAGAAACGCACTTCGCATCCGGCGCCACGCACGCGTGAGAAAGCGCCTGACGGGCGATGGCTCGCGCCCGCGGCTGTCGGTGTTCCGCAGCCTGCACCACATCTACGTGCAGCTGATCGACGACAGCACCGGCAAGACGATCGCGGCTGCGTCGACGCGCGAGAAAGACATCGCGACTGGCCTCGCGTCGAAGAAGAGCGTGGGGGCGGCCGAGAAAGTCGGCACCGCGATCGCGCAACGTGCCAAGGACAAGGGCATCAGCGCCGTCGTGTTCGACCGGGGCGGCTACAAGTATCACGGCAAGATCAAAGCATTGGCAGACGCGGCGCGCGGCGCCGGATTGGAGTTCTAGCGCATGGCGCGCATCACCGACGGGTCGGGGCTCGAAGAACAGGTCGTCCGCGTCAATCGCGTGGCGAAAGTGGTCAAGGGCGGCAAGCGGTTCTCGTTCTCGGCGCTCGTCGTGGTCGGCGATCGGCAGGGCCGGGTCGGCTACGGCATGGGCAAGGCACGCGAGGTGCCCGAGGCGATCCGCAAAGGCGTCGAGGACGCGCGGCGTTCGCTCGTGACGGTGCCTATGGTCGGTCGCACCATCCCGCATCCCATCACTGCGCGTGCCGGGTCCGGGAAAGTGCTCATGAAGCCTGCTATGAAGGGCACTGGCGTGATCGCCGGCGGCGCGATGCGTGCCGTGCTCGAACTCGCCGGCGTGCACGACATCTTGACGAAATCGCTCGGTTCCAACAATCCGATCAACGTCATCGCCGCGACGGTCCAAGGCCTGCGCCAGCTGCGCACGGTGGACGACGTCGCTGCGTCACGCGGCAAGACCGCGGACGAGATCCTGGGGAGAACGCAAAACGGTGAAACTGTCGCATCTTAAACCCGCGTACGGCGCCAAGACCAAGCGCGTGCGCGTCGGCCGTGGCCATGGCAGCGGCTTGGTGAAGACCGCTGGCAAGGGCGGCAAAGGACAGACCGCGCGCTCGGGTGGCGGCAAGGGTCCGAACTTCGAGGGTGGACAGACGCCGTGGTTCCGGCGCTTGCCGCAGCGTCGCGGCGTGTCGCAAAAAGCGCGCTCGACGAAGATCTTCAGAACAGAATATGCCGTGATCAATCTTTCCGACCTCGCCGCCTGGGACGCCACCACCCTGATCACGCCCGAGTCCTTGGAGAACGCCGGCTATGTCGGCAAGCGCAAGGATGGCGTGAAGATACTCGGCGTGGGCGACGCTCCCGCTGGGCTGCGCTTTCGCAACGTCCGCTTCTCGCAGACGGCGCGGACCAAGCTCGAGGCGGCCGGTGCCGCGTTTGAGGAGTAGCACGAGGGGATGAACATCTGGCGGAACATCGCCAATGCGCTCGTGGTCCCGGAGATCCGGAACCGCGTCTTCTTCGTGTTCGGCGCGTTCGCGGTGTTCGTCATCATGGTGTACGTGCAAGTGCCGTACGTCAACATCACCGAATGGCAGTCGATCCTCGCGAGCGGCCAGTTCCTGAATTTCATCGGCTTCTTGTCGGGCGGCGCGCTGCAGCACTTCTCGGTGATCGCCATGGGGATCACGCCCTACATCAACGCCAGCATCATCATGCAGCTGATGACGATCGTGTTCCCGAACATCAAAGATATGATGCAGCATGGCGGCGAGGAAGGCCGCCGCATCGTCGGGCTGTACACCCGCTGGCTGACGATAGCCCTTGCGATCGCGCAAGCTTCGGCCATGGTGTTCATGCTCAGCCGCGCCCATGTCTTCGAGCGCACGGACATCTTCTACCTGATGATGGTGGTCCTGACGCTTACCGCAGGCACGATCTGGCTCATGTGGCTCGGCGAGCAGATCACGGACAAAGGCATCGGCAACGGCGTCTCGCTGATCATCTTCGTCGGGATCATCCTGCGCTATCCGACGTACTTCAGCCAGACCTTGCAGCTCGGCGAGAAGGGCGGCTTGAACGTGCTGGGCCTCGTCATCTTCGGGCTCATCGCGATCCTCTCGCTCATCTCAATAGTGTTCATGTACCAAGGCCAACGCCGGGTCCCGGTGCAGTACGCCAAGCGCGTCGTCGGGCGTAAGGTCTACGGCGGGCGCAGCACCTACATCCCATTGCGCCTCAACAACGCTGGCGTCATCTCGATCATCTTCGCGATCTCGATCCTGCTCTTACCGCAGCAGATCTCGTCCTGGATGAGCCAAGCGAGTTTCGTCGGGACAGCGCTTGCGTGGGCCGAGGGCTTGCGCGCTTGGTTCGTGCAGTTCGTCAACTTGTATTTCACCTACGGCGGCGTGCTCTACAACGTGGTGTACTTCGTCCTGGTCGTCGTGTTCACGTTCTTCTACTCGAGCGTCGTCTTGCAGATCCAAGACATCGGCGAGAGCCTGAAGAAGCAGGGTGGCTTCATTCCGGGCATCCGGCCGGGCAAGCCCACGACCGACTACCTGCAGAAGATCCTCCTACGCATCACGTCGGTCGCGGCGATCTACCTCGGTCTGCTTGCGATCCTGCCCAACGTGACGCAGAGCCTCACGCATATCACGACATTCTATCTGGGCAGCACGTCGCTGCTCATCGTCGTCGGCGTGGCGCTCGACACGATGACGCAGATCGAAGCGCGCCTTGCGATGCGTGACTACCGAGGGTTCATCAAGCAATGAGCGCCATGAACGCCCGAGGATGGCGTCTCGTCCTCTTGGGCCCGCCAGGCGTCGGCAAGGGCACGCAAGCGCGCTTGCTGTCGCAGACGTTCCGCATTCCTGAGATCGGCACGGGCGACATCTTCCGCAATGCCGTGAAAGAACGCACGCCGATGGGCGTCGCCGCGAAGACCTACATGGATGCGGGCAAGCTCGTGCCCGATGACGTGACGATCGGACTCGTGGAAGAACGCTTGCGCGTGGACGACGCGCGCAATGGGTTCATCCTCGACGGATTCCCACGCACGACCCAGCAGGCGACCGCGCTCGACGCCCTCGTGCACCGCAACAACTTGCGCTTGGACGCGGTGTTGGAGATCACCGTCGACGCGGCCGAACTCGTTCGCCGGTTGACTGGTAGACGCTCGTGCGCTGTTTGCCAGACGCCGTACCATCTGGAATCAGCGCCAAGCCGGCTGCCGGACACGTGCGATCGCTGCGGTGGTCCGCTCGTCCAGCGCCCGGACGACGACGAGCAGATCGTCTTGAAGCGCCTGGACGAGTACGAGCGCAAGACCAAACCGCTGACCGAGTACTATCGTGCGGCCGGTGTCCTCGTGCCCATCGACGGCAACGGCGACGTCGCATCCGTGAACGGCCGCATCATGGCGGCGCTGCAAACACCCGTGGGGCCGAGCGAATGATCACCTGCAAGAGCGCTCGCGAACTTGAGAAGATGCGTCGCAGCGGACGCGTCACGGCGCGGGCGCTCGAAAAACTCGTCGACATGGTACGTCCGGGTGTCAGCACGCTTGACGTGAGCGCTTGCGCGGACGAACTCATCCGCAAAGAAGGTGGCACGCCCGCGTTCTTAGGGTACCATGGGTTCGCGGGCGCGATCTGCACGTCGGTCAACGACCAGATCGTGCACGGCATCCCGGGAAGCCGCGTCTTGCGCGAGGGCGATCTCTTCAAGATCGATATCGGCGCGCTTGTGGACGGGTGGTTCTCGGACATGGCGACGACGGTCTCGGTCGGCGAACCGAGCGCCCAAGCGCGTCGCCTCATGGACGTGACGCAACGCGCGCTTGGGATCGCGATCGAGCAGGTGCGCCCGGGAGCCCACGTCTCCGACATCGGTCACGCAGTGCAGACCTACGTCGAGGGCTATGGCTACTCGGTGGTGCGCGCGCTCGTCGGCCACGGGATCGGCACCGCGCTGCACGAGGAGCCGCCCGTGCCCAACTACGGGCGTCCGGGAATGGGGTCGGTGCTCAAGCCCGGGATGGTGCTCGCGATCGAACCGATGGTGAACGCCGGGACATACCGCGTCAAGACGCTGGACGATCGGTGGACGGTCGTGACCGCCGACGGCGAGCTCTCGGCCCACTTCGAGCACACGGTCGCGGTCACGCCGGATGGTTTCGAGATCCTGACGCTGGCGCAGTCGGCGCCCATGCACAACGACATACCACAAGCGCTGAAGGCCAAGGAAAGGGGAACGCTTGACGCCACGCAGACGGCCGGGCAGGCAGCGACCGGATAGGAAGAAGAAAAAAAAAGAGCGCGCCGAATCAGCAGGGTCGACCAAAGAAGAGGCGATCGAGGTCGAAGGGACCGTGGTGGAGCCCTTGCCCAACGCCTTCTTCCGGGTGGAACTCTCGAACGGCCACAAAGTCCTCGCTCGTGTGTCGGGCAAGATCCGGATGAATTTCATCAGGATACTGCCGGGGGACCGCGTCCTCGTCGAGCTGTCGCCGTACGACCTGACGCAAGGGCGCATCACATACCGCTACAAGTAACACCAGCAATAAAATGTAGGGGGGCGATTGAAAATCGCCCCAGTGCAAATCGCCCCAGAGGAAACGATAGAGACGTGAAAGTCAGACCGAGTGTCAAGAAGATCTGCGCCAAGTGCAAGATCATCAAGCGTGCCGGCCGCACGCGGGTGATCTGCGAGAATCCCAAGCACAAGCAGGCGCAAGGGTAGAGGAGAGACGGATGGCACGAATCGCGGGAATCGACCTGCCGCGCGACAAGCGCGTGGAAGTCGCGTTGACGTATATCTACGGCATCGGGCGGCCGACGGCGAACAAGCTGTTGACGTCGAGCGGCGTCAATCCGGACACGCGCGTGAAGGATCTCAAAGACGACGATATCCAGCGCCTGCGCGAGCAGATCGAAAAAGGCGTCAAGGTCGAAGGCGACTTGCGTCGCGAGATCTCTGCCGCGATCAAGCGCTTGATGGACATCGGCTGTTATCGCGGCCTGCGTCACCGTCGTGGCCTGCCGGTGCGCGGACAGCGCACCAAGACGAACGCGCGAACGCGCAAGGGGCCCAAGAAGACCGTCGCCGGCCGTAAGAAAATCAAAGGTCCAGGCGTCGGCAAGTAGCCGAGCAGAGCATTGTATGGGGCGATTAGAAATCGCCCCAGAGAAAGGAAACGAAGCGACCAGGATATGCCGATAGCGAAGAAAGCTCGACCCAGGAAGAAGCGCGAAGCCAAACACGTCAGCCAGGGCATCGCGCACATCCACTCGAGCTTCAACAACACCATCGTCTCGATCAGCGACACGACCGGCGGCGCCATCGCCTGGGCGAGCGCCGGCGGCATGGGCTTCAAAGGAAGCAAGAAGTCGACGCCGTTCGCCGCGCAGATGGCGGCCGAAAGCGCCGCACGCAAGTCGATGGAGCATGGGATGAAGCAGGTCGAGGTCTACGTGAAGGGACCCGGTGCCGGACGGGAAGCCGCGATCCGCGCGCTGCAAGCCGCCGGGCTTGAGATCACGCTCATCAAAGACGTCACGCCAATCCCACACAACGGATGCCGGCCGCCCAAGCGGCGCCGGGTCTAAGAGGAGAAGAGAGAGGTACATGGCCCGTTACACAGGACCCGTCTGCCGGATGTGCCGTCGCGAAAGCGCGAGTGGTGCGAAGCCCGGCGAGAAGGTCAAGTTGTTCTTGAAAGGCGAGCGCTGCCTTTCGAAAAAGTGCGCCGTCGAGCGTCGCACGGCTGCGCCCGGACAGAAAGCGAACACGAAGAACCGGCCCAAGGTGTCGGAGTTCGGCCGCCAGCTGCGCGAGAAGCAGAAGATGCGCCGCATTTACGGCGTGCTCGAGCGGCAGTTCGAGAACTATTTCAAGAAAGCCACCGCGCGCAAGGGCCAGACCGGCACCGCGCTGTTGGCGTTGCTCGAGATGCGCTTGGACAACGTCATCTACCGGCTGAACCTTGCGACCTCCCGCGCGCAGGCGCGACAGCTCGTGCGGCACCGTCACTTCCTGCTCAACGGCCGGCGCGTCAACGTGCCGTCCATGCAGGTGCGGCCTGGCGACGAGATCGCCGTCGTCGAGACAAGCGCCAAGACGAACCTCTTCGCGGCCCTCTTCGAGTATGCCAAGGGACGGCGCGTCCCGAGCTGGCTCGAATACGACGAACAAAGCAACAAGGCGAAGGTTTTGGCCGCCCCGACGCGGGCGGATATCGACACGAATGTCGAAGAACAGCTCATCGTGGAGTATTATTCTCGCTAATGATGCATCAAATCGGGCAGCCCAACGCTGCCAACACGCAAACCGGGTGGCTTGCACCCGCCCATGGGGTAGGTATGTCAGTTCTGGAATTTCAACGCGCCTCGATCGAGGTGCGCGAGCGTCGCGACAGCAGCGCCACATTCGTCATCGAACCGCTCGAGCGGGGCTTCGGCATCACGCTCGGCAACGCGTTGCGAAGGATGCTGCTCTCGTCGCTGCCGGGAGCCGCGGTCACGTACGTGAAGATCGACGGCGTGCTGCACGAGTTCTCAACCATCCCGGGCGTCGTCGAGGATGTCACCAACATCATCCTCAACCTGAAGGGGTTGCCGTTGCGTCTCGCGACCGACGAGCCAAAGGTGCTGCGCATCGAAGCCTCGGGCGAGCGCGAAGTGACGGCGCAGGACATCGTGCCCGATGCCGACGTGGAGCTGCTCGACCCGTCCTACCACATCGCGACTCTCTCGGACAAGAAGGCCCGGCTCTACATGGAGATCGGCATCGAGAAATGGCGCGGCTATGTGACTGCTGAAAAGCAGCGCAACGTCGAACATATCATCGGTCTGATCCCCGTCGACTCGATCTTCTCGCCTATCCGCAAAGTCGCGTACCACATCGAAGACACGCGCGTGGGCCAGACGACAGACTACGATCGCCTCATCTTCGAGATCGAGACGAATGGGAGCATCACGCCCGACGAGGCGCTCAGCACTGCGGCGAAGATCCTGTCCGACCAGCTCGCGCTCTTCGTGAACTTCAGCGGCCGGACGGAAGTCGAGGCACCGGTCGAAGAGGCCAAGCCGTTCGCGAACTGGGATATCCCGGTCGACGAGCTCGATCTCTCGGTCCGTTCGTACAACTGCTTGAAGCGCGCCGGCATCACGAAGATCTCCGAGCTGCTCCAGAAGACCGAGGACGAGATCATGAACATGCGCAACCTCGGCAAGAAATCCGTAGACGAGATCAAAGAGAAGCTCGCCGAGCGTAACCTGTCGCTGCGGAGCTCCTGACCGAGATGCGCCACGGGAAAGCCACGAAGCGGCTTGGCCGTAACGACGATCATCGCCGCTCGATGCTGCGCAATCTCACCACAGCGCTCTTGCTGCATGGTTCGATCGAGACGACCGTCACCCGAGCGAAAGAAGTCTCACGCGTGGCGTCGCGCATGATCACGCGCGCCAAGCGCGGCGACTTGCACAGCCGCCGCCAGGTCGCCTCGTATTTGCTCTCCGATGACGTGGTCAAGAAGCTGTTCGACGTGATCGCGCCAAGCCTCGCCGGCCGCAATGGCGGCTACACGCGCATCGTCCGCACACGCGTGCGCAAAGGCGACGCGGCGCCGCTGGCGCAGATCGAGCTGCTCCACTGAACGCCAGCTGAAAATCGCCGCAGGAATGACGCCCACGACGCCGTACTACGCACGACCTATGCACGTCTTCATGAAGGTCTGGTGGTACATCACGCCCGCTCCGCAACGCGCGGTGGGGTGCTGATGAGTCGCTAGCTTTTCGCACCACACAGCAACGTCACGGCGGGCCTCGCGTCAAAACGAGGCCCGCTTTCTTTTTCCTTAAGGAGAGCGATGCTCGTCAAACCTGGTGGTCTTGTCGTGACCTCGGAAAGTGTGCAGAGCGTGAAGACCGCGCCGATCGACGCGTTTTCCATCTTGCGGCATCGCCTACCGGGTCCGGCTCTGCTGCTAGAGACGCGTGCAGGACGGGCGGCGCGAGACAATCGCACGGTCCTCGCGTTTGGCGCCGCGGCCGAGCTTTTGGCGCGCGACGGTCTCGTGCGGGTCTCTGAGGGCGCGGGTTCGCGTTCTTATACACGCGAGGACGTAAATGCGGCGTGCCGGGATCTCATGAGGTCGATCAACGTGGGTCCGGACGCGATACATCCGGCCGCAGGCGCCTATGGCCTCGCGGCGTTCGAGTATGCTGGGTATCATGAGCGGCCTTGCAGCTTGCCGGCGACGCAGCTCCCGGATCTCCACTTGATCGTGCCACAGGTCATCGTGGTTTTCGACCCGCTGACCGAGGCGACGGTCATTACCACGGAAGCTGGTTTCACTGACGTTGCGATGTTGCTGCAGCGCGGCGCAACGATCACTCGCGCCGGCGCAAGGGCGAAGGAGTTGCCCCGTACCGTGGCTGCTGTGTCATTCAGAAGCGCCGTCGGCGAGGCAAAACGCGCCATCCGGGAGGGTGAGATCTTCCAGGCCGTGCTCTCGCAGGCGTGGAGCTTCGAGGTGCAGGGCGATCCGCTCGAGGCCTACCGGCGCTTGCGCGCGCTCAATCCCTCGCCGTACGCATTTCACTTCGAGCTTCCGTGGGGGACGCTTTTCGGCACCTCGCCTGAGATGTTGTGCACCCTAGACCAGGGCACGGCGTGCATCCGCCCGCTCGCCGGCACGAGGCCACGTTCCGCCAATAGCGCGGCCGAAGCGCTCGCCTGCGCCGCGCTGCTCGCCGACCCCAAGGAGCGCGCGGAACACGTCATGCTCGTTGACCTGGCGCGCAACGATTTAGGCCGCGTTTGCGAATACGGGAGCGTGCGCGTCGACGAGTTCTTAGGCATCGAGAAATACAGCCACGTGATGCATCTCGTGTCCGATGTGCGCGGGACGCTGCGTACGGACCGTGACGCCTTCGACCTGTTCGCCGCCGCCTTTCCAGCTGGAACCGTGAGCGGCGCTCCAAAGATCCGGGCGATGCAGCTCATCGCAGAACTGGAAGGCGAGCGTCGCGGCTGGTACGGCGGTGCCCTTCTGCACGCCGGGTTCGACGGCTCGCTCGACAGCTGCATCATCCTGCGGAGCGCGATGGTTCGCGACGGCGTGGCGACCGTGCGCGCTGGGGCTGGCATCGTGGCCGACTCGATCGCAGCGCGCGAGGACGCCGAGTGTCGAGCCAAGGCGCAGGCGGTCGTCGAGGCGTTGCTCGCCGAAGGCGCGCCCTGATGCGAGTGCTCGTCATCGATAATTACGATTCCTTCACGTACAACCTCGTGCAGCTGCTGGGCGATCTGGGCGCCGAGGTGCTCGTGCGGCGCAACGACGCGTGCCCGGAGACGGTGGTGTGCGCGCTAGCCCCCGATGCCCTCGTGATCTCTCCCGGCCCGGGCAAGCCCGGCGAGGCGGGTTGCTCGGTCGAGATCGTGCGCCGCTTTTCCGGGCGCATCCCGATGCTCGGCGTCTGTCTCGGCCACCAGGCGATCGCGGCAGCGTTCGGCGCCGACATCATCAGCGCCAAGCCGCTCGTCCACGGCAAGGTGTCGCGCATCCGGCACGACGATTGTGCGCTCTTCGCGGGCATCCCCGAGGAATTCGACGCGACACGCTACCATTCGCTCGTCGTCGACGAGCGGACAATCGATGGCGGTGAGTTGCGTGTTGCCGCGAGGACACGCTCGGGCTTGCTCATGGCGCTGCGCCACGAGCGCCACAAGACGTTTGGCCTGCAGTTCCACCCGGAATCGGTGCTCACGTTCTATGGTCCCCGCCTTGTCGGCAACTTCCTCGCGATCGCGAGTGCCGGATGATCGTGCAACCGCCCTACGAGCTTCGTCCTTTGATCCGACGCTGCGTCGATGGCCTCGTGCTGTCGTGTGAGGAGATGGAACTGGCCGTAGCCGCCATGACGAATGGCACGACGAGCCCGGCGCAAACCGCCGCCTTGCTCATCGCCCTCTCGTTACGCGGTGAATCGCTGACAGAAGTGCTCGGTGCGGCGCGTGCGCTGCGCGCTCGCGCGGTTTCTTTTCGGGCGTCGAGAGCCTGCGCGCTCGACGTCTGCGGCACGGGCGGCGACAAGTCCGGCACGTTCAACATCTCCACCGCGGTCGCGTTCGTCGTGGCCGGCGCAAACGTGACCGTGGCGAAACACGGCAATCGCGCGGTGTCCGGACGCTGCGGCAGCGCGGACGCGATGGCAGCGCTTGGCGTGCGCATCGATGCGAGCCCGTGCCTGAGCGTCGACGCTTTGGACGAGCATGGCATCGCGTTTCTCTTCGCACAGGCATACCATCCGGCGTTGCGCTGCCTCGCCGAGCTGCGGCGCGATATCGGCGTGCGTACGCTCTTCAACCTGCTCGGCCCGCTCATCAACCCCGCGCGACCACGGCGACAGCTGGTCGGTGTGGCGGACGCGAGGACGATGGTGACGGTCGCGCGAGCGCTTGCGGCCCTTGGGGCGGAGCAGGCAGCGGTGGTGCACGCGGAAGACGGCATGGATGAGGTCTCGTTGTGCGGTCCCACGCGGGTCGTCGCATGGACGGGCAGCGTCATGAGAGAGTTCGCCATCCTGCCCGAAGCGCTCGGCATGGAGCGCGTTTCGCGGGAAAGCCTTTCCGGCGGCGACGCAGCCGAGAATGCTCGGCTGATCCGTTCGGTGCTCGAGGGCGCCCGTGGGCCGCACCGCGACGTAGTGCTGCTCAACGCGGCGCTCGCGCTGGCGCTCGCGAGTGATGGGCTTGAGCTGCGTGCCGGGCTGCAGCGCGCACGCGCATCGATCGACTCGGGGGCTGCTCTTGCCAAGTTGCACGCGCTCGTGGAGGTCACGAATCGATGAGCGCGCTCCTCGCAGCGATCGTGGCGGATCGGAAAGCGGATCTTGCCTCGGATCGGAACTTCCTGCCGCTGGTCGCACTCCAGGAGATGGCGCTCGAAAGGTCGGACAAGCGCGATTTCACCGCAGCGCTAAGGGCTCACATCCCCGCGGTCATCGCGGAGATCAAGCGTGCTTCCCCATCGGCGGGCTGGATCGACCGGCACTGCGACAGCGCGCAGGCAGCACGCATTTTCGCACGAGCAGGAGCAGCAGCGCTGTCGGTTGTGACCGAGCCGCGACGCTTCGGCGGCAGCTTCAGGGATTTGGGTGCTGCCCGTCGAGCGAGCGGCCTGCCCGTGCTGTGCAAAGACTTCATCGTGGAAGACTACCAGATCTGGAAGGCTGCGGCATTCGGTGCCGATGCCGTGCTGCTCATCGCCGCACTACTCGATGCGACGAGCTTGCGCGCGCTCCTCGAGCTCGCGGCGTCGCTGCGCATGGCCTCGCTCGTCGAAGTTCATGACGAAGCTGAGGTGCTCATGGCCCAGCGCGCCGGCGCAACATTGATCGGCATCAACAACCGTGACCTGCGGACGTTCGCCGTGGATCTGGGCATCGCGCCGCGCGTGTGCCCGAGTGTTGGCGCCGGCGCGACGATCGTCGCAGAAAGCGGATACCGCACGCCCGAGGACGTGGCGCGCGTCATCCGCGCGGGTGCCCACGCCGTCCTGGTCGGCGAATGCTTCATGCGCACTGCGGATCGTTTCAGCGCGGTGCAGCAGCTCGTGGGGGCGTCGTGTTCCGGGTGAAGATCTGCGGGATGCGCACTGAAGACGACGTCATCCTCTGCTCGGCTGCCGGGGCGGATGCGCTTGGATTCATCTTCGCTTCCAGTCCCGCGCGGCTGGATGTGACCGTGGCAGCGCACATCGCACGTCAGGCGCCTGCTGCGGTCGAGCGGGTGGGCGTCTTTGCCGAGCAAGACCGGGCTTTGATCTGCGATGCCATCGAACGCGTTGAGTTAGACGTGCTCCAGTTCTGCGGGGGCGAGAGCGCGGAGTTCCGCGGCTCGTTCGGGCTGCCCACGATCGTCGTCGTGGGAGTCGGAAGACAAGGAGCACGATCGGCGCTGCCAGCGCCCGCGTCTCTTGCGATGGCAAGAGCGTGCGCCATCCTCATCGATTCGCATCACGGAGCCGTGCTCGGAGGAACGGGAATGCGGATCGATACGC
>DASPVP010000136.1:0-4068 GCA_035622315.1 Candidatus Acidiferrales bacterium | reverse complement strand
GCACGGCCCTGTAGGGGGCGACTGCCAAGTCGCCCCACAACGACAAGCTGCAATCGACTACCTGGAGCGAGAGTGCGGCGTCAGCCGGATGGCAGCCGAACAGATCATCGACTACGTGCAAGCGGGCAAAGCGATACTGGGCGTCGTGCCTTCGCAAGAGTGCGTGGTGGCCGAGCGCTTCTTCGACGAGTCAGGCGGCATGCAGCTCGTCGTCCATGCCCCGTTCGGCTCGCGCATCAATCGCGCGTGGGGTCTCGCGTTGCGCAAGCGCTTCTGCCGTTCGTTCAATTTGGAGTTGCAAGCCGCCGCGACCGACAACGGCATCGTGATCTCGCTCTCCGACCAACACGCCTTTCCGCTCGACGCGATCTTCCAATTCCTGAACCCGAAGTCGGTCGAGGAAGTCCTCACCCAAGCGATGCTCCCCTCACCGATGTTCACGGCGCGCTGGCGCTGGAACGCGCAGCGCTCGTTGACCATCTTGCGCTTCATGCGCGGCAAGAAGGTAGCGGCTCCCATCCAGCGCATGCGCTCCGACGACTTGCTCGCAGCCGTCTTTCCCGATCAAGCCGCCTGTCCAGAGAACCTGAGCGGCGAGGTGCGGATCCCCGATCATCCGCTCGTGAATCAAACAGTCGCCGACGTCTTGCACGAAGCCATGGATCTGGAAGGCCTGACCGCGCTGTTGCGGCGCATCGAAGACGGCTCGTTGCGCACTGTGGCCGTCGACACCGCCGAGCCCTCGATGTTCGCGCACGAGATCCTCAACGCCAACCCATTCGCGTTCCTCGACGACGCACCGCTCGAGGAACGACGCACGCGCGCGCTCGCGTTGCGCTCCACCTTGCGAACGGATGTGTCGCTCGGGGTGGGCGCGCTTGACCCGGACGCGATAGCGCAGGTCGCGGCAGAGTCGTGGCCGCTGATCCGCGATGCCGACGAATTGCACGATGCGCTCTTGACACTCGTCGCGTTGCCGCCCATGGACGAGCATCAGGCGCTCTTCGAGCAGCTCGTTGCGGCGCGCAGGGCTACCACGGTTTGGGCTCTGTCATCGGACGGCGCACGAACGCCGCTTTGGGTCGCGGCGGAACGCCTCGAGCTCGCAGCGCAGATCTATCCGGGCTGCGATGTGGATCCGGCCATCGAGGCGGTCGCAACGCAGCCTATCGAGAGCACCGAAGCTGCGGCGACGGAACTCGTCCGCGGTTGGCTCGAGTCGACAGGTCCGCAAACGGCAGCAGGTCTGGCTGCGCAACTAGCGATTCAACCGGATCTCGTCGAATCGGCGCTGCTGGCGCTCGAGCACGAGGGACAGGTGTTGCGCGGGGAATTCACCCGCAGCGCCCCGCACAGCGACGGTACGGCGCCACCTTCGACGGAATGGTGCAACCGCCGCGTGCTCGCTCGCATCCATCGCCTCACGCTCGGCGCGCTGCGTCGCGAGATCGAACCGGTCTCCACAGCCCAGTACGAAGAGTTCGCTGCGAGGTGGCAACATAGGGTCGTGGGAACGCAGCTGCACGGCGTGGACGGCACGCTGCAGATCGTCAAGCAGCTGCAAGGACTCGAGTTTCCGGCTGAATCGTGGGAAAAGGAAGTGCTCCCGCAGCGGGTGCGCGGCTATCGCCCGGAATTTCTGGACCGTCTGTGTGCGTCCGGAGAGGTGATGTGGGGCAGGCTTTCGTTGCATCCGGCATTCGCGGAGCGCGAGGAGCCGCATCGCCGTCGCGTGCGCCCGACGCGGGTTGCACCGGTCGCACTGTTCTTGCGCCAAGACGCGCAGTGGCTCGTACGCGCCCACGGCGATCGCGAGGATGCACTTTCAAAAGCGGCGGGCGATGTGCTCGGCGCCTTGCGCACGCACGGCGCGTCGTTCTTCGTCGAGCTCGTGACGGCGACCGGCAGACTCGCAAGCGAAGTCGAGGATGGCTTGTGGGAGCTCGTCGCCGCGGGCCTCGTGACGGCCGATGGTTTTGACAACCTGCGTTCGCTCATCAATCCCAAGCGCCGGCTGGCTCTCGGCCGGCGCAACCGGGTGCGCCCGCGCAACGCGCCGGGCCGTTGGGCATTGCTCGTGGCCGGTGAGCGCCCCAGTGGCGACGCGGAAGCATTCGCCCAGCAATTGCTCGCACGCTGGGGCATCGTCTCGCGCGACATCGTCCGCGCGGAGACCGCAGCGCCGCCGTGGCGCGACATCCTCGTCGCGTTGCGCCGCCTAGAGGCACGAGGCGAGATCCGCGGCGGACGATTCATCGCAAGCCAGATCGGCGAACAATTCGCGCACCCGGATGCGGTGGATCTGCTGCGCGCGGTAAGGCGCGCGGGAGCCGCGTAGGTGCGGATCGGCGTCGAGCTTGGCGGTCCGGAAACGGACGTCTTGGTGCTGGGCAACGACGGCGCGACGGTGCGCCGCGAGCGCGCGCCGACCGCCACCGCTCGCTATGAAGATATCCTCGAGACCGTCAAGTCGCTCGTCACCCTCGTCGAGGTTGGCGCAACCGAGCGAGGGACGGTCGGCGTGAGCTTGCCGGGCGCGATTTCAGCAAAGACCGGCCGCGTGAAGAACTCGAACAATGCGAATCTTCTCGGCGCAGACCTCGCAGGCGACCTCAACCGGCTGCTCGAGCGCGACGTGCGCATCGGCAACGACGCGAATTGCTTCGCGCTCGCGGAAGCAACCGACGGTGCGGCCGCTGGCGCAGGTGTCGTGCTCGGCCTCATCTTGGGGGCGGGCGTGGGTGCGGGCATCGCGGTCGACCGTCGCATCGTCGAGGGAGCCAATGCCGTCGCGGGCGAGATAGGTCATAACCCATTACCCTGGTCGAGCGACGAAGAATCGTCGCGCGTGCGCTGTTATTGCGGCCGCTCGGGCTGCATCGAGCAGTTCCTCTCGCTCTCCGGGCTGCAGCGCGCCTACAAGAACCGCACGGGTCTGTACGTGAGCGCGGACGAAATCCTGCGGAACGCCGGCGCGAAGCAAGCCGAAGCGATCGCCTGTCTCGCCGAATACGGAGACCGGCTGGCACGTGTCATCGGCTCGCTCGTCAACGTCTTGGATCCCGACACGATCGTCCTCGGCGGCACGCTTGCGAAGTCTGCGGTCGACTATGCGGCCTTACCCGAGGCGGTCGCGCGCTACGCCTTCAGCGATCGCCTCGACACGAAGTTCGTCCAGGCAGCACACGGCGACGCCGCAGGTGTCCGCGGCGCCGCCATGTTGTGGTCCGTCGAGGGTTCGGGCTAGGCTTACTGCATCACCTTACCTTGCGTGAATCCGGCCGGCACTTTGAAGAGCGATGCCGCTGACGGACCGAGCACCTTCACGCTCCCGCGTTCGATCAAGAAACCGAAACCAGGTGGACCGTTCGGGTTGCCGCTCAAGGCGCCGAGCGTCTGCATCGACTCCTGACCTTCTTGCTGTTGGTCTTGATTCGGCATCTGCGCGCTTGCGCCGAAGAACTGCCATACGACCATCCTGTTGTACGGTATGTGGACACCGCGCTGGATCGACGCCTTGACGATCGGCTTGCAGCCGGTGGCCATCGCGTTCTTCAGGCTTTGCAACGAGGGCAACGCAGGCATCGACGGCAGCGCGGCCGGCATCGTCACTTTCGGCATGGGGCGCGGCGCCAGCGTCGGCTCGGAATAGGTAGAGAAGAACTGCACCCATTCGCCGCCCGCTTGGAAGTCCTCGCCCTTGCATGACCCCGTCGCTTGCGTCCACTTGATGTTCGAGGTCACGCGGTAGCCCTCGGTTGGCATGTTGTCGAGGATCTTCGGTCCGAGATCGGTCGTCGTCGTGGTGATGAACACGACGGCGGTCCCGGGTTTCATCGGTGGCGGAGAGTTCATGGGCGGCATCGTCGGCATGGGTCCCATGCTCTCCTCAGGCTCTGCTTGCTGCTGCGACTCGTCGATGATCTCGTACGTCTTTGTGGCGAGGTTCAACAAGATACGCTCGTTTTTCGCTGGGATGTCGATCTCTGAGGTCTGATCCGCTTTGTCTTCGCGTCGCATGCCGTTCCACTCGTAGATGGTGACCGCTTGGCCCGTGCGCAGACCCTG
>DASPVP010000135.1:0-2356 GCA_035622315.1 Candidatus Acidiferrales bacterium | reverse complement strand
TCGTCGACCAGCACGTAGGCGAAGCGGTGCTGGTAGTGGCGCGCGAGATCGTCGTCGCGCTCGAGGAGCGCGAGCGTGCGCATGATGAGGTCGTCGAAGTCGAGGGCGTTGGCTTTGGCGAGACGCTTTTCGTACTCGAGATAGATGGAGGCGATGGTCTTCGACAGATGCCCGTCTGCCGTGTCCGCGAATGTGCTCGCGTCCTCACACCGCTCCTTCGATCGACTGATCTGGGCGATGATCCCGCCGGGCGGATAATGCCGCTCGTCGAGGTTGAGGTCCCGCAGGATCTCACGGATGAGCGCGCGCTGGTCGGTCTCGTCGTAGATGACGAAATTCGGACCGACGCCGACCGAGATCCCGTCGCGGCGCAGTATCCGCACCCCGATCGAGTGGAACGTGCCGACCCACAGCCCGTGTGCGCCCGCCCCGACCAGCTGGGCGAGCCGGCTGCGCAGTTCCCCTGCGGCTTTGTTGGTGAAGGTGACGGCAAGGATTTTGTGTGCCGGGGCTTTGCCAAGCGCCAAGAGGTGCGCGACACGGTGCGTGAGGACGCGGGTCTTGCCGCTGCCGGCGCCCGCAAAAATCAGAACCGCGCCTTCCGTTTCGGCAGCCGCGGCTCTCTGTTCTTCGTTCAGTGCTGCAAGAGCATCCATCGACATGTTCAATTTCAAGAGAGGTAACGAGCGACCTTCATGGGGCGATTTTCAATCGCCCCCTACATCAAGCGATTTGCAATCGCCCCCTGCACTCGCTAATGCTCTTAGGCTGCTTCCTTGAGCAGCGTCGGCAGCGTCTCGATCGTCAAGCGTTCGTCGCCCCGCAACAACTCGACCGCGAGCGGGTCGCCGATGCGATGCTGGCCCAGCACCGTCTGGACGTCGTCTGGCGTGACCACGTCGCGCTGACCCACCTTCACGATGAGATCGCCTGTCTTTATGCCCGCCTTGTGTGCCGAGCCTTCGGCATCGACCTCGGTGACGAGCGCGGCGGTCTCGCTCTTGACGCTGTGGCGCGCGGCGAGCCTGCGAGGGATCCGGCCCATCTGCAGGATCACGCCCAAGTAGGCGCGCCGGACGCTCCCGAAATTGATGAGCTGCGACGCGACCTGCTGCGCCGTGTTGGAGGAGATAGCGAAGCAGATGCCCTGCGAGCCCGCGATGATCGCCGTGTTCACGCCGATGACTTCGCCCTGGAAGTCCACAAGCGGTCCGCCGGAGTTGCCCGGATTGAGCGCGGCGTCTGTTTGGATGATGCCCTCGATGAGGCGACCGCTTTGCGAGCGCAGGGTCCTCCCGAGCGCGCTGATGACACCCGCCGTCACCGTGGCCTGAAAGCCGAGCGGGTTGCCTATCGCGATCACGAGCTGCCCGACGCGCAGCACCGAGGAATCGGCGATCTGCGCCGAGGGCAGGCCTGAGTCAGGAATACGCAGCACGGCAAGGTCGCTGTGCGGATCGTCGCCCACAAGCGATGCCTGGCGCACCGATCCGTCAGCGAAGCGGACCTCGATCCGATCGGCCGAGTTCACGACATGGCTGTTCGTCAGCACAAAGCCGTCGGGCGCGATCACAAAACCGCTGCCCGAGCCGTGCATCTCACCCAAGCCGCGGCGCGCGAGCCGCTCGGGTGGCTTGCGTGACATACCGACGCTCACCACTGCGGGGCCGACACGTTCGACCGCCTCGACGACCGCTTGTGAATAGGCGTCGAGCGCCTTGTGTTCTCTGTTTTCCATTGTATGTGGCCTATCTAGGATTTCTGGAGCTGCCGCTCTCCTTGGAGGAAGAGCGCCAAGGCAGCGTGTGCGTGCACGTACGAAAGCGTGCTCTCCGCCCCCATGTTGCGATTCACGCCTGCGATGGACAGCCCATCGTGACAACCGCCGGTCTCCTCGACCATGACGATGCGCTCGGTGTTCTCGCCGAAAAACCACCCGAACGCCTCGACCGCCTTGCTCGCGTACGCCATCCGTCCTGGGAGCTTCGACGCGGCGATCCAAACATCCACCATCGCGCAGGCTTCGATCGGTTGTTGGTCGTGAACAGCGCGGTTGTGGCCACGCTGGAACCAGCCGTCGTTGCCGATCGGGATGAGGACGTCACGTGGCTGGGTCACGCCTGCCAGGAACCCGAGCGCGCGAAGACCTGCGGTCGCAAGGTCGCGGTCGCCAAGGGCCGCGGCAGCGCGGAGCAACGCTTCGGGGAGTCGCGCATTACCCCAGGTGAGCCATGGCTCCCACCATTCCCAACCTGGTTCGGCGACGTCATAGAAACGCTGTAGAAGGCTTTCCGACAAAGCAACAAGTGCGGTACGGATGGGCGCCTCGAGTCCTGGATCTAAGTCAGCCGTTGGC
>DASPVP010000134.1:0-22780 GCA_035622315.1 Candidatus Acidiferrales bacterium | reverse complement strand
ACTGTCGTCTCGCACTTCGCCGGCGATGAGCGCATCGCGGCGTGGCTACTCACCAATGAGTGGCCGCTCTTCGCCGGCCAGACCGACCATGCGACAAGCGGCAGATGGGCCCGCCGGCTGATCGCCGTAGTGCGGGCTGCGGACCCCGAGTGCAATGTTTCCATCGGCGATGGCACATGGGATGTGATCGGGGGGCAGACCGGCGTGCCGAGTTCGCCGGAATTGCGCGACAGCGTCGACTTCTTCGGCCCGCACTTCTACCCAAAAGAGACCGATGCCATCCGGCACACCGCGTTCGCCGGATTCGCTATGAAAATGTTACACCCGTTGGCGCGCCCCGTGCTGCTCGAAGAGTTCGGCTGCTCGTCCGATCAGGTCGACGATGAATTGGGGGCAGGCTACTATCGGACGACGTTGTGGTCTGCGTTCGGCTCGCGGAACATCGGCACGCTCGTGTGGAACTCACACGACTTCACCTGCGCGGATCGCGCGCCATACTCGCATCACCCGTACGAGCTACATTTCGGGCTGATCCGAACCGATGGAAGCCGCAAGCCGCAGGCCGACGAGTTTGCCCGGTTCGCAGCCATCGCGAAGTCGCACGACCCAGACGTTTGGCAGCCCGCATCGCCGAACGTGTCGATTGGGCGCAGCGCATACTATCTTCGCGACTTCCCATTCGATTGGGGCTGGTCGAAGCCACAGATGCGCGATCTGCTGCTGCAGACATACACCACCTGCGCGCAAGCCGGGCTCGACGTTGCGTTCGTGGATCTCGCCTCGCTGCGGTCAGAGAAGCCTCAGACGCTATTCGTGCCGTGCCTGTGGCAAGTGACGAACGATGATGTGCGCCAACTCGAGCGCTTCGTGCGCGACGGCGGCACGGTCTATCTCTCGTATGGCGGCGAACCCTGGTTCCCAGATCTCGGCGGTTTCGTCGGCGCCCGGCTGTTGATCAGATATGGCCTCGTTGAGGACCCTCAAACCGACCGCGTGCAGATGCGGTTCGCGCGCGAATACGGCGGTCTTGCCGCGGGCACGTCGCTCGCGTTCGACGTCGTCGGCGAAGCACGGCAGTGCGCCCCCGTGCGCTGCATACCGACGCACGCTACGGTCATCGCCACCGACGACTGCGAGAACCCGATCTTGCTCGAACGGCAAGCGGGATCTGGACGGGTCATCTTCTTCACCCACCCGGTCGAGTATTATCACCTGCACGAGATCGACAGCAATCGCGATTCCGACCTGCGTTTGCTTTACCGGGCGATCGCGCAACGTGCAGGCGCGCTAGCACCGTTCTGCGATCACCACCCGGCGGTGCAGACATTCGTGTGGAGCGACCGTCGCAACGCCCGTTTACAGCGGGTGCTTCTCGTGAACCACGCGTGGCACGAAGTAACGGTTGGGCTTCGGGGTAACCCGCGGATGCGCGACGTCGAGTCCGGAAAACCTGTGGGCGGCGGGATTGAACTCGGCGAGAAAGGTTTCCGTCTGCTCGAAACTATTCCCGGAGCTTGAACTCCTCGACGCTTTGCACGTCTTGCAGGAAGAGGATCTCGCCGACGCCTGGCGGCGAATTCTTGGGCTTATCAGCATCCGCGCGAAGGAGTTCCCAGCAGCGCTCGGTCAGGTCGCGCTGCAAGACGCCGACCATTTTCCGGCCGTCTTTGAATGTGACGCGCACGCGCTTACCGCCGAGCGGAACAAGGTCGCCGTCGTTCACAACGCTTCGTTTTCAAGAGCCTAGGCCCAATCCCCCCGCTCCTCGTAGCCGAGTTTGAGCAACAACGGATTGTACAACGACTTGAAATAGGCGACATGCGCGTTCGTGAAATGGTTACGCCAGTCGCCAGGGACTCCCCGGCGATAGTGGCTCGTCGCATCCTCCTGGCCCGGCGTCCTGCCTCCGGAAAGCCGCTCGAAGGAGTACTTCGCCAAGATCGCTTCCAGCACGGCCGCGTCGATCGGCCGTGGCGCGAGGCCCATATGCGTCAAGATCTTCGTGAACGAGCCCGCTTGATCTGCGATCATGTCCTCGAAGCGGAACTCCAGGATGGACGGGTTCTCCCCGTATCCCCATGACAGCATCTGCGAAAGGAAGATGCTGCTAAACTCCATCTCCTTGAAGAGGCCTTCTTCTTTAGAGAGCGACTGCAGATAGGGGCGATACAAACGCAGGCGCGGCCAACCTGCGTCCGGATGGCTTCGCAGATGCGAGAAGTAGCCCGAGACGATCATGTCGCGGGGATCGCGCACCACGTGGAAGCCGGTCGTGTTGAGCGGCCGGACGAAGACGAAGTCGGCGTTCGTGTAGCACCACAGATCCACGGGGTGGTTCTTGCGGAACGCCTCGAAGTCGCCATCGAAGAACTGTTCGTAGTGGTGGTTGACGAGCTGCAGCTTCGCGCTCGCAGAGACGTCGCGCAGGACGTTTAAGATCCAGGTCGTGCCGCATTTGTGGTGACCGTAGAACCCGAGGATCGGCTTGCTAATAGAGCTGCACTCCGATGCGCCGATAGGCGACCAAATTGAACACGTCGCCCATCAAAATCCCGTTATCAAAGACGAGTGCTGGTTTCTGGATGCTTGTCGGCACGTCGAAAACGGCCTGGAAGGTGCGGCTGTCACCAGCGGGCAGGGAGAATCGCGGCTTGAGGGCGGCATCCAAGGCAGCCTGCCCTTGGGGCGAATTATCCCAGCGGTGGCCCTGCGCGTCGACGATGTGCGGAATGCGCTCGTCCCAAATGAAGCCAACCCTGCGAGCGTTATTGTCAACGCGAATGGCGACGATATAGAACTCGCCGTTTGCCCTGGCACTGGCAGAGCTGTTTGAGATGGCTGGAGTTCGACCCACTCCAGTCACGGTATACACGAAGTCGTCTTGATGGATCGGCGTGCCGAGGGCGACGAAATGTCGCGGCGTCGAGAAAGTGTAGAGCGCTGCGATGCCAAGCACCGCAACGAGGACGATCCCAAAAGCACCAATGCCGACCAACCGCATGCCTTTGGTCATGATCTACTCATACCCTAAACGCGGTGTTCTTGTCAACCAATCGTCGGCGTTTTGCAGGTTGCCACTTTGCCTTGCAAAGTTTTTGCTTTGTTCGGCAAAAACTCTTGCGCACCGCGTTGTTCTCGGCTATCGCCGTTTCAAGCGCGAAACGTCCGGTACTTCCTGGCCGAGTGCCGTGGCGAGATCGATCTGGTGGTCCTGTTCGTTGACCAAGATGCCGCGGATCTGTTCCGCCATAGCGAACTCACCTAGCTCTTCGCACTGGCGGACCCGCTCCTGGTAGTTGCGAATCGTCTCGTTTTCGTTATCTAGATCGAAGCGTAGCAAATCCTTTGCCTTGCTTGATACGCGCACCGGCTTGGGCGTGACCGTCGGCAGCTTGCCGAGATAGTCGATCTGGCGAGAAATGATCAGCGCGTGCTCGAGTTCTTGCTTGGCGTGGAGCTCTAGCTGATCGGCGATGCTCATGTACTCCGCGCCTTTAAGTACCTGGGAATAGACAACGTAGGCGATGATCGCCTGATACTCGCGCGAGAGATCCTCGTTCAGCAGCTCGGCCAGCTTGGCCCGGGTGATTGGCTGCCTGGCATTGTTAGTTGGCATGATCGATGCGTCCTCGATGTTGTCGCTAACTTGGGCGAAGTAGGGTTCGAACCTACGACCCCTCGCGTGTGAAGCGAGTGCTCTACCGCTGAGCTATTCGCCCGGGGGTAGCCGCATTCGGTTCAAGGGAACGTGGTTCCCTGTACGCGCAGATTCCCAAACGGGCGACAGGCGAAACCGCCGGTGCCCGCAGTGAACCGATCCAGCATAGCGAATGGACAGACAGCGGAGCTGCGTCGATTTGTCTCTAAGAGGATGACCGCTATGAAACTTTGGACCGATATCGAGATAGATGTGCTCGCGGGATCGACGTGTCTCGCAGAGTCCGACGAATTCGCGGTGTACTCGTTGAGCAACGACACGTATGCGCTCGTGCTTCGCCATCGTGGAATGCCCTGGCAAGGCATCACGCTTTCCGGCGATGGGGTCTTCCGCGTTGCTGCGCTGCTCGCCACCGCATCGCGAGCGCTCTATCGGGATGTGGCATCGCGGCTTTCGCCAGACAGCGCCAAGCGCTGAGGCACAGGGCAGCTTTCCGTACCGGACGAAATGGCGGGTCTGGGGCGCGTAGCTCAGGGGTAGAGCGCTACATTGACACTGTAGAGGTCAGAGGTTCGAGACCTCTCGCGCCCATGTCCCCGCGAACGCAGGCCCATTCAAACTGGTCAGCCCCCAGCCGCGGAATCGTCGGGTCATCTGGTGAACGTCGGTTGAGTGTTCACGGAAGCCGACTGGGCGGTAGTCTTCGGCGTGACGGGGTTCTGTGTCGGCCTCTTGTCGTTGGTTTACGCCAGGACTCAGGCGCTCCACGCCAGGCGTCAAGCTGACGCCGCCTATATGGCAACCGCGCTTCAGCTTCAGCGCGAGATGAGCGACCGCATCTTTCAACACCGCATGGCCTTGATCCGCGATCCGGCCATCGCGAAGATGTACTACGAAAACGTTCCCGGCCTATCCGAAGCACTCCAGGGTGGAAAGACTACCGTGGAAAGCGTCGTCACCATTCGCAATGCGATCGACGGTTTGCAGGATGTCTACTTTCTACGAAAGCGCGGGATCGTTGAAGAATACCACTGGCGGCATTGGGCTTCAGCTTTCAATGTCATCGGTCGCGTTCCGATGTTCCATCTCGTCTACGAAAACGCGGTCGCCCGCAACGCACTCGACCCCGAGTTCGCTGCCTATCTTCACCCACTGGTCGAGGGCAAGCCGCTTACCGATCCCAAGTCCAAGTAGTCGCTTAGAGCTTTTCGGCTGCCGCCTTAAGGGTGTCGTTCGAGACCTCTCGCACCACTGTCAGCACGCCTAAACCTAAAGTTTGAGCGCCTCTTCGGCCGCCTGATCTTCGGACCAGGCCGCACCTTCGGCGGTGAACTTCTCTATTTCTGTTTCACTCAAATGCTCGCGAAGCACGGTGCACAATTTCGCATAGGCCCACTTTTCCGTCGTTTCGCGCTCCATCCCGAGTTCTTTATACTGGGCATTGACGTAGCCGATGAGCCGCGATGCATCGGCTGATTTACCGTGTAGCGCACCGAGCAACGCGAGATGCTGTAAGGCTATTGCTTCGCCCAAGGTGTACTGCGCTTGTCGAGCCCATCGCAGCGCCTCGCGCGCAGCGTCCCGTGCTCCGTCCAGCTCTTTCAGCGCAATGCGATAGGCTGCGCTGTTGCAGTAGCTCGTCGCCAAGCGATGCGGATACTTTCCGCGCACATCGATTTCGAGGGCCTCGCCCACCAAGCGTAGCGCCTCCTCGACCTTCCCGTCTGCAAACTCCGACTCAGCGAGATTTCCCAACACAAGGGCTGCCCCTGTCTCGTTTCCAAGGGCTTTGTATGTGGCAAGCGCTTGCGCGAAGAAAGCACGCGCTCCAGAGGCATCGCCTCGATCCGATTGGAGGTTCGCCTGCTGTGTGAGGCAGGAAGCCACCCCCGGCTTATCTCCTAACTCGCGCATCGCCGCAAGTGCGCGTGCGTTCGTCTCACTTGCCTCTTCGAGGCGGCCCATTTGGTAGAGAGCGAATGCGAGGCCCGACAGCGCCTGAGCCGCTCCTTGCCGATCACCTAGCGCCTGATAAAGTGAAAGAGCGCGTTCAGCGCAGTCATGCTTGCGCTTGCCGGCGGCTAGCATGCTTGAAGCAGCCCATAGCTCGGCCGCCACCTCTGGGTGCGCGGGTTCATCGAGGCCCGCTTGGGCGAGGCCGATCCAGTATCGCCCCTCTACCGCAAGCCCTCCGGGCCAGAGCCGATTTAAGGCTCCTACCAGAGCGCCGCCTAGCGTCACATCGTGTCCATCTTTGAGCGCCCACTCCAACATCGCTCGGTAATTATCCAATTCTAGCTCCACGCTCGTGAGCCACGCCAACTGCGAGCCTGTGCCCCATCGTTTGGCGACCTCTTTGGCTTGGACGCAATAGTACTCGCCGTGGCGGAGGGCTAGTCGTTCGTAATCGCCTGCTGCAACCAGCTTCTCCATAGCGTAAGCGCGCGTGGATTCAAGCAGATGATAGCGCTCGCGTTCGCCCGCCGTGTCAGCCACGACCAACGACTTGTCCGTCAACGAAGACAGCAGGTCCAAGACCTCGATCTCGTCGAGACCCTCACCGCCACATACAGCCGTCGCAGCGTCAAGACTAAAACCGCCGGCAAAAATCGCTAACCTTGTAAACAGCGTCTGTTCCTGACGCGTGAGTAGATCGTAGCTCCAATCGATGAGGGCGCTTAACGTCTTTTGGCGCGGCAGGACGTCTCGGCTACCACCTGTGAGAATCTTGAATCGCTCATTCAGCCGCTGGGCGAGATTGGGAATGGAGAGCACCTTCACCCGTGCGGCGGCAAGCTCAATGGCAAGCGGGATACCATCCAGACGACGACAGATATCGGCAACGACAGGCGCCGTGTCATCGGTAAGTGTGAAGGACTTGTCTACCGAGCGCGCTCGATCGACAAAGAGCGCGACGGCTCCGAATTGCTCCACGGCGGCCGGCGTGAGGTCGGCGATGGTATGTGGCACGTCGAGCGAGGGAACCCGGAACACCTCTTCGCCGCTAATATCGAGCACCTGACGCGAGGTGTTCACGATGCGCACATCCGGAGCTGTTCCGATGATGGCGGCTGCGAGGGTCGCAACCGGCTCAAGGACGTGCTCGCAGTTGTCGAGGATGAGCAAGAGCTTCTTTCGTTTGAGCCAAGGTGGAATCGACTCGTCGATCCGCTTGCCCTCCGGTTGGCTCATGCCCAAGGCTTGGGCGATGACGCTTGAGACAAGTTCTGGATCGGTGATAGGGGCGAAATCAGCGAGCCACACTCCGTCCGGATACTGATCCAGCAGATCGGCTCCCACCTGTAGTGCGACACGTGTCTTGCCAACACCACCGGATCCGACCAGCGTGAGCAAGCGATGATGGCTGACGAGCTTTTTGACTGAGGCAACATCCTGATCGCGACCGACAAAGGTAGTCCGCTGAATGGGGAGATTGTTCGGGAGCTCATCAAGCGACCGCAGGGGCGGAAACTCTGCCGGTACACCATCGATCTTCAGCTGCCATACTTCTTCAGGCTCGGTGAGATCTTTCAGTCGGTGCGAGCCAAGATCGACGAGCGACACGCCGGCTGCGAGATCGCTATGAGCCAGCTCGCGGGTGCTCCCGGACAAAAGCACCTGACCGCCGTGGCCGATCGCCATAAGTCGAGCGACGCGATTAACCGCGGGCCCAAAATAATCGGCATTGCGCTCGTCTGCATATCCGGTGTGCAGCCCCATGCGGACGCGAATGCCGTCGACGCCTGAAAAGTCTTCTTTGGCGAGGGCGCGCTGAGCTTCGATCGCGGCGCTGACCGCTTTTGGGGCGGTTGCGAACGCGACGCAGAATGCATCGCCGAGAGACTTAAAAAGGTAACCACCGTGGGTGGTAACGGCAGCGCTCACCAGCTGTTCCTGACGGGCAACAGCGGTTTTCATCGCCTCGCGATTCCGCTCCCAGCGCTGGCTCGAACCTTCGATGTCAGAGAACAAGAAGGTAACCGTACCAGTAGGTAAGCTGGCCGGGCGCTTAGTCTGCTCGGCGGCGCTTTCGCCTGCCATTTGCCAAGATTTCGCTTGTCCGCTTCGGGCGACCTGGGACATGCCCAGGCGCCCATTATTAGGAAGGCCCAGGGTTGGGCTACGGGCCTCGAGTGGCTTAAGTTGTTGGCCAAACGTTGAGCATCTGTAATTACTCGTTTTGTGTTCTGCTCTGCGTATCGATACTGTCGAGGTCGGAGAAACCTCTCGGCCCAATTCCTATATCTCTGAGGGCTCGCCGCGCAGGTTTCTTTGCAGCACCCGACGATCGGACCTAAGAGGTGCAATCAGCCTGTCTGGACTAACGCCATGGCTGGACGCGTTTTGGACGCGTAGTGCTATAGGATCGTGGCAGCCATCGTACGGGCTAATTTGAGCTCACGTGAATTCGTTTGCGCCAAAGGAGACCCGATGAACCGCAAGCTCGGAATACCTGCGATAGTCCTCGCCATCGCCGCCACCGCCATTTTGATCGCGCAATCGGCAACGTACGGCGATGCCAGCGCTCGTGAAGGTTGCAAGAACCAGTGGCTGTTCAACGGCGTGTGGCGCGTCAGAGTGACTGACGTAGAGCCCTACTTGAGCGGCAACCAGCAAGTTGGCTGGCAAGTCACCGAAGTCTGGGGCAACGGGACTGCCCGGGAGCTTGCGCCTACCGACGTCTTCTACAAGACCCAGACGTTGGAATTGAGCACGGGTTCCATTGGCACGACTGATTCCACCACCGGCAGCATGTCGGAACAGCAGGTCGCCTTCAATGAACTGCCCCCCGCCGGGAAGTTCACCCATGTGCAGATATTCCTTCCGCCTACCGGCAGCACGCTTGACCCTGCCAATAAACCAAAGGGGCTTTTGATCACCTTTGATGGCGGCAAGCTTGCGCAAGCCAAATCAAAGCCGCAATTCACCAGCTCGAAATATGACTTCCAGTTCAACCTCGGTTGCGTAGCGACCGGTGCGGCCGCTAACGCGGAGGGCGGCGCCAACGAGATCGCGGCGACCCCGGGTTGCATGAACCAATGGATGTCGAACGGGATTTGGAAGATGCGTGTGACTGGTTTTGGACCTCCGCCCGGCGTGTCTGCCCAGGACCAAAACGGCTGGCTCGTGACGCAGACGTGGGTCAACATGACGAATCGAAGCGTCTGGCCCGGCGTATTAGCTAACGGGCCATCGCAACCACCTACGAACGTATCGGATGAATACATTGTGACCCAATCGGGGAATAGTGTTTCCTCGGCCAGTGCGGCCGGCGGGTTTCACCTCGGCGCGCAAAACAAAGTCTTCCCACCAGGGGGCTCGTACACGTTCTCGCAGCCGTTCGGAGGTTCAGGACTCAACGCAACAGACAAGCCGGTTCGTCTGCTCATCACCTTTGATGCAGCGACGCAGAACTCGCTGTCCGGCTCGTTGGCCGGCGCTCCACATTACCACTTGCCGGCGAACTTCCGGATTGATCTCACCTGCTCGAAGTAGCCAACAAGATGAAATGGAGCGCAGTTCATCTGAGGGGTAAAAGAAACTGACGGACGATCCGCTCAGCGATCGGCCCCCAACGAGTCACGAGCGGATGTCGGGAGTGCCCTGGGATGCATCGTACCACGACGGGTCTGCACCTTGGGATATCGGTCGGGCGCAGCCGGCCATTGCGCGGTTGGCAAGTGAAGGTGGGTTCACCGGAGCGGTCCTCGACGCAGGTTGCGGCACTGGCGAGAATGCTCTTCTCATTGCTTCGCTCGGCTTGTCGGTTCTCGGCGTTGATGTGGCTGAAACCGCTCTGGCGATTGCCCGGGAAAAGGCCGACCGACGCGGGATAGAGATCGAGTTCCTAGCAGCTGACGCGCTAAGGTTACAGCGTTTGGGGCGAGCGTTTGAGACGGTGCTGGACTGTGGGCTGTTCCACACCTTCGACGAGGAAGAGCGACCACGATACGTCGCCAGCCTTGCGTCAGTGACGGCACCCGACGGAACCTTGCTCGTGCTGTGCTTTAGCGATGACGGTCGCGATCTTGGGCCGCACCCTGTCAGTCGAGAAGCGTTGCAAGCGGCATTCAACCCTCGTAGTGGTTGGAGCGTCATCACCATCAAATCGGACCGCATTCAGACGAATTTCCACGTTGATGGTGCACCGGCTTGGTTGGCGACGATCAAGCGAACCTAGCCCACTAGACGCCGAGCGGGTATGCCTCCTCGCCGTGAAGCTCCACATCAAGGCCGCGCTCCTCAGCTAATGGATCCACCTTTGCGGGAGTGATGCGGTTGATCAGCCACAGCATGCCGTATGTGAAGGTGAACGCCCAGACGCTGCACACGGTCGCCGCGACGAGCTGTTTGCCAAAGAACCCCACGCCGCCGAAAACCAAGCCGTCTGCGCCATTCGGGTTCCACGCTGTTGATGCGAAAATGCCAAGCAGCGTGATCCCGAGGAAGCCACCCACACCGTGGACGCCCCAGACGTCGAGCGCATCGTCCCAGCCTTGGCGATTCTTGAGGGCTACAGCGAAGTAGCAGATCACGCCAGAAAAAACGCCGAACAAAACGGCGGTCGAGGGTGAGACGTAGCCCGCTGCCGGCGTAATCGTCGCAAGCCCAGCCACCGCTCCGGTCAGCAGGCCGACGAATTTGGGTTGTCGTCCACGCGCCCATTCCACGAGGAACCAGGTGACCGCAGCAAAGGATGCGGCGATATCGGTATTCAGAAATGCCGCAGCTGTCACCGGGTCGACGCGCAATTCCGATCCGGCATTGAAACCGTACCAACCAAACCAAAGCAGACCCGTGCCAAGCGCGATGAGCGGCACGCTGTGCGGCGTGTTATCCACCACGCGCCGACGGCCGATGTAAAGCACCGAGGCCAGCGCCGCAAAGCCGGCCGAGGCGTGCACGACGATGCCGCCTGCGAAATCCAACGCGCCCCACTTCGCGAGAATGCCGTCCGGACTCCACAGCATATGCACAAATGGAAAGTAGACGAGCACGAGCCACGCGGTGAGGAACAAGAAGTACGCTTTGAAGGTGACCCGGTTGGCGAAGGCGCCGGTGATGAGCGCCGGTGTGATGATGGCGAACATCATCTGGTAGGCGATATGCACGACGAGCGGGATGCCGGCGTCGTTGCCGGTGAACATCGTGTGCAACGTGACGCCACGCAGGAAGGCGTAGTGGGTCGGATCGCCGATGATGCCGTGCCAATCCGGACCGAACGACTCCGAATACCCAAATGCGTACCAGATGACCGTCGTCCAGGCGAGCGACACGAAGCTTTGAATCATGATGGTCACGACGTTTTTCCGCTGTACTAAGCCGCCGTAGAAAAACGCGAGACCCGGGGTCATCAGCATCACCAGGCTTGCGCAGATGAGCATGAATGCCGTATTGCCGATGTTGAATGGAATCGCTGCCGTGCTCACAAGGGTCCCTCCAAAGAAAAACGTGGGGCGCGTCTGAACACTCCCCTCACAAACGCTTAGGCGCCCACTAGCGCTTTCCCTGACAACTTTACGCCTAACTTCGGTCGGCGCGACTGTATTTTGGGCGCTGGTTCAGCTGATCCGCACGAAACCTCGGTAGGTGACATGCTCCTGTTGAGCGAGGTCTGAGGATAGCGTATGTGCGTCGAGCTCGACTGCGTAGCGGCCCGGTGGGAATGCGCCGCTGCGCGTGACGTGGGCGAATCCGTACTTGATCGCACCGTTGTAAGTGCCCACGATTGGCGTGCTCGTGCCGACCGGCGTCACGCGGATCGCGTCGAGATGCATCGGTTGATCGAAGTCCATCTCGAGGGCGACCACACCCTCGCCCTCGACGACACCACGAACTGCTTCGAGAATGCGAACGACCGGCGCGCCCGGCGTTTGTGGCGAGATGACGATCGTGCCTGGAAACACGACTGGTCGCTGAATCGGATACGCGATCGCGCCGAACCCCTGCGAAGCGAAGAATGCCTCGAATGTCCACCAGAGCCGTCCCTGCATCAGCGGCTGGGTTGAGCTCAAGTACGGCCAATCCTTGCCGAAGCTGTTTTGAATTAGGAATGCTCCGGTGTGGCCGAGGGCCTCGTCGTAACCGACGATCACCTGCCCATGGCCCGAGCCTGTGATGAACGCGGACGCGGCTGGATCGAAGGCGCCGTTGTACATCACAGTGCCCGGATTGTCGTACGCGTTGGCCACCAGGCCCGAAAAAGCGATCGCGTGGCCAGCGTTGATGTACTGCTTGAATGTCTTTACGAACTTTTTCTGGGCGTTGAGGAAGTTCGGCAACGCTTTGTAGCTGCCGATCCGGAACTTGGCGATACCAGGATAGCTCTTGATGGGCGCGGTGAGCCCGTCGATATACGTGCAGTTTGGCTTGTACGGGACCTGCACCGCGCTCGGCGCTCCTTGAGCGACCATCAAACTCAAATACGGCAGCGCGAGCGATCCTCCGCAGCCGCTACGGTGTTGCGTGCGCTGCGCCCATTCGAAGAGCCAGGCGACGCTTGCGTGATTGTCGCGCGGCAAGATATTGAAGCCGGGATAACCACGCGACGCGGTGTACGTGCCCAAGCAGTACCCGAACGAGCAGGCCTCACAGCTACCGGGATAGCCGAGCGACCCGTTCGTGCCTTGCATGAAAATGGGCGGCAGGCCCGCGAGGATATGCCGTTTCGCGGGCCCGGTCTGGATGATTCCATGCATCGTCGTCTGGGAGGCGAAAAGCGCCAGGATCTCGGGATCCAAGGCTTGCGGTGCAAGGGCGAACTCTTGGCGGTTGAGCAAGGATCCAAAGCGCCCCAGCTTGTCGATCTGTCCGCGAATAGGCTGTGCGAACAGCGCTTGGGGATGGATGGCTGTGGCTGCAATAGCTGCGGCGCTCGTTGAGATAAACGCTCGACGACCGATGGCGCTCATGGCGAAATCCTCCATAGCGATACGGACGATGAGTTCATGCTAGCATGTAACCGCCGTTTTGCCAAGAAGCGCGACAAGAACCTGGGAATCGCGTCACATGCGACCACGTGCAGCGTCAAGGCTCGTTGCGGCATCCCACGCGTAGGTCGCAAGCCAGTGGGTCGCGTGGTAGTCGCCGCTGACCGCATGTTCAATCCCGGCGTTGTAGAGCCGTTCTGCCATGTCTAGCATGCGCGCAGGGGCCAGCCGTTGTCTGGTGGTGGCTACATCTGTTGTTGAGAGCACCGCCGCGATGCGGGCGATCATCGCCGCACGCGAGAGGTTGAGACCGTGCAGGTGGGCTATCGCCCCATCTGCGATCTCGGGCACTTCGACAACCTGGAAGAAGCTCGCGGACACCGTGAGATCCGGCAGAAAAACCCGCCACCACCGAGCGAACTCTGTTTCGGGCACGATGCGCCTGAGCAGGTCTGCTTCAGCGAGACCGGGCGAAAGAAAGTCGTAGCCGCTACGCTCCCAATCGTGCGGATAGTCTCGATCATCTGTGAACCATGCGAAAGCCCGCGCGGTGACCGCATCTTCAAGCTGCCGCAGCCCGAGCGCGCGAGAGGCGTCTACGATCAGTCCCAACGCGAAGGCTGTGTTGCCGTGCACGCCGTGCCGGATCGGTGCGGGCAGCGTTTCGACCCACCGTATCGCTTTCTTGGCTAATGACGTTGAAAGGTGGCGCAGCGGCTCTCGCAGGGAATCCAGCTTCCCTAGGCTGTCTGCGTCCGCTGCGAGCTTCAACGCCCAGGCCCACCCGTAAGGGCGCTCGTAGTGTGGCCGCGCCTCGAGATAAGCGACCTCGGCTTCGATATTGGGCGTCGTCAGGTTCTTTTCGATAGCCTCTCGCAGCCGCTCAGCCATCGAACGGTTCTCGCCAACTCTAGAGAAATACCCGATCAATTGAATTGCCGTCCAGTGCGAGTGCACGCTCGAGTGCCAGTCGAACGAATTGCCAAACGCCGGGTGCGCGACGTGCGGATCGTGTGACTCGCCGCGTGCGAGAAAGAGATGCGCGTCGTGATAGGGATAGTGCGTGGTGATGTTTGCGAGTATCACCGGCGCGATCCGAGGCGCAAGTGCTGCTTGGAGCTCGATGCGCGCGCTCATAGAAACGGAAGTATCATCATGAAGCACACGTTGACGGCGAAAAGTGCGATGGCGGTCGGGATCTGCACTTTGATCTGACCGTATTTGTCTTTCATACCGAGTAGCGCAGGCGGCACGAGGTTGAAATTCGCCGCCATGGGCGTGCAGAGGGTACCGCAGTAACCCGCAAGCATCCCAATCGCGAACATCGGCGCAGGGTGGGCGCCGAGCCGCACGACCAAGATGGGCCAGCCGATCGCGGCCGTCATGATGGGAAATGCCGCAAACGCATTGCCCATGACGATCGTGAAGAGCGCCATGCCCAGGGCGTATGCGATCACGGCGACGGTCCGCGAGTGCTCCGGGGCGACGTGCTGCGCGATCGCACCCACCGCTGTGCCGACCCCAGCCTGCGTGAACAACCCGCCGAGCACGGTGAGCATCTGTGGCAGCAACACCGCCCAACCCACCGACTCCAAGATGCGCCGTCCCTCTCGCAACGAGACAAATGTAGGCGACGGTCGTAGCAAGATCGTTCCCACGATAAGCGCCACGATCACTGAGACGCCCAATCCGACGAGCGTCTCCTGACCTTTGGCGAGCAGCGGTTGGCCGTTCACCACGATCTTGCTGATCCCGACTGCGAAGAGGATCGTCACGACGGGGATGGTCAGGGCGGGCACAAAGAGCGCATCGCCAATCTTGCGTGCGCTCGTTTCGCGTTGCGCTTCGGTCGTCGTCCGAACAGTCCCGGGCCCCGTGAGCCCGGTGCCGGCGATGATCGCTAACGCGATGACGACGAGGCCTAGCGGCCACACGGGAAGCACTTTGACGAAACTTCCGTAAAAAAACGAAATGCCGAGCAAGGCCCAAAACGCGGAGCTGGCCCATCGCTTGGGATGCGTTTGATCGATCGCGATCTCCACACCCGTGCCAAGAAAAAATGCGCCAGCAAGCCAGTAGATCCACTCGGCAGAGATCATGAGTTGCCCGCGCGTGGACTCGGCTGGGCCAGCGAGCGCGCCAGTCGCGCGTCTAGCCGGATGAGGCGGAAACCGTGAATAACGAAGGCGGCGATCGCTGTCGGGATTGCCCAAAGCGCGATCTGTAGTGCGTCGAGGCGCAGGTGATAGTTGGCATCGACATAGGACGTGATCAGCAGCACCGAGCCGATGGCGACGAAGACGTCTTCACCGAAAAACGCGCCCACGGTATCCGCGGCAGCAGCGTTCGCCTTGATCGTATCCGTGATGGAGTCGGGAAGTTCGTCTGCGCCCGCGAGCCGCATCGCCGCACCCTCGGCCATCGGGTAGATCACTGGCCGCACCATCTGCGCGACGCCGCCGATGCTGGTCAGTCCCAGCGCCGCCGCGACCTGCCGGACGAAAAGGTAGACGAGCAGCAATCGCCCGGCGGTCAACTTGGCCGCTTTTTCGATAAGCAGTCGCGCGCGTTGTTGCAAACCGTAACGTTCGGCAAGACCGACGACCGGCAAGACGATGAATGCGAGCGAGATCGAGCGGCTGCTCGCAAAGCCCGCGCCGAACGCGTCCAGGATGTGAAGGGGCGAAATCCCGGCGAGCAGCGCGGAGACAATGCCCGCGATGGTGACGACGATGAGCGGGTTGAGCCGCAGCGCAAAACCGGCGACAACGACCAGCACGCCGAGCAATGGAAGCATGGCGACGCAGGCCATCTTCGCGTAGTCGAAGACGCCGGCCTTGAAGGGGCGCCTAGGGGCTAATGGAGCTGCAAGCGGCCGCGGGTCGGGGTGCGGTCCGCTTGCCCTCGGTCGAGATTACTGGGTTGCGATTCGTTCGTTGGCGTTGGTCAGAAGGTAGATCTTGTCCGCGTGACGGACGCCGAGCGCCTTCTGATCATAGATCACGCCGACGTACTGACCAGCCTTCACGTCCTTCATTTGGTACGTGGTCTTGCCGTTGGCCGAGAAGATCTGGTCGAACTTAGGCAGGATCTCGAAGCTGAGGGTCTGCTTCGTGTGGGGGTCTTGGACTTTGATGCTGTTGACCGATACGTGTGTCGTGATGCCATAGAACGTCGAATCTGCGAGCGCCGCGGTGGGAGCGACGATCCCGGCTGCGATGATCATGGCGATGATGGCTGTGATGATCCGTTTCATTGGGTCCCTTTCAACCTGAGGGTTCTCAATGGGCGACTGCCCGGATGAGTAACGGTTAGCGTATACCCTTTGTTACGCCCTTTCAACAAGGAAATACGGATGCCGTGGCACCAAACCCGTAAGCTCCCATGGGCCAGACGCTGCAGAATCCGGCCGAAGGACGCTACCCAATTGCGGCGGCGTCCGTCTTCTTACTGCTCGCAGGCGTGCTCATCCCAAGCCCGCTCTACGAGCTCTATCGAAAGGCGTTCGGGCTCACTCCGGCTCAAATCGGCCTTGTTTTCGCGATCTACGCCGCCTCGTTGATCCCGTCGCTTATCTTCCTCGGGGGCATCTCGGACCACATCGGGCGCCGTCGCACGATGCTCACCGGCATCGCCCTGCTTGCTTTGGGCTCGTTGGTCTTCGCGTTTGCGAACGAGTTCGTCTGGTTGATCATCGGGCGCATCTTGCAGGGGTTCGCCGTAGGGGTGGGGCTCGGCGCTTCGATCGCGGCCATCACCGAGTGGATGCCTGAAGCGATGCGCAAGCACGCAGGGCAAGTCGCGGTCATCGCCACTTCCGCGGGTGCAGCCTTCGGCGCGCTGCTCGCGGGCGCACTGGGGCAGTACACGCCCTACGGGGCGTCGCTGCCGTACTTCGTGCACATCGCGCTTTTGATCGTCCTCGCGTTTGCGATCGCCTCGGTCCCGTCGTGCCCGCACGTGTACGACTCGAATCATAGTTCGGTGTTGCACGTGCCGAAGAGCATCCGGCGTCCGTTCTACATCGCGGCCGGGCAAGCGTTCATCAGCTGGGGGACGCTCGGCGTGTTCCTGTCGCTCGTTCCGACCTTTCTCGACAACGCGCTGCATCTCGACAACTTGATGATCGGCGCTGGCGTGGTGTCGCTCGTCCAGACCGGAGCAATCGTGGCGTCGCTGACGACCGATCGCTTCACGAACCGCACGGGCATCGTGACGGCGATGCTCGTGCTCGGCGCGGGGATGTGGTGCTTGCTGCTTTCGAAACCCTGGCATCTCCAGGCACTCATTTTCGTCGGCGCGTTTCTCGCCGGTGCGGGCAACGGGATCTCGTATGCCATCGCTCTGCGCATCGTGGGCGCGATCTCACCGCCCGAACACCGCGCCGAAGTCACCTCGTCGCTGTTGGTGGCGGGCTATACCGGGTTTAGCTTGCCGGTCTTGCTCGTCGGATTTGTCGCCGATTACGTGGGGCTGTACCTAGCGTTTCTGGCAGCTGCGGTGGCGCTCGGCGCGATCGCGCTCACGACGATCGCTGTCGCCACGGATCGCAATCTTGCCGCTCCAACGTGATGAGGTTGGGGCGATTTGCAATCGCCCCCTACAAGGGCTGGGCTATGGGGTGAGGCCGAGCGATTTCGCGACGGCGGCGCGCTCGTTCGCGAGCGGCCAGGAGTTGTTCGCGCAAGGCGCCGGCCCTTCGGATTGCTGCATCATCACGGGCGCGGGCAGTCCTGCACCAGCACACGCCTCGTGATCTAATCCGAGCCAATGCCCCGTCTCGTGATTGATGATCATCGCGCGGTAGTCATCGAGCTTGCCGTACCAGAAGGGCGAACCGTAGACCCAGCGCGCCTCGTTGATCACCACGTTGCGCCCGCTGCGGCAACTCCACACGGTGCTGCACGCACTGCTAAAGGACTTCATCTCATCAGGGGTCGCGAGCCAAATGGTGAAGTCACCGCCCGTCTGCACCTCTCGGAACACGAGCTGGTCGTGGAGGGACCAGCCGCGTGGGTCGGCATAGACTTTGGCCACCGTGTGCGCGAACGTGGGGCGATCGGCCACGATCGATCCACGGAAAGCAACGCTGTATGTGATCTCGCGTGAGGCGGCCCACGCGGATCTCGGCCAGCTGAGCCCAAGCTCCATCACCGCGATGGCGAGCATCAGTGTCGTGGGACAAGCCTTCTTCTTCACACCGCTTCGCGCGCCACGACCGCCGCGACGGCCAATAGGAACGCTCCGCCGATGCGCTCGGCCCAGACCTGCGAGCGCGCGTTGATTCCGCGCTTGCGTATTCCGTCGGCGCACGCGATATAGAACGAAAGCACGACGAGCTCCACGGCCAGCGATGCTGCGCCCAAGATCGCGAGCTGAACGGCAACATCAGCTTTTGGGTCGACGAATTGCGGCAGAATCGCTGTGAAGAACACGAGTGCCTTGGGGTTGGAGAGCTGTACCACCGTGCCGTTGAGCCAACCACGCCGGCCCACGCCCTCTGCGGCGCTCAGCTCGCTCGAAAAATCGACAGGGCGAGCCAGCAGGGCGCGCACACCAAGATAGGCGAGGTACGCTGCGCCGCACCACTTCACAATCGTGAAAGCCGTGTGGGAGGCCACGAGGATCGAGGCGAGCCCGAGCGCCGAGACGATGAAGTAGATCAGGTTGCCGGTGAGGATACCGAACGCCGTCGCGAAACCCGCTCGTGCTCCGCGCCCGAGCGCCGCGCCCACGACGGACAAGACCGCCGGCCCCGGGATCAGGCACAGCGCGAACTCCAGCAAGACGAATGCGACGAGCGTGCTGAGATGCACGCTTCAAAGCCTCTTATCGTCGACGATCAGCCCGTCGTGCAGCCGGATGATGCGCCGGGCATGATTTGCCACACCGACGTCGTGCGTGACCACGATGATCGTACGCCCCTCGCGGTTGAGCTGCTCGAAGAGGGCCATGATGCCCTCGGCCGTCACCGAGTCGAGGTTGCCGGTCGGTTCGTCGGCGAGGACGATCGCCGGCTGGTTGATGAGCGCCCGCGCGATGGCCACGCGCTGCTGCTGTCCGCCGGAGAGCTCGCTCGGCCGATGTTGCGCGCGGTCCCCCAGGCCTACTTTCTCGAGCACCCCGAGCGCTTTGGACTCGCGCTGCTTGTCGCCCACGTAGAACAACGGCAACGCGACGTTGCGCACCGCCGTCGTCCGCGCGAGCAGATTGAATCCCTGGAAGACGAAGCCGAGCTTGCGCAGCCGGATCGCGGCGAGTTGTTGATCGGACTGCTCCGCGACATCGACGCCATCCAGTCGATACGTGCCATGCGTGGGCTTGTCCAAGCAGCCGATGAGGTTCATCAAGGTGGACTTGCCCGATCCAGACGGCCCCATAACCGCGACGTATTCGCCGGGCTCCACCGAGAAGGTCACGCCGCGCAGCGCCGGCACTTCGATATCGCCAACTTTATAGATCTTGGCGACATCACGCATCTCGACCACGGGATTACTCATAGCGCAACGCCTCGATCGGGTCGAGCTGCGACGCGCGCACGGCCGGATACGTACCGAAGAGAACGCCGACGCCTGCGGAAAAGGCAATGGCGACTGCCACGATCGGTGCCCAGGCGAATGAGACGAGCGCGGGCGTGAGCAGCTTGATCCACGTGTGGATGACGAGCTCGGCCAAGGCGACGCCGACCAAGAGACCGATCAGCCCGCCCACCAAACACAGCACGAGCGCTTCGATGAAGAACTGCAGCACGATGTTGCCACGGGTGGCGCCGATCGCCTTGCGGATGCCGATCTCGCGCGTGCGCTCGGTTACCGACACGAGCATGATATTCATAATCCCGACGCCACCCACGACGAGCGAGATGGCGGCGACGACGCCAATGACCGCCGTGAGCACGCCGAAGATCCGGATGATCGCGTCGCTGAGCTGCTTGATGTCGCGCTCGTCGTACTGCGCGCGCTGACCGTGAAGTCGCTTCAACGACGCGATCGCCGCATCGCTCACTTGCGGAAGGCTCGCACTATCGGGCGCGACTACCGTCAACCCAAAGATGTAGGTGTAGCCGAGTTCGGGGATCAGGGTGTACGGCACGATGACGGTCGAGAAACCTGACGCGCTGCCGCCGAGGAGTCCTGGGATGGGCGGCGCCTGCACGCCCACGACTTCGAAATCGCTGCCGGCGAGGCGCAAATGCTGGCCCAGCGCGGAACCGGTCACGTTGGGCAAAAGCTCGCTGCGCGCCCGGTCGGAGAGGATCGCCACCTTGCGATGCGCGTCGAGGTCATGCTGGTCGAACAGCCGTCCCTCGGCGAGCGGCGTCGTGTCGACTCCCTGGCCGACGCCCGCGGTCACGACCCGAACGGTCTTGTCCTCGTGGTTGACGCGCGTCTCCACCCCAATCGAGACGATGGGGAGCACCTCTTTGGCCAGGGGCACCATCTCGCGGACGCGTGCCGCGTCGTCGTAACGGATCGCCGCGCTTTGCGGATCGGGTTGCTGATCTTTCGGAAAGATGAAGGCAGATGCAAGCGAGTAGGGCGAGAGGATGTTGAGCACGGATTTCGTCGTCGCGTCTCCCACCGCAAGGATCGCGATCACCGCGCCGACGCCGATGATGAGGCCCAGCATGGTCAAAAGCGAGCGCAGCGGGTTGTGCCAGAGCGTGTCCAATGCCTGTGCGAAGAACTCGAGCAGCTCATTCATGGCGCAGGCATTCGATGGGGGATAGCGAGGCGGCCCGCGTGGCCGGATACGTGCCGAAAAAGATCCCCACGAGGACGGAGAAGCTCACCGAGGTCAAAAGGATCGAGACCCAATCGATCGGCACGGGCCCGTTCGAGAGCTTGTTGATGACAAGCGCATTCGTGAGCAGAGCTGCGGCCACGCCGATGATGGTGCCCACAGCGCCGCCGATAAGGGTTATCGCGACCGCTTCTGCCAAGAACTGCCAAGCGATGTCACGCCGCGAGGCGCCGATGGCCTTGCGGATACCGATCTCCCGCGTGCGCTCGACCACGGACACGAGCATGATGTTCATGACGCCGATGCCGCCGACGATGAGCGCGATGAAGCCGATCGCCGAGATGCCGATGGCGATCGCCTCGATGACGGTCTGGAACGTGTTCACCTGCTGCGTGAAATCTTGCGCCTCAAACGCTGCGTGCGTCCCGTGCAGGTGGGTGAGGATGCCTTGCACCTCGTCGATGACCGCCGCCGTCGGCACTCCGGGCTGACCCCAGACCTGCAGATACTCGATCTGCGACCCCGGCAGATGGTGGTAGGTGGTGTACGGGATGTTGATCGTGTAGTCGTTGCCGCCGCCGAGGCCGCCGAGCAACCCGACGCTGATCGGCGCATACACTCCGACGACCAAAAAGCGGCGGTCTTCGATGCGCACGTACTTGCCCACGCCCGGCGCGTCCCCAAAAAGCTTCTGCTTGGCCGGCATCACGAGATTGGCCACGGCTCGCGCACCTTCGATATCGGCTGCGTCGAAGCGCCGCCCCTCCGCCATGGGCAGTTTGTCCGGCACGTAATCCGTGTCCGACGAGATCTCGAAGGTGTCGTTCGTGTGGCCGGAGCGGATGTTGACGAACGAGTCGTAACCCGGTGCGACCGCAAGACAGCGCGAACAGCCGTCGCGCACCGCGGCGAAATCCCGCCAGTCGAGTTGCACCGTCTGCAGGGTGCGCGCTCCTTGGGTCGGGGTGAAAAAGATCCCTTGGTTGCCGAATTGCGCCAAACTCATATGTATGGAAGCCGATGCGCTTTGGCCGAGCGCGAAGATCGCGATGACCGCGGCCGTGCCGATGACGATGCCGATCATCGTCAGGATCGAGCGCGCGCGGTTGGCCCAGAGCGTGTCAAACGCCGAGCCGAAGAACTCCCAGAGCTTCACGGCGTGGGCGACGCGCCCGCGGTGGCCGGCGTGACCTTGACGGGCGCTCCGTCTTTGAGTTCTTTGACGTTCGTGGTGGCGATCGAGTCGCCCGAGCGCAGGCCGCTCGTGATGACCACGTCGGTATCGCTCGCAAGCCCCTTTTGGACCTGCACCTTGACGGCCTTGTTGCGCCGCACCACGTACACGTAGTGTTTGCTGCCGTCATCGACGACCGCGGCGAGCGGCACCACGAGCGCGTTCTTGGCTTCGCCCGTGATGAGGTCGACGTCGCAGGACATGCCGGCGCGCAAGAACGGATACTCGCGGTCGAGCGAGATCGTCGTCTCGACGTTCTTCGCGCTGTTGCCGGCCTGATTGACCTGCACGACCACCGCGCCGATGTTCGTGACCACGCCCGTGAGGGTGCGTCCGGGGAAATCCTCGCCGCTGATCAGCGCGCGCTGGCCGAGCTTCACGTTGATGACATCTTCTTCGTCTACTTGCGCCTTCACGACCATCGGACCGGCGCCTGCGATCGTGAAGAGCATCTGCCCGGGCGTCACCGCGTCGCCCTCGACCAGCGGGTCGGTCGAGCCCGTCTCCGTGCCGAGCTGCTGGATGACGCCGTCGAACGGCGCTCGCACCTCTGTGTCCGCGAGATTGTCGGAGTGCAGCGTGAGCGCTGCCTGCGCGGAGTCGACCTGCGCCTGCGCGCTTGCGACCGAAATCCGATCCGCTTGGATCTGCGTGCCCAGCTGGCCGCCGGTCTCGCGCAGCTGCTGGCGCAAGAGATCGTATTGCTGCTGGGCCGCTGTCAGGTTGGCGAGCGCTTCGTCGTAGGTCGCGCGGTCCTTGTCGAGCTGCTGGCGTGCCAGACCGTTGATGCGATACAGCGCTTCATCCGCGTCGTACGCCTCCTTCGCGGTCTGCAAATCGAGGCGGGCCGCCGCAAGCGACTGCTCGGCTTGCACGAGCTGCGAGGCGCCGGACAGGCCGATCGAGGCACCGCCGAGACCACCGGAGATCTGCCCCTCGTTTTTCGCATCGATGTCCGCCTGCAGGCGCGCCTGTGCTCCGGACAAGGTCGCGCGCGCTTCGGCGACCGACGCCTCGTCCGACGCGACCGAGGCGCCGATCGAGCGGTCGTCCAGTTTCATGAGCAGGTCGCCTTCGCGCACGTGCTGGCTTTCGCGCGCGTAGATCGCGACGATGTTGCTTCCCACCTGCGCCGCGATGGTCGCGGTCTGCGGTCGCGATAGCGTGCCGTTCTCGGGCAGTTTCACCAAGAGGCTCCCTGGCTTGACGACCACA
>DASPVP010000133.1:0-2298 GCA_035622315.1 Candidatus Acidiferrales bacterium | reverse complement strand
TCGATGTTCGGCAGCATGGGCCCGAAGGGCCGGCGGAACTCCGCCTTCGCGCTGACCGAGAGCGCGCCCATGCTCTTGCCGTGGAAGCCCTTGGTGGCTGCGACGATGGTCTGCTTCGCCGGATCGTAGGCGCGCGCGAGTTTGAGCGCGGCCTCGATCGTCTCGGTTCCGCTGTTGCAGAAAAACGCGTACTCCAAATCGCCCGGCGTCAACATCGCGAGCGTCTTCGCCAGCATGGCGCGCAGCGGATCGAGCAGGTCTTGGCTGTGGAGCGCTTGGCGCTTGAGCTGATCGGTGACGGCTTTCACGACCTTGGGGTTGCGATGACCGACGTTGTAGATGCCGAAACCGCCCAGGCAGTCGATGTACACCTTGCCGGTGACGTCGCGATACGCGTTCGGCCCTGCATCTCCCCATTCGACGACCGCCGCGGCATGTTCGACCGACGTCGCTTTGCGATACTCGAGGAAACCCGGGTTGACGTGATCGCGGAAACCGTCGACGGTTTCGGTCGTCACCCAAGCGGCTTCGTCCGAGCTTATCTCGGGCTTCGCGATGAGATCGAGCACTTTTTGCGTATACGCGAACACCTCGTCGTCCGGCCGCTTGCCGTGAGTGTTGGCGACGTTGATGTCCTGTTTCTTGTCGATCGTCTGCATGATGCCTATCCGGGGCTTTGCCCCTTGACGGGGCGCTTTGCAAGCGCCCTCTACATTTTTCGCTGGGGCGATTTGCAAGCGCCCCCTACATTTTTCCTTACGCGGTGGTTGTGGCGGCGGCGATCGAGGCGTCGAGGCGCTCGAGCGCTGTGTCGAGATCTTTGTCGTCGATGACGAGCGGCACGAGCACGCGGATGACGTTGCGCTTGACGCCGGCAGGCATGAGGAGCAAGCCTCGCGACCGCGCCTCTTGCGTCACCCGGCTGACGATCTCCGTCCCCGTCATCTTGGGGCCGCCTTTGAACTCGATCGCCATCATCGCCCCGCGGCCGCGCACGTCGCCGATCACGGGATAGCGCCGTGCGAATTCCTTGAACGCACGCTCGAGCCGCTGGCCCACCTTCGTGGCACGGTCGAGGAGATGCTCGTCTTCGATGATGTCGAGCACCGCGAGCGCCGCAGCGCAGGCAAGCGGATTTCCGCCGAAGGTGCCGCCGAGCCCGCCAGCGGTCGGCGCGTCCATGATCTCAGTCTTGCCGATGACGCCCGCGAGCGGCAGACCGTTCGCGATGCTCTTGGCGACGACGATCAGATCCGGCTCGACCCCTGAATGTTCGATCGCGAACATCTTGCCGGTCCGCCCGTAGCCGGACTGGATCTCGTCCGCGACGAGCACGATGCCGTGCTCGAGCGTCAAGGCGCGGAGCGACTTGAGAAACTCAGTCGGCGCCGGAACGAAGCCTCCTTCGCCGAGCACCGGCTCGATGATGATGGCTGCGACGCGTGAGGGCGCGACGGTCGACTCGAAGAGGTCGTGCAGCGCACCGAGCGCCTTCTCCGTCGTCCATCCGTGGAACTCATGGGGAAACGGCGTCTGGTAGACCTCGCCCACGAACGGCCCAAAGTTCTGCTTGTACGGATTGTTCTCACCCGTCATGGTGAGCGTGAGCAACGTGCGGCCGTGGAAGCTGTGATGGAACGTTATCACCGCAGGGCGATTGGTGAAGCTGCGCGCGATCTTGACGGCGTTCTCGACCGCTTCTGCGCCTGTCGTCACGAAGAGCGTCTTCTTCTTCGACGCGCCCGGTGCGAGCTTGTTCAACCGCTCGGCAAGCTGGACGTAGCCCTCGTACATCGCGACCTGGAAGCAGGTGTGTGTGAAACGCTGGAGCTGCTCCGTCACGGCTTTGACGACGCGCGGATGCGAGTGCCCGACGTTGAGGCAGCCGATGCCGCCGACGAAATCGATGTATTCCTTGCCATCGGTATCCCACAGCTTCGCGCCGAGTCCGTGATCAGCGAAGATGGGATGGGTGTTGCCGACGCCGCGCGGAACTTCGGCGTTCCGAAGCTCGCGTAGCCGTTCGGTCTGCGAGGCGGTGATGGCCATGGCGTACCTTTCGACAGGGTTGGGGCGATTTGCAATCGCCCCTTACACTCTCTGGGTTGAGGCGATTTGCAATCGCCCCCTACACTCTCTGGGCCGGGGCGATCTTCAATCGCCCCCTACAGATGCAGAGGCGGTTCTTATATCAAGTGTACCTGGTCGCAGAGGCAAAAACTATGTAAACCGCATACAAAAATAGCACGCAAATTCATATGGGACAACGGATTTGATCCTCAAGGACGCTTTGGCGCT
>DASPVP010000132.1:0-20239 GCA_035622315.1 Candidatus Acidiferrales bacterium | reverse complement strand
CGGTGGTTCGTGATGTTGGAAACGGCGCCGCTCGCGTTTTCGGGATTGGGGATGACCCAAATAATCGCCCCGTCGTAGGCGAAGAGCAGATCGCGGACCGCATCGTAGGTCATACCGGCGGGACCGCTCGTGAAGCCGTTGATGATCTGGTTGTGCGCTACAATGCCGCTCGCCGTGCTCGCGTTGTGCACCACGTCGATGCGTCCGATGGTCTGGCCGTTCACGAGATGATGCTCGCTGACATACAGCACGTCGTTGGGCTCGGAATAGGCCATCCCTTGCGGCGCGAACAACCCTGACATCTCGCGGCTTGCAGGGATGGTTGGGTTGGTGCTGTCCGCGACCGCCGTCGCCGCTTGCGTGCCGAAGCTGTCAAATGCCGCGACGACCTGGCCGAGATCGCTCACAAAGAGGCGGTCGGTCGTGGGGTCGTAGAGCATCTCAGCGGCGCGCGGCGTACCCACGACGTTCGGATCGGTGATGGTCAGCGTGATGTTCGCAGCAGCCGTCGATGAACTCGTCAGCGCGTGCGCATCCGCGAAGACCTGGATCGTGGGACCGTTGACGTTGGCGACATAGAGCAGGTCGTGATTGACGTCGTAGGTCGCCGTGCCTTGCCCGTTCTTATAAGGAACGAGCACGTTCGGATTCATGCCGCCATCGGAGATCGGATTGTCCCAGATGCGGATCGGTGTTGAGAGGTCCATGCCGGGGCTCGGCTGCGGATAGGCGCTTGGATACCACAAGACCTGGTAGACCGGCGAGAAGACCACATCGGGATTGGAGATGTCGCTTGTTGGCAAGACGGCCGCCGCGACGATGAACCCGTCTGCGGTGGAGACGTGCTGATAGATACGGACCTGGCCAGACGTGTTACCCTGCGCGGTTTGCACGTAGAGCGTGTCTGGTCCGGTGCCCGTCGCCGTCGGCGTCGGCGTCACTGTCGCGGTCGTCGAGCTGTGGCACCCGTAGGCGCCACCGGCCGCGATGATGCACGCAAGAGCAAAGCAGATTCCCAGTTTGGGATTCATTCGGGTTTGGATTCTCCTCGAGTTGCTGGGAGATGCGCAGGCGTCAAAGGCCGGTCAGCGCGACGGGGTTAGGTCCGCCACTTCGCGGGTTTGGCTTCCCGCCCTCCCCTTTACCGTGATGGAAAACATGCGAGGCTGCCGGTTTCCCAGCAGCCTCGCACGCTGTCCGCGTTCGACCTAGATCTTCGCGGAGAGGCTGAACACGTAGGTACGATACGGGATCGCACCGCCGCCAGCCAACGCTGCCGAAGCGCCGACGTACGGATAGTAGTCGTCACCGTAGTATGCGTTCGCCGGATGCGCGCCGGTGGCAGCGAGAGCACCCATCCCGAGCGGCGACAACGCGTAGAACGGGTTGTCAGCGTAGGAGATGATGCCTTGGCTGGTCGGCTGCTCCCATGGATATCCCTGGTTGTGGATGCCCCACAACAGGTTCGTACCCAGGATCGACGCCTTGAGGTTGTGACCGATGTCGTGCGAGATGCCCAAGTTGAGCGCCCACCACGACGGGCCTTTGAATGCACCAGGTGCGTCGAATTGGTTCGTGTACGGGTCTGGTCCGATGCCGCCTTGTGGCGTCAACACACCTGGCGGGAGCGGAATACAGCCAGGCGCGTTGCCCGGCGTCGTTGACGGTCCTGGTACTGCGCAGTGCGAGTCACTGAACAGCTGTGGATCGCCATACGGCTGGCCGGACTGATAGTTCAACGTCGGGATGATGTCGAACCCGGCTTCTCGCGCGTCGAGCGACAAGTTCAGCACGAACCTGACGTCGTACGAAGGAGAGACCGGTGGTGCCTGGTCGTATGACGGATCGTAGTACGCGTTCGGATCCAAGAGCGCGTAGTGCGTGCCGTAGTACGAGTTGTACGACGCGATCTGGCTGTTGACCGTGTCGATGTACGAGTTGCCCGTCGGGCCCTTCCAGAACCGGATTGTCGAGTTGGTGAACGTCGCACCGAGCGTTCCGCCGATGCCGTTCGCCCCCGTGATCACCTTCGCGAGCAGGAACTCGGCTCCCGAGATGTGCGCGTTACCGAAGTTGTAACCCGTCACGAAACTCGGCGACGTCGGGTTCACCGGCAGGTTCAGGATTTGGTTCTGCGTGTCGCGATAGTACGGCGATATCTTCATCGAGAGACCGTTCGAGAAGTCGTGCTCGAGGGAGAGATCGTAGTTGACGCTGTCCTCCGGCTGCACGTTGTGTACTGCGTAGAAGCCGAGTCCGTCGTAGAACCGGTTCAGGAGCTGCACCGTATTGCCAGGACCCCAGATCGGGTTTTCGCGGTACTCTTCAAACGCCGAGTCCGGCGGTTGCACGTACCGTCCGACCGAGATGCGTAGGATGTTCGCGGGATCAAACGAGTACGTGAAGCCGAATCTCGGGCTTATCGCCTCGTACGAGATCGAAGTGGGCGGATTGCTCCACGCACCAGCCCCGACGACGTCCTGCGGCAGAATCGGAATTCCACCGGGATCGTTCTTGCCGACGTTTGCCGGCTGCAGAATGTCGAAGCAGTTCTCGTTGCCGTTCGGCCCGATGATGGCTGGGTCTGACGGCGAGTAGTTGTAACCATGCAAGCACTGGCCGTTTTCTTCTTCTGCTAAGTAGGCGAGGCCATTGGTACCAGTGAGCTGCATGTCCGGCATGAGCACGAACCGGAACTCATCCCAGCGTGCGCTCAAGTCGAAGAGGGCCTTATCGCTCGGACGGAACTGATCGACGATCGAGCCGTCCCAATTGAGCGGCGTTGTCGTAGACCAGTAGCCGAAGGGCGCACCGACGTAGTTCACGTCAGTACCAGGTCCGCATGGCTCGGCGACCCCACCGCTCGAGCAAGACGGTGACGTCTTCCAGAAGTTGAAGGCCGGCTGGTAGTTGTAGCGCAGCGTCAAGTCACGCGTGTAGTCACTCGTGATCTTCAGCAAGTTCTGCGCGTTGAGCTGGTTCTGATAGTTGAGAGTCACGCCCGTGGCGTTGTCATGCAACTGGTAGAACGTGAACCCGACCCAACCGTTGATCGGTTGATCCAAGCTCCAGAACGAGAACAGATTGTACTCGTAGAGGTTGAGGAACGACGTGCTGGTCAGAGCGCGCGTGTAGCTCAACTTCGTGATCGAGTACTGCGTGTTCTGGCTGTCTTGGAACGTTGGAGGAATCGGACCGCCCAAACTTCCGCCCGAAGTCGGCCACGTGAGCGGCATCAGCTTCGACGGGTTGTATGGCTGCCCGGCAATACCGGTGTAGAAGGAGCCGGTCGGCCAGAGCAGTTGACCTGTCGCCGGATTATAGCCGGTGTTACTCGTGAAGGTCGACACGGTCGGATCGGAGTTGTACGTCCCCTCGGGGGCATACGGAGCCGATCCCGTAGAGCCGACGACGTAGAGCGCTTGGAGATCGTCGCTCAGCCCATTGTGGGCGATCGCCCAGTGAAGGTTCGTCACCGTGTCGCGCTGCGCCGTGAACGGGATGTCGGAGTATGCGGACAGCGACTGCGGCTGTTGCAGCACGTTGGCGACCGAACAGTTGAGGAAACCGCCACCCGGCGTCAATCCTGGGATCGTCGACCCGGCCACCACATGGGAATTCCATGCGTTGCATCCGGGGTCGTTCGCAGGCACGTCGATCGGCGTTCCGGCGAGGTTGCTACGGTTGCCGAAGTTGTAATCCGAGTTGAGTGCCAGCGTCGAGACATAGTACGTGAAACGATTGTCCGGGGTACCGCCGTAGATGTCCGCCTGCACCGAGTGGTTGAACACGGGCGATCCGACGATGCCCGTGATGTCGCCGCCACCGGGATACTTGCCGCGGTTGATGACTTCGTTCACGTAGCCGGACATCGCGCGGCCTGCGTCGGCCGGCGCGCCGCCGGTGTAGACTTCGAGGCTCGCGAGTCCGTTGGTCAGACCCGACGTCGAGTTGTAGAAGTCGAATCCGCGGTTGAGCGGAATGCCTTCGAGCTCGAAGCCGATCTGGTCGAATGAACCGCCGCGCATCGACAGCGAGCCCTGGCCGGCGTAGCCGCCGCCCGAGCCGACCTGTCGCATCACGCCCGGCATCGAACCGATGACAGCGTTCTGGCTGTACAGCGTCTCGGCGCCGCCCTGCGATCCTTGCAGGTTGCTGATCGCGTGCGAGTTGACAGCGTACAGGTCGCCAGTGACGGTCTTGCTCACAACGCTCGCCGTGGCGGTGGTCGTGATGTGGCCGATCGTCTTGATCGATTGCCGCATGCGCAGGTCAGCTGAGCTGCTCTGGTCGGCTGTGACCGTGATGCCGTAGATCGTGGTCGTGTCGAAACCGTCTTTGCTGCCGGTCACGGAGTACGTGTCCGGCGAAAGGTTCAAGATGGCGTAGAATCCGTTCGACCCCGTCGTGGAGCTCGCGGATTGGCTGGGTGAGGCGACCGTCACCCGGACGGCGTTGAGTGGATTGCCGTTGGGGTCCGTCACCTTGCCTTGGATGTTGCCGGTCGTGCCAGCCAGTGCCCATGTTCCCTGGAGCGACACGAGGACAAACGCCAAGAGCGCGGTGCGGAGAATGCCCCGAGTTTGCATCGCGGGTTCCTCCTTCGATAGTGTAAACAACCTAGACCGGCATGCAGGCGGCTCCGGTCGCTCTCGCGAGCCCGAACTACCGCTCATGTTCGGTTTAAGTTCGCTTTAAGGTTCGAACGCCGCATTCGCACACCTGCTCGTGATGCGATATGCGGGACGGGATGGCACAGGTTGGTCCGACCCTGAGAACGTCTCCCGGATGAACAATTATGAATCGTCTAGAGAGCGGTCATCGCTTCACAGGTTCGCGCATCACCGAGCGAACGAGATCGGGAATGTCCGCGGGACTTTTTGCAACGGGCACGCCTATTTTTTCGAATGCCTCGACTTTTGCTTGGGCGGTGCCGCTGCTGCCGCTGACGATAGCTCCTGCATGCCCCATGCGCTTGCCTTCAGGCGCAGAGCGTCCGCCGATGAACGCGACCGCCGGTTTTGCGAACGCGCGGCGCGCGATCATCGCTGCCGCATCTTCTTCGTCCGTGCCGCCGATCTCCCCGACGACGACCACCGCGTGGGTTTGCGGATCTTCTTGGAATGCTTGCAGGCAATCGGTGAAAACCGTGCCGATGATCGGATCTCCGCCGATGCCCACGCACGTGCTCTGACCAATGCCCGCCCGCGTCAACTGATCGACGATCTCGTAGGTCAGCGTGCCGCTGCGCGACACAAGCCCGACGTTACCCGGCGAAAAGACGTGACCAGGCATGATACCGACGAGCGATTGACCGGGTGTGACGAGACCGGGGCAGTTAGGACCGATGAGCCGGACGTCTTCCGGAATGGCTGCGACGGCTCGCAGCATATCGTGCACCGGGATGCCTTCGGTGATGCACGCGATCAGTTTGATGCCCGCGTCAGTCGCCTCGAGGACCGCGTCCGCGGCGAAGGGCGGAGGCACGAAAATGATGCTGACGGTGGCGCCTGTTTTCGCGACCGCTTCGCTCACCGTGTCGAAGACGGCAAAGCCCTCGACCGTTTGCCCACCTTTGCCGGGCGTCACGCCGCCCGCGATGTTCGTGCCGTACGCGCGCATCCGATTGGCGTTGTACAAGCCCTCGCGGCCGGTGATGCCCTGCACGAGCACGATGCTATTGCGATCGAGATAGATGGACAAGAATGTCTCCTTTACGATGGGGTGATTTTCAATCGCCCCCTACATCATTGGCGAGCGATGGCGACCGCGCGAGCCGCGCCTTCGTTCATGGTCTCGACTGCGACGATCCCGGCGCCTTCCAGCACGGCGCGACCTTCGCGCTCGTTCGTGCCGGTGAGCCGCACGACGAGACGATCCTTCTTCCAGGTCCCCCCATCGAGCGCGGCGAGCAGACCTCGGGCGACCTCGTCTCCGCGCGTGATGCCTCCGAAGATGTTGATGAAGAGAGCTTTGACCCTCGGGTCTGCCGTGACGATGTCGACCGCGTTGCGCACGACGTCCGCTTTGGCTCCCCCGCCGATGTCGCAGAAATCCGTCGCTTCACCCCCGGCTGCGCGGACCGCGTCCATCGTGCCCATCACGAGCCCCGCGCCATTGCCGATCACGCCCACGTTCTCGCCGCCCTTACCAGAGAGATAGGCATAGTTCAAATTGATCGTACGCGCGCGCTGCTCGAGCTCGTGGTCCGGCAGATCGGTGCGCCATGCTTCGAGATCCGGCCGCCTGATCAACCCGTTGTCGTCAAGATCCACCTTCGCGTCTGATGCGATGAGCTTTCCGTCTTTCGTGATAGCCAGCGGATTGATCTCGAGCAGCATGGCGCCGACGTCGAAGAAGAGCGCGTACAACTTGCCGAGGATGCTGACGAACTGCCCGGTCACGGGCGCGGGGATACCGGCTTCTTTTGCGACGCGCCGGCCGATGTACGGCCAGTAGCCGCCCGCCACGTTGATGCAGTACTTCGCGATCGCCGCAGGGTTTTTTGCGGCCACTTCTTCGATGTCCATGCCGCCCATCGCTGACGCGATGACGATTGGGCGCTTGCTGGCGCGATCGACCGTGATGGAAAGATACAGTTCTTTTTCGATGTCGACGCGTTGCTCGATAAGCACGCGCTTGGCGATCTCGCCTTTGATGTTCATGCCGAGGATCGTGCGCGCGGGTTCCTTCACATCTTCAGCGCTCGAACAGAACTTGATGCCGCCCGCCTTACCGCGGCCTCCGACGAGGACCTGAGCCTTTACGACCGACGGCGCGGGATGTTCGCGCATGATCTTGACGGCGTCGTCGACCGACGTGGCGACGAAGCCCGTCGGGACCGGAATGCCGGCTTTGGCGAACAGTTCTTTTCCTTGATACTCGAGTAGACGCATCAGGCTCTCCGTCTGGTCGGACCTAAAGGTCCGCCGCTACATGGGTGATTTTGGTTTCGGCTAGGAGCGTTCGGCCGGGTCGCGCCCGGTCGGCGAGCCATTGGGCCGCGGCGCCGCTCGCGCCGGCCGGTCGTGGCCCGTACGCTCGTCGAGTCTGCCGAGCAGCTCGCGCGCGATGACGATGCGCTGCACCTCGGACGTGCCTTCGTAGATCTCGGTGATCTTCGCATCGCGATAGTAACGTTCGGCTGGGAACTCGGTCGTGTATCCGTATCCGCCGAGGATCTGCAAGCACTCGTTCGCGTGCTTGCGGGCTGCAGTCGAAGCGAAGAGCTTCGCCTTCGAAGATGCGTCCACCATCGGCATGCCGCGATCGCGCAGCCAAGCGGCTCTATAGAGTAAGAGCCGCGCAGCGTCGAGATCCACTGCCATGTCGGCGATCTTGAAGGAGACCGCCTGGAAGGCTCCGATCGGTCGACCGAACTGGAAACGCTCCTGCGCGTAGCGCTGCGATGTCTCAAGGCATGCCGCCAGGATGCCAACGGCCTGCGCAGCGATGCCCAGCCGGCCGGCCCCAAGGTTCGCGAGCGCCACCTTGTAGCCAGCTCCCTCTTCCGCCAGCAAGCGCCCGACCGGAATGTGCGCGTCCTGCAAGACGATGTCGACCGTGTTGGAGGAGTGGATGCCGAGTTTCTCCGTGACCCGTCCCACCAAAACGCCCTTCGTCTTTTTGTCCACCAAGAAAGCGGAGATGCCTTTCGGGCCCTCGCGCCCCGTGCGCGCGAAGACCACGATCGCCTGCGCGTAGCCGCCGTTCGTTACCCATTGTTTGGTGCCGTTGAGCACGTACTCGCTGTCGCGTTGCACGGCTTGGGTGCGCAAGCTCGACGGATCTGAACCCGATTCGGCCTCGGTGAGCGCGAACGCGCCGAGCCACTTCCCCGCGCACATCGATGGGAGATACTCTTGCTTGAGCTGCTCGGAAGCGAACGTCTCGATGATGCGCGCAACGAGTCCTTGCACGGAAACAGTCACGCTGATGCCGGCGTCCGCGCGGCTGAGTTCTTCGATCGCGAGCACCGTGCTGACCGTGTCGAGCGCAGCGCCACCGTAGGCTTCTGTGGTGAACATGCCCATGATGCCGAGCTCGCCCAAACGACGGAAGACTTCGACCGGGAATTCGTGCACCTTATCCCAGCGCGCGGCATGCGGCGCGATCTCCGCCTTGGCAAAGCCGGCGACCATATCGCGCACCGCTTTTTGATCGTTCGTCAGCTCGAAATTCATGCGTACGTGTAGAACCCGCGACCGCTCTTCTTGCCTAAATAGCCCGCGGCGACCATCTTGCGCAGCAGGGGGCACGGCCTGTATTTGGAGTCCCCGAATCCGTCGTGCAAAACCTCCATGATCGCAAGACAGGTGTCGAGTCCGATGAAGTCGGCGAGCTCGAGCGGCCCCATCGGGTGGTTCATACCGAGCTTCATCACGGTATCGATCGCCTCGGGCGTGCCCACGCCTTCCATGTAGGCGAACATCGCCTCGTTGAGCATCGGCATGAGGATGCGATTGCTTGCAAACCCCGGCGCGTCGTTCACCTCGACCGCCACTTTGCCGAGTTCTTCTGCGAATCGCTTGACGGCCGCAAAGGTCTCATCTGAGGTTGCAAGACCGCGGATGACCTCGACGAGCTTCATGACGGGAACGGGGTTCATGAAGTGCATGCCGATGACTCGATCCGGACGGCGCGTGGCTGCTCCCAGCGTTGTGATCGATATCGATGAGGTATTGCTCGCGAGGATCGCCTGCGGCGGCAGCGCTTCGTCCAGGCGTGAGAAGAGGCGTTCTTTCAGCCGCGCATCCTCGCTGGCCGCTTCGATCGCGATCGCCGCGTCGATCGCTCCATCCAGCGACTTCTGCGCTTGGACGCGCTCTTCGACCTCCCGAGCGCCGGCCGCGGTGAGACGGCCTTTTTCGATCTGACGGCCGAGATTGCGGGCGATCGATGCACGGCCGCGTTCGATTGCGGCCCCATCGACGTCGTTGAGCAGCACGCTGTGGCCCGCGGCGGCACAAACCTGTGCGATGCCGCTGCCCATTTGGCCCGCCCCGACGACCAAAACACGCATGGCTGTCGGTGGTTCACGCACCCGCGATGACGGTCCCGCAAAAAAAGAAGGCCGCCGTAAGGCGGCCTGAAGCGCGTCTGTCGTCGATATTCCTGTCGACACCTTGCTCGCGGCCATTTCGATGATTGCGAGCCGGTCATCCCGGCGGCGGCGCTCGCCGGATCTCCGCAGAACCGGCCGCCTATGCGTCGACGGCAAACCGCCTCAAAAGGATAGCATCCGTTCGCTCGACCCTTCAAGGCAACGAGTGTTCGTCGACCCTTATGCTCTCGTCCCTGGCCGTGGGATTTTTCGATGCCAACCCTCGGCGTGTGCCGAGGCTTTCAGGGCTGTCCTACCTGGCGGCCCGAAGCCTAAAAACCACAGCGCCTATCATGATCAGGAAGTAGATGAGGGTGATGATCTCCGCTCGCGCGATCACCGCCGCGCGCCAAGTGCCCTGGCGCTCTTCCTTCGGCAGTGGAGCGGCGAGCGGCACGATGCGGGGCACCGTCCGGCGATAGATCTCGTAGTCACCGCCGAAGGTACGGGTGAGATAGGACTCCTCGAGCGGGATGATCGTCGCGTAGACGCTGATCATGAGGATCGCGATGAAGGCGAACAGCGCAAGCGACGTTCCCATCGACACGTCGCCCGAAAAGGCGAGCCAAAAGCCGAGGGCGATGATCGAGTTGCCGGCGTAGAGCGGGTTGCGGATCCAGGCGTACGGCCCCGCCGTGACGAGTTGCGGTGCGGTCACTTCGTTCGAACGTGTCGTGATGCCGGAATAGCCGACCGCCCAGATCCGGATCACCTCGCCGAGCGCCGCGACGGCGAGTCCGACGATCGTGCTGCGCACTGACGGCGCCCCGAAGATGACGAGCGCGAGCGCGACGGGCACCAGCAGCAAGCCGCGGTTTTTAAAGACGCGGGCCCGCCAGTCGGAATCCCGGACCTCGTCAGGCTGCGGCACTGGCGAAAAACTCCAACATATCGGAGAGCGTGCGGTCGAATGGAATCACGGGCGCCCACCCGGTGCGCTTGTTGATGCGTGCAGGATCGCCGCGGATCACAGGCATGAGCCCGGATCGTGTTAGATCCGCTCGCTGCTTGATCTCGGCTTCTATGCCGGCCGTTCGCAGCAGCTGTTGCACGATCTCGGCCATGCTGCGGTCTTGCCCGCTGCACACGTTGTATACCTGGCCGGATTCGCCGCGCGCGGCGAGCAGCACATAGGCGAGGACCACGTCGCGGACGTCGCAGTAGTCGCGTCGCGGGCTTAGGTCTCCCACTTCCAAAAGCGGCGCGCGCCGCTTGCCTTTGATGTCCGCGATCTGCCTTGCGAACGATGCGACGGCAAACGATGCGCGCTGACCCGGACCCGTGTGGTTGAACGAACGGGTCGCGACTACCCGGCAAAACCCGGCGCGCGCGTACTGCAACGCTAAAAGTTCGGCGGCCGCCTTTGAAGCTGCGTAAGGATTTTGCGGCGCGAGTGGCTGCGCTTCTGAAAGCGGCAATCGGTCCGAACTGAACGCGCCGTACGCATCCGCTGAACCCACCGCGATCGTGATCGCGCCGGGTGCTTCGCGTCGAACCGCTTCTAAGATGCACACCGTGCCGCTCACGTTTGTCTCGATCGTGGTCATCGGATCGTCGTTGCTGGCTGGAACGAACGACTGCGCGGCGAGATGGAAGACGGCGTCCGGCTTCGCATCAGCCACGATCTTCTGCAAGCGTTCCAGGTCCGTGATCGACGCGCTCGCCCACTTGACGTCGCGAGCGCGCGTTTGGGTCAGCGTGTGCAGCTCTGGCGCGCTTGCGCGGATGGCTCCTACCACTTCCCAGTCGCGGTCCAGCAGCGCGGCCACGAGCCACTGGCCGACGAATCCATCAGCCCCCGTGACCAGCGCGCGCATCAATCGGCGTTCTTACGGTGCCGCTCGAGGTCCGCGTCGACCATGGTGCCGATCATCTGCTCGAAACTCGTCTGCGGTTCCCAGCCGAGCACGCGCCGCGCCTTGCTCGCGTCGCCGACAAGCACGTCCACTTCAGCCGGTCGGATGAACTTCGGATCGGTGACTACGTGGCGGCGCCATTCCAGGGCGGCGTGCGAGAAGGCTGCCTCGACGAGTTCCTTGACCGAACGCGTGACACCGGTCGCGATCACGTAGTCATCGGGTTTTGGTTGCTGCAGCATGAGCCACATCGCGCGCACGTAGTCAGGGGCATAACCCCAGTCTCTGCGCGCCTCGAGATTGCCGAGATGCAATTCTTTGGCCTTGCCGAGCTTGATCCGCGCCACGGCATCGGTCACCTTGCGCGTGACGAATTCGCGGCCGCGACGTAAACTTTCGTGGTTGAACAGGATTCCGGAGCATGCATAAAGGTTGTATGATTCGCGATAATTCACCGTGATCCAATGGCCGAACACCTTGGACACGCCGTAGGGGCTTCGCGGATAGAATGGTGTGGACTCGGTTTGCGGCGTCTCGACGACCTTACCGAACATCTCGCTGCTCGAAGCCTGATAGAAGCGCGCGTCTGGTTTGACCGCGCGCATCGCCTCGAGCAGACGGCATACGCCGACCGCCGTGAACTCCGCTGTCAGCACCGGTTGCGACCACGAGGCGGGCACGAAGCTTTGCGCCGCGAGGTTGTAGATCTCGTCGGGCTGCGCCTCGCGGATCGTGGTCGCGAGCGAATGCTCGTCCAAGAGATCGCCCGAGAACAACGTCACCTTATCGATGATGTGCGCGATACGATCGAACGAGTTCGTGCTCGAGCGTCGCGTCATCCCGAAGACCTCGTAACCGCGGCCGAGCAGAAACTCCGCAAGATACGAACCGTCCTGCCCCGTGATGCCGGTGATAAGGGCACGTTTTGCCATGTGCGGGCTCTTGGTGTTCTACGCGGCGGCGCCCTTTAGACGGTCTGCGACGGGACTTCTGCGACCGAACGTTCGTTAGCGAAGACCACGACGCCGATGCCCGCGAGCGCGATCGAGCCGCCGAGAGCCGTGAGCGGCGCGACGACTTGGTGCAAGACGAGATAGGCGAGCAGCGCCGTGATGATCGGCTGTGAGAGAAACGAGATGGCGACGACTGCAGCCGGCATGTGGCCTAGGGATTTCGAGACGAGGGTATGTCCGATGACGGTCGCGCAGACCGCGAGCGCGAGCGCGATCCAGATGTCGTGCCCGCCGATCTGCATGGGAGCACGAAATGCCAGCACCGCGATCCAGACGCATGCCGCGCACGAGGTGTAGACGATGCTGACGTAGGGGAGCGTATCGACTCTGCGGCGCACGTGGCGGCCGAGCAGTAGATACCCGGTTTCCGCGAGCGCTGCCGAGAGAGCCAGCGCGTCGCCCCACACGGCGCGGCCCGCTATCCGGAAGTCGCCCACGGTGATGATGGTCGCGCCTGCGACGGCGACAGCCATTCCGGCCACCATCGCCAAGCTCGGGCGTTCACCGAAAACGAGGGCAGCGATGATGGCCACGAAGACCGGATCCATGCTGACGAGCAGCGCCGCGGACGAGACGCTCGTGAACTGCAAAGAGAGCGCCCAGAGCGTGACGTCCAGAGCGAACAGCGCACCCGCGGCCGACGATGCGATGGTATCGGCTCGGGAGATCTTGGGTCGTCCAGCTCGGTTCCCGAAGAGGCGCCACACCGACGACATCGGGAGCACGATGGCGACGGCGAAGAGCATCCGGTACGCCACGATCGCGAGTACGGGCGCCGTAGCCAGCTTGTAGAACACGCCGGCGGTCGAGAGACCGACGATGCCGATGGCGAGCAGCGCATACCGCGAGAGCGCCTGGCGCGCAGGCGCGCTCATCTCAGCGCGGGATGCCTTTGGAGGTCAACTCCGGTGCGGGGCGTTTGCCGTCTTCTCGCGCTGGCGCTGCGCTTGGCGTTCGCGATAGCGCTCCTCGCCGCGCGCGTAACGACGTTGCTCTTCCGGGTTCTGCGGGATGACTGACGGCACAGGGACCGGCCTGCACTGCTCGTCGAGCGCCACGAAGATGAGGGTCGCGGACGCGACGTGGGTCCGCTCGCCCGTCTGCAGGCGCTCAGCTTCGATCCGCACGCCGACTTCCATTGAGCTGCGATGCGCGTAATGCAGCGAAGCTTTGAGGACGACCATGTCTCCCACATGCACGGCGCTGCGGAAATCCATCCGGTCGATGCTTGCGGTGACGCAAATGCGCCCAGAGTGACGGATGGCCGCTGCCGCCGCGGCTTGGTCGGCGAGCTTCATGATGACGCCGCCATGGATATTGCCCATGGGGTTCGTGTCGGCGACCTCGACGAGCGTCGCGAGCTCCACCGCGGACGCGGAGACAGGCTTGCCCGGTAGCGAGCGGGCTTGTGCTTCCTGCATGGGGCGGGCCTTCGCGAGGGCTGCGTTGAAACCCGGTACGTGCGGAAAACCTTGATTCGGCGCGACTTTTACACATCTGCGTCACACCCAGAACCGAAACTTTTGGACCGGTTTGGCGGTACCATCTTCACGACGGAGGATCCGCCATTATTGGGCAGCTGACAGACGAGGAGCTCGTCGCGCTCGTCCTGAGAGGAGACCAAAACGCTTTCGCACCGCTCGTCGAGCGGCACAAACGGGGCATACTCAACTTCGTTTACGCCTTGGTCCGCTCGCCCGAAGAAGCCGACGACATCAGCCAGGAGACGTTCCTCCGAGCATACGCGCATCTGCGCACCTTCAACCCTGCGCTTGCAAAATTCTCGACGTGGCTTTACCAAATCGCGCGCAACGCGGCCAGGACGCACCTCATGAAAGAGCGGCGCCGGCCACCGACGGAAGATCTCTACGACGACGAGACGCTCGATCAGAAACTTCCTGACCTGCGGCCGTCCGCGTCGCCTGATGCCCACGTGCTGCGCGGCGACGACGAACGCACGCTCCGCGTGGCGCTGCAGCGCATCCCGGAGAAGATGCGTGCGGCGCTCGTGCTGCGCTATTATCGACATTTGGACTATCAGGAGATCGCGAACACCATGAGCGTCACGCTCGGCAACGTCAAGACGTTGATCCATCGCGGCAAGGCCGCGTTGGCGCGCGAGCTGTCGGCTCGCGGCGCGTCCGCCTCGGGCGGCGATGCATCGTTAGCGGAGGTACACACCCGTGAAGTGCTCTGCGTGTAGAGACCAGCTCTCCGCGTTTGCGGATCGGACGCTTGTACCGGCGCTCGCCGCGCAGGTCCAGGAGCACCTGGACGGGTGCGTCGGCTGCCGGACGTTCGCTGAGGAGATGATGGTCGTCGAGCATCGCTTGGCTCGGCTCTCGGAGATCGAGCCGAGAGCGGATTTCACACAGCTCGTGATGGCGGCCGTCGCTCGCATGCCGGCGGCTGCGCCGCGCCGCTCGCGCGTCGTCTGGCTCGGCGTCTACGACTTGCTCGCCTGGGCGACGGCGATCGTGCTCACCGCGACCGGCGTGCTGCGCTGGAAGACGCTCGCCGCGGACGGCGGCCTTTTCCTCGGAAAGTTCGTGGTGTCGGCTGACGGGCTCTACCGCGTTGCCGACCACTTCCACCTCACGGCGATCGCGCTCGCAGGCGGCGTCGTCGAAGGCTGCGCGCTCTTGTTCTTCCTGTACGCGGGGCGGCACTACTTGGCCAAAGTGCAATCGGCCTTTTTCGGAGCACAAACGACATGAAACGTATCGCGATGACCTGGAGCGTGTTCTTGCCCGTTGCGGCGCTGGCCGTGGTGGCTGGTACGCTCTTGGTTTCGACCCCGGCAAGAGCTGACGTGTCGCCGGACAGCAGCGGCGACGTGGTAGTACTCGGTGGACAACACGAAATCGTGCGGCCCGACCAAGAAGTCACGGGCGATCTCGTGGTCATCGGTGGCAGCGCCGACATCTATGGCAAGGTCGACGGCGACGCCGCCGCGATCGGCGGGCGCATCTACATCGCACCGCACGGCCATGTCGCGGGCAGTCTCGTCAACGTCGGCGGGGTCATCGACAACGAATCCAACTCATCCGGCACGCCGGTTCGGCCGATGCCGTCACCGCTGATGACCTTCCCCTCGCCGGAACCCATCATGCCCCCGCAGCCTCCGCAGCCGTCCTTCGACTGGGGTTGGACCTGGTTCTATCTCGTGGACGCGTTGCTCACGATCGTGGCGTTCCTGCTCTTCCCGGCGCTCGTCCGCCAAGCCGCGACCAACATGATCGATAACGCCGTGATGGCGGGCGTGCTAGGCTTCTTCTCTCCGATCATCTTGGTGCTCGTGATCATCGCGCTTGCGATCACCATCATCGGCATCCCGCTCATCCCGCTCGCGATCTTGGTCTCGATCCTCGGCTATCTCGTGGGCAAAGCTGCTATCGCTGAGTTCTTGGGCGATCGCATCTTCCGATCGACCTCAAAGCAGTCCAATCCGGTGGGCGCGGTCTTGATCGGCACGGCTATCCTCTTCGTGGTCTGCTCGATCACCGGGTGGATCGGCATCGTGCTGTACTTCTCACTCGTAGCGGTCTCGGTGGGCGCGGCGCTGCCGATGCTCCGGGCGATCGCGCCACGAAAGCCTCCGACGCCGATCGTTCCGCCATCGGCCCCCACGTTCTCGCCACCGGTAGATCCGGCTCAGATAACTCCGCCGGCTCCGCAATAGTAAATGTAGAGGGCGATTGAAAATCGCTCATCCTCGACGTGTAAGGGGCGATTGAAAAATCGCCCCTTCCTTTTGGCGGACCTAGAGGTCCGCCCTTACATCAAGGCCGGATCCCGAGATCCTCGTAGAACGCGTCCGGACTCACCGGACGACCCAAGAAGTTCTGGACGAGCACATCCGGTTCGATCGTCGCCCCGGGTTCGAGGATGTCCTTGCGATACGCCATGCCTACCGCCGGGTTCTCCAACCCTTCCTTTTGGAAGCGGGTGAAGATGTCTTGAGCATACACCTTCGACCAGAGATAGCCGTAGTAGCCGGCATCGTATCCAGCCATCAGGTGGCCGAAACTCGCCTCGGCGTGGGTGCCTGGAATGGCCGGGAAGGGCGTCATCTTCTCCTTCAAAGCGAACCACGTCGTGTCGACGTTCACGTCGGGCGATGAGTGGATCGTCATGTCGTACTGCGCGTAGAAGGCTTGCGTCGACCAGGTCATGCCGTCTCCGACATGCTTGAGCGCGATCATCTTCTGGATGAGATCGTCCGGCAGCGGCTGACCGGTCTGATAGTTGCTCGAAACCTGCTTGAGGATCGAAGGCTGCCACATGAAGTTCTCGAGCATCTGCGAGGGCGCTTCGACGAAGTCCGGACGCACCGCCGTGCCGTACAGCGTCTCGTAGGGCGCGGTCGAGAGCGTGCTGTGCATGAGATGGCCGAACTCGTGGAAGAACACGATCACGTCTTCGTGGCTCAAGAGCGCGGGTTGGCCCGGCGCTGCGACCGGCCAATTCCCGATGATCGACGAGATCGGTTTCTGGTACGACCCATCCGGAAGCACGCGGCCCGGGCGCAGCGGGAAGTTCGCGAAGTGGCTGTACTTGCCGGGGCGCGGGAACAGGTCGAGGAAGAACCACCCGATCGGCCGCCCGCTCGCGGTGTCAGTGATCGAGAACTCGCGCACGCCCGGCGCCCAAGCGTCTGGGGGCGTGATCTCCGCGAATGTCACACCGAGCAGGTGCTGGTAGATGTCGAGCACGCTTGCGATGACGTGGTCCACCGGGAAGTAGTCGCGGACCATCTGCTGATCGACCTGATACTGCGACTTGATAAGCTCGTTCTCGTAGAAAAAGTAGTCCCAGGTGGCAAACGGCGTCTGATCACCTTCTTTGCGCTTGAGCGCGGCTAAGGTCGCGATCTCTTGATCGGCCTTCGGCAGCAGCTTCGAGCTGACGGTGTTGAGCAAGCTCTCCACCCGCTCGGGCGTTTTGGCCATCTTCGCGGCGAGCTGGTATGCCGCCCACGATGGATAACCGAGCAGGTGCGCGAGCTGGTCGCGGATCTGCACGGCTTGCTGCAAGCGCTGAACGTTCGCTAGACCACCGCGATCGCTGTAGGCGATGACGAAGCGTTTGCGCACAGCTGCGATCGTCTCCGACGTCATGAACTCGTCGTAGGTGCTCTCGTTCACGGGCACGGCATATCCGCCGTTCGCCTTCGTCAGGCTTGCGACGAACTCGGCCGGGAGGCTCTGCGCCTCAGCGGGACTGATCTGGATGGTCGTCTGATCTTCGTCGAGCGCCGTTCCGAAGGCTTGCTCGAGTTCGTTGAGCTTGTCGAAAAGCTGCGTCACCTGCTTGCGTTGGGCGTCGTTCAGAGCAGCTCCAGCACGCTTGCCCCCGACCACGTAGTATTCGACGAGCTTTTGATCGGCTTGCGTCTTCGCGTCGCCAAGCGCCATCGTGCGGCTCGCGATTGCGTAGATGCGCGGATCGCCGGCCAGCTCGTTCTCGTAATCGGCGACTTCTTGATTGCACGCTTGCGAAGCGTCGCGTACAGCCTTATCCGGGAGGAACTGATAGCCGTTCGCCTGGACGATGACCGCATCGTTGAAATCGGCCTCGGCATTCTCGATCGCGACGAGCGTGGCGAACGTCGCGCTTGAGGCGGGAGCCGCGAGGATCTTCTCGATCGCGGCCTTCGCGTTCGCGATCGCAGCGTCGCAGCTTTGCGAGAGCTGGGCCGGCGTGGGGTTGAAGTTCAGCCCGGTGTCCGCCGGGAGCGTCGGCGCTGCCGCGTCCGCTGCGGCTATCGACACGGCGGCGAGACAGGCGAAGGCGATGAGGGCGATGCGGTGCGACCGGAGGCTCTTCATGAATCTCTCTTTCCGATATAGAGGTGGTCGGGATCCAAAACGTTGCGCAGGAGGTGGAGTTCCTGCGGAGTGGGCGGCGGCAAGACCTCGAGATTCTCGGCGCGACGCATCGGCCATCCTGCTTTCGCGCAGGCATCCGCCGGATCGAGCCCAGGATAGATGCCGACGAGTTCCAGCTCGCCGTCGCGCGCCGATGGTTCCAAGATCCCCATGTCAGTCACGACGCGGACAGGCCCTGCGCCGGGCAGCCGCAGTTCCTTTCGCGAGCCATACTTGCCATTCTGCCCAGGCGACGTGATGAAATCCACAGTTTGTGGAAACGTGCGGGCGCTCTGCGGTGCCACGATGATGACGCGTTTGGCGTGGATCGCGATCTCGCACGCACCACCGCTGCCAGGCAGGCGGACTTTGGGGTGGTCGTACGGCCCGATCACGGTCGAGTTGATGTTGGCATACCGGTCGATCTGCGCGCCCCCGAGGAATCCCACCTCGATGCGTCCGCCTTGCAGGTAGAACTGAAACACGTCTGCCATGGTGGCGACGCCGAGGGAACCCGTGACGAGCGCCGGATCGCCGATGGAGACCGGCAGCCGATCGGGGACGGCACCCACGGCACCCGACTCGTAGATGAGCACCAGGTTCGGAGCGTGCGTTGCGCGAGCGAGATTGCAGGCGAGGTTCGGCAGCCCAATCCCGACGAACACGACCTCGCCGTCGCGCAGCTCGTGCGCGGCGCGCACGGCCATGAGCTCGCTGTTGCTGTAAGGCTGGTTAGAAACCGTAGTTCACCCCGGCGGAGATGAGCGGCTTTGCGCGCAGCCGCGCTTGGCGTTCAGCGCCGAGCTTGTCCATATAGGCGGCGCGACCGTCGACGCTATAGACGAATTCGTCGAGCCAGCGTGCGAGCGAAGTCTCGTCTTTTGAGACGTCTTCCCAGTCGACGTAGAACTGGTTATCGCGGTCGTAGTAGCCCTGCGCGTACGAGGGATGCGCACCCCACGGCTCGCACACCACCGCGTCCACCACGATGCTCGGGATGACGGTGCGATTCGGGTCGCCCCGGATCACGCTCTCCTCGACGATCTCCTCGACGACCACGATCACGCGTTTCGCGGCGAAGGCCGCTTCTTTTTGCACGCCGTACAAACCCCAGATCTGCGTGTTGCCGTTCGCGTCCGCGCGTTGCGCGTGCACGATCGTGACGTCCGGGTTGAGCGCGGGCACCGTCGCGAGCCGCTCCCCCGTGTACGGACATTCGACGAGACGGATGCGCGGATTCGCTTCCGGCAGATCGCTGCCGGCGTAGTCGCGCAGCGGCCAGAAGGGCAACTTCGCGGCGCCGGCCGAGAGGCGAGCCACGAGCCCGAAGTGCGAGTACTCCTCGAGCGCGAGAGGTGCAGGGCGGCTCTTCTCCACCGCGCGGCGCAGGGCGTGGAGCGAGCCGACCCCAGGGTTGCCGGCCCACGAAAACACGAGCTTGCTCGCGCAACCCGCGGCGATCATCTGATCGTAGATCAGGTCCGGCGTGAGCCGGCAGATGGTGAGATCGCGGCGACGCTGCCGGATGATCTCGTGCGCCGCCGCAAAGCAGATGAGGTGCGTGAATCCTTCGATGACGAGCGAGTCACCGTCGTGCACGAGGCTTGCGACGGCCTCGCGCATGGACGTGACTTTGCTCGCGCCCGTGGTCACGCTGCCACGCGAACCTCGGAGATGACCTCGTCGAGGATGCGCAGCGCGATGGCGACGTCCTCTTCGTCGATGACGAGCGGCGGTGCGAGCCTGACGGTGCTACGGCCGCAGCCCAACAGCAGCAGCCCCTTGGCCAGCGCGGCTCGTTCGAGTTGCGGCACGAGACCCACGTACGGCTCTTTCGTGGTCCGGTTGCGCACGAACTTGACGCCGATCATCAAGCCTGCTCCTCGCACGTTGCCGATGATCTCGTGTTTGCGCGCCAACTCGCGGACGCCGCGCAGCAGCACGCCGCCGACCTGCTCCGCGTTGCGGGCCAACGTGCTCTCGACAAGATCCAACGTCGCGAGCGCGGCCGCACAGCACACCGGATTCCCGCCGAACGTGCTGCCATGCGTGCCGTGGCCCCACGTCATGACGGATTCCTTGGCCACGATCGCGCCGAGCGGCATTCCCGACGCGAGCCCCTTGGCCAGAAGCATGACGTCGGGATACACCTCGAAGAGCTCCGACGCGAACATCTTCCCCGTGCGGCCGATGCCCGATTGCACCTCATCGTAGACGAGAACCGCACCGTGCTCGTCGCAGAAGTTGCGCCAGTATTGCAAGAACTCGCGCGGCGGCACGACGTAGCCACCCTCGCCCAAGATCGGTTCGATGAACACGGCAGCCACTTCGTCCGGTGCGACCCGTTCGTGGAACAGCGCCTCCGCTTCGCGCACCGAGCACGCCATGGGGTCCGCA
>DASPVP010000131.1:0-3092 GCA_035622315.1 Candidatus Acidiferrales bacterium | reverse complement strand
GTTCTCGGGGATGTCGAATCCGACGTGGGCCGTTCCGGCGACGATCGCCTGGCGTAGCGCTCCAGGCGAGTTCACGCGCCCGACGACATCGAACGCCCCCGAACCTTGCAGCGCGCTGATGAAGCGATCGGAGAGGCGCCCGGTGTCCTCGCTGTAGTAGACGGTCGTGATGTGTTCCACGCGCATGTTGATCGCGTAGCCGTAGATGAGCAGTTGCATGAGCGGCATCGCGATGATGAGCGCGAGCGTCGTGGGCTCGCGCAAGATGTGTCGCGCTTCCTTATAGACCATGGCTCCCATGCCGTGGAAGTCAAAGAGCGCCCGCATCAGGCCGATTCCCTCGTCAACGTCACGAAGACGTCTTCCAACGACGGGTCGACGCAACGTATCGCCTCAGCGGGCGCGTAGCCACGCAGGTCGCTCGCCAGCTGCTCCATCGAAGCCTCGGCTTCCACGACGACATGCAACTCGTGGCCGAAGATCGTCGCGTCGCGCACATACGGCAATGCGCGCACGGCGGCGAACGTGGGCATGATCTCCTCGGCGACGATGGCGTAGCGGACGGTGTCCGGCCGATTGACCAAGGCGAGGCGGCGCAAGGCGAGGCTCGTGCCGCACGCGATGAGCTTACCGTTGTAGAGATAACCGACTTCAGAGCAGCGTTCCGCCTCATCCATGTAGTGGGTGGTGACGAAGAACGTCTTGCCGATCTCGGCCAAACGGAAGAAAAGATCCCAGAGTTCGCGCCGCGCCACGGGATCGATGCCTGCGGTCGGTTCGTCCAAGAACACGATGGGCGGATCGTGGAGCAACGCGCACGCCAGCGCCAGGCGGCGCTGCCAGCCGCCTGAGAGCAGCGAAGAGCGGACGGAGAGGAGCGGTTCGAGTCCCATCAACTCGACGAGCGTACGTTTGCGCGCCCGCCGTTCCGAAACGCCTAAGCGGTACGCGCGAGCGTAGAACTCGAGGTTTTCGTCGGTGGTGAGGTCCTCGTACATCGTGTTGGACTGCGCCATGTACCCGATGTGCCAGCGTATTGCCGCGCTCTGCGCCACGATGTCGAGGCCGTCGATGGACCCCGTGCCCGAAGTCGGGCGCACGAGACCGCACAGCATCTTGATGGTCGTGGACTTGCCACTGCCGTTGGGGCCGAGCAAGCCGAAAATCGAACCCGCAGGGACCGCGAAGGTGACCGCGTCCACCACAGTGCGCTGTCCGAATTGCTTCGTCAGCTCGTCCAGCGCGATGGCGGCAGCTTTCACGGGGGCAGTACCGTGACGGTGGTGCCTGCGTACAAACGGTTCCCGGCGTCCTTGATGCGTATTTTGACGCCGAACGTCAGCGTCGCACGGTCGTCAGCCGTCTGCACGTTGCGCGGGGTGAATTGCGCGCTTGGGTCGCGCTCTTCCACGACGCCTACGAACGATTCGCCCGGCAAGGCGTCGCTGCGCACGACGAGGCTCTGCCCGACCGCGAACGGCGCGAGATCTTGCTGCGGCACGTAGATCGTCACATACGGATCCTTGAGCGTGTCCACGACGACCGCCGTATCGCCCGGAAGCAAGATGTCGCCAGGTTGTAGATCGATGGATTCGACGACACCGCTCGTCGGACTGCGTATGCTCAACTCATCGAGCGCCGCGTTCGCGCTGTCGAGCGCTGCTTGCGCGCCTTCGACCGCGATGCGGGCAGGGGGCAGGTAGCGGGGGTCGAGCGCTGCCTCGTCGAGTTGCTCCTGCGCCGCGTCGAGACGGGCTTGCGCGACTTTTCTTTGGGCTTGCTGCACGCGGTCGTCCAGGCGAACCAGCAACTGGCCCGCGACGACGCGATCTGCCGGTTCCACGAAGACCTGCTGGACGCGACCGCCTGTGATGCTCCCGACATAGACGGCTTCTGTGTGGACGGTGCCGCCGTACTCCTGGCGCGGGGCGCATGCGCCGAGCGAGCAGGCGATCAGCACGGCGACCGCACAGCGTTGCACTGGAAAACCGGTGGTTGTGCTCATCAAGTGTGGAGGGTGTGCCTCAGTCCCGCATGCATCCAGTCATCGCGCACTCGAGCCGCTTCGACGTCAGCGATACATCCCTCGATCCGCGACTCAGCGGCATCGAGCGCAGCGATGGCCTCGCGCGCGTGGATCGAATCGAGCAGCGGGCGGATTTCGCGTAGTTGCGCAATCAGGACGTCCTTCATGCGTGACGAGAGCGCCCGCACATCGTCATGTCTTCGCCTGCCGTTGCTCGGCGCTTCAAGCAGTTCGCGACGCAAGCGAACCGCCACATTCGATGACACGCCTGCTGCCTCGTCACGCTCGCGGTCGATCCAGTCGTCGAGGTGTGCGCAAAAAGCGCCGAATCTGCCGGTGGCCTCGACAAGCGCGTCGGCCTCGCGACCGGAAAGCCATGCGGACGCGGGCCCAGCGGCGATCATGCGAAAGAAATGCCCGATGCGGTCGCCCCGTCGCGTGTCGGCGTCGGGCCCCTCGCCGGATCCCGCGCAGACGTCGAGCGCCTTTCCCAGGAAAGCCCGCTGGGCCGCGGCAGTGTCGGAGCTGCTTGACGTGCGAAACGCCGCGCTGGTCATGAGCAGGTAGAGCAGCCCGACGCATTCCTCGTCTACAGGTTCGTCTCGATCCATCAGGTCGTCGACGATTGACGTCGTTAGGCTGACCGTCAGCGCCGGCTCGGACCGATCCACGATCGCGCGCAGCGAAGCGCCGCGCGGCTCGAGCACCATCTGCAAAAGCCAGATGGCTGGATACCCCATGCACTTGCCCCCGACATAATGGGCGGCGCGGCCTAGGCGCCGCTGCAAGTGAGGTTCGAGGCTGTCAAGCAAACACGCGCAATGCTCGCGGACGGCACTGCGGGCGTCGGCGGCGCCGAGGAGCGGTTCTAAGACGTCGGAAACGTATGGGGGCATGCGGACCTCAATCGGGAAGTTCGCGGGAGTGCGGCCTTCTCTGCCCGCTGGCACGTTCCTCGCCCAACGCGATGCGCGAAGCCAGGCGTGGTGCAAGCAGCTGATGTGGAGCGAATCGAAAAGCTCCTATTACGCGAGCAGGTTCTTGCCCTCGGCCAAGCGCCGTGCGC
>DASPVP010000130.1:0-10608 GCA_035622315.1 Candidatus Acidiferrales bacterium | reverse complement strand
CGCCTCTATCAGGTCTTCGGCGCGCTCTACTTCTTCGCGATCGTCATCGATCACGTGGGAGCGGGTCTGTTGTACGGGCACGGCCGCTACCTATACAATCCCAACTACGAGCTCGGCGCCGACATCGGCTTGCTCGCCATCGTGCCGCTCACCGGTCTGATCAACGCCATCTTGGAACGGCTGCCGCCGCTGCTCTTGAGCGCATCCACCCGATTTCGCATCGGCGGAGAAGCGGATTTCAACGCGCTCATCAGCCGGTATTTCACGGGGAGCTTGATGGCATTCGGCGCGGTGGGCATCGCTTCGTATTTCGTCCTGCTGCCGATAGGTCTGCACCTGATTGCGCATGCGTCGGGTGCGGCCGGCCTTGACCTGCCGGCGGCGCGACTCGTGCTCTATGTGTCGGCGGCCGCCTACGTGCTGCTCGTGACGGCGCTGTTCGCTTCCCAGGTGCAGTTCTTCCTCAGCCGGCCGCAAGCGTCGCTTGCGGGAATCGCGGCGGCCGTGGCAATCGTCTCGGGCGTCGCCTGCGCGGCCTTGCTGGCCCACGCGAGTTCGATAACGCCCGTGTACGGACTGCTCGCCGGGATGATCGCGTTCTGCGCGTCGTCGGTCATCGGGGCCTATCGTGCGGTGAAGCGCTTCGCCTACTGCTACTATGCATCGTACTAAGCCAGCCTTCGCGACGCCGCTAGCTCTCGTAATAGCTTTTTCTTTGGCAGCCGTCGCGCGGTCCGATGCGCCGGGATTCACTGCGGATCCCCAAAAGCAAGTGCTCGTTCTCATGTACCATCAAGTGACGGACACGCCGATCGGCACGACCGCCGGTGAAGGCCACTTCGGACCTGCCGTGAGCCCGCATCAGTTCGACGCAGATCTTTCTTATCTCGCGCAGCTCGGCTTCGAGCCGGCCGATCCGCTGGCCGCGATGCAATATCTGACTGGGGCGTCTGACGGCAACGCACTACCGACGCATCCATACATCCTCACCTTCGACGACGGCTTCGAGTCTGCATGGACCAAAGCGACGCCTATACTCCAGGCTCACCACGCAAAGGCGATGATGTTCGTCGAGGGGGCGCGCACCGATACAACAGAGGGCCGGCTCACCTCGGACCAGATCCGCGCGATGGCTCGCAGCGGCACGTGGCTGATCGAATCGCATGGCTTTGCAGGGCACAGCGTTCTGCGCATTGGTCCGAATCCGGGCGATCTCTCGCCGTATTGGTATGCGAACCTCGCGTGGCTGCCCGATGCGCACCGGATGGAGACGCGCGCCGAGTACGAGGCGCGGGTGTCGGCCGATCTCGAACATTCGAAGAAGTTCCTGGAAGCGTTGACCGCGCAACCCGTGACGGCGTTCGCGTATCCAAGCGGAGAGTACGGGCAGTCGATAGCGGTTCCCCCGGACGCGGATCCGGCGACGATCGGAGCGGATGCGGGCCACTCGAACGCCTCAGGGCTGACACCGTTTTTCTTCGATGCCCTCCGGAATGCGGGATTCACCTCGGCGTTCGCCGTCGTGGTGCCGGGAACGGAGACAGCCGCATCGCCCGCCTTCGATCCTTTAACGCTGCCGAGGATCGGCGGCAGTCCCCAAGTCTACTCGCCGAACGTCCAAATCCTTGCCGACGGTCAGTTGCGCTTGCCAGTCGTCTCGCCGGACTATCACTGGCTCGACTGCAAGGCGGTCTTCGCGACCACGGGTGACACGGTGGTAGTGGCGTCGTCGACCCTCCCGTTCATCTATGCGCTCGACGATGGAAGCGGGCGCGTCGTTGAGGTCCAGGAGGTTGACCCGCTCATGGAGGGTAGGCTCGGCCAGCCCACGCTCGTGGCTGGCCTGGTGGTGCGCCCGCACGGCACGCTTGTGGCGTACGAGCAGAAAGGCTGGTGGCCGCAAGGGCAGCCGCGCCTCGTCTCATTTCATCTCGGTGACGGCCTGGTGTTTGGCGTGCAGACAGTAGGTCTGCCAGCCGCGGCGAACTGGCTCGTCGGCATCGCAGACGCCGGCGGCCGGCTCGTGGGGCTCACCGACAGCGGCCAAGTGCTTTCGCTGGATGATCCGGGAGCAAGACAGCTCTTCGCGCTGCCCAACGACACGCCGGCTTGGAAAGTGAACGGCGTGGGCCGCTACGCCGGGCTTGCCTACGCGCGCGGACGTCTGTATCTCGTCGATCGCGAGGAAGGAAAGCTGTTGAGCGTCGATCCGACTTCAGGCGATATCGTCGGGCAGTCGCAACTGCCTCAAGGCAGCGACATCCGCGCGCTGGGCGGCGACGACAGGTACCTGTGGCTGGTGAACTACGCCCAAGACCGCCGCACGCTGATACGGCTGAGGTATCAATGAAGCCCGGCATCGCCTGCCTGTGCAAACTCTTCTCGGCCTGTTTCGCGTTCATCGCCGCGCTCCTGATGAGCACGCCAGGGGCACGCGCAGATGACGCGGGCTATCTCTGGTCGTACATCTTGAACGATTCGTATTCGTCCGACACGTTCTACTCGGCGGACTTCACGAAGCCGTTCGGCGCCTCGTCGCCGATCCGGCCATTCGGCGAGCTCTTGCTGCAACGCGATTCGCGCACGGTCGGGGGCGTGTTGCCGCAGACGCTGAACGACAACTACGGGCTTGCAGCCCTCGGGCTACAATATCAGAGCGCGGCAGGCCTGCGCATCTTCGGGCAGGTAGGCTCGTCCTTCGCTTTTGGACCCGCCACGCCGTCAACCGCGACGACCAAACATTTCGATTGGCGCGGCGGCACGGAATACTACCGCGACTGGAGCGATCAGCCGGGCACAGGCCATCGCGTCATCGGCTCCTTCTATGGCGACGTGATCTACTACAGCCGCTATAAGAACGCGATCCTCTACTTCCAAGCCGAACGCGGCCGGGAGTTCGGCAAGGTCAATCACCCGATCCAAGCGTACGCGCGTTTGTCCGGATCGCAAGACACCCGGCGCTACTATTACAATGAAGTCGTCGCGCTGACCGGAGGTGTCCGCTATCTGCCTTTCGGCAGGACGGGCCCGTCCTTCGCGCTCGAGGAAGCATACAGCAACTACCTCGCTCCCGGCGCCGCGCTCGCGAGCGCGAACGTCGCGCGAGACTACTGGTCCTTCAGGCCGACGCTTACGTTCGGAACGAACTTTTAGAACAGGGCTGCTTTTGTATCTGGGTAGAAGGTGTTTGGCATCACGTCCTGCCATGAGGCCTTCTCAAGTCATACGAGGGCATGCGCCAAAGCCGCCCCGCTAGGAGAGTCAGCCGAGCGTTGGTCCGCGAGCCGTTCTTCATCCAGATCTCCGACACGCATCTGTTCAGCGACCCCCATGCAAAGCTCTGGGACGTCGCGCCGGACGCCATGCTCGACCGCGCGCTCGAGGAGCTGCCCAAGCTGGGCAGACCGTCGTTCATTCTCGTGACGGGCGATTGCTCGAGCGATGGATCGAGCGATTCGTACCAGCGTCTTGAAGAAAAGCTCAGCCGCTTCGATGTCCCCCTCTATTATCTGCCGGGCAACCACGACGATCCGGCGACGATGGCGAAGCTCTATCTCGACAAGGAGTTGTCGCCCCGAGAGAAGCTGACGCAGACGTTTGAAGCGCTTGGATGGCGCTTCATCTTGCTGGACAGCTCGATCAAGGGCGAGGACGGCGGGGAGCTCGGCGACGCGCAACGCGCATGGCTACGGACGACCCTCGCCGCACATCCGAGCCAGCAGACCATTGTCGTCGTGCATCATAACCCGATGCCGGTCGGCTCTGCGTGGCTCGACACCATGACGCTCGCCGATGGGAACGCTCTCGAAGCGATCTTGGACACCTCGTCGCAAGTCCGTGCCGTGCTCTTCGGACACATCCACCAGGTCTTCGAAGTGCGCCGCAACGGCGCGCAGTACATGAGCGCCCCTTCGACTTTCTTCCAGTTCAAGCCGCGGAGCGATCGCTTCGGCAAAGACGATCGTCCGCCGGGCGTTCGCGTGATCCGCCTGAACGGTGACGGAGTGCGCAGCGCGGTCTACCGCTTTGGCGAGCCGCTCCCACCGCTCTGACGCATGACGTCAGGCGGACCTGAAGGTCCGACGCTACACGCGAAGCAAGATAGCGGCATGCTGAACAAGCGCGCGAAGAACCTCTCTGCGTCGCCGACCATGGCGATGGATGGGCGGGCGAAAAAACTTGCCGCTCAAGGGGTCGATGTCGTCAACCTGAGCGTCGGCGAGCCCGACCACGACACCCCCGACACCGCAAAAGGCGGCGCGCTCGCCGCAATCGCCGCCAACTTCACGAAGTATACGGCTTCAGCGGGCATCGCAGAGCTGCGCGAAGCGATCGCCCAGAAACTCAAACGCGACAACCAGGTCGAATACGCTGCGGACGAGATCGTCGTCTCGAACGGCGCAAAGCAGTCGCTCTTCAACGCCTTCATGGTGTTGCTCGATCCGGGCGACGAGGTCATCATCCAAGCGCCCTACTGGGTCAGCTATCCCGAGATGGTCAAGATCGCAGGCGGGGTTCCGGTGGTGGTGAACACCGACGCGAGCACCGGCTTCGTTCTCGGCGCAGAAGCCTTTGAGCGCGCCGTCACCGAGCGGACGAAGGCGATCGTCCTTTCGAACCCGAGCAATCCAACAGGCGTCGTCTATACGCCCGAACAACTTTTCGCGCTCGCCCAAGCGGCCGCTCGGCACAACCTCGCAATCGTCAGCGACGAAATCTACGAACGGCTGACCTACGACGGTGCAGAGGCCAAAAGCATCGCCGCGTTCAGCGACCAGTTCAAAGATCGCACGGTCACGGTCAATGGTTTTTCCAAGGCCTTCGCCATGACCGGTTGGAGGCTCGGCTACACGGCGTCGAACAAGCAACTGGCAAAAGCGATGTCGGAGCTGCAAAGCCATTCGACCTCTGGTGCCTCCTCGATCACGCAAAAGGCCGGGCTCGCGGCGCTGCTCGGCTCGCAAGACTCCGTCGCGCGCATGCGCGAGCAGTTCGACGAGCGTCGCCGCTACGCCGTGGCGAGAGTCCGCGCGATCCCTGGGCTGGAGCTCGAGGTCGTGCCCAAAGGCGCGTTCTACGTCTTTCCCAAGGTCAGCGCGCTGTTCGGCAAGAGCATCGCCGGCCGCCCCATACGCGGAGGCGAAGATCTCTGCATGGCGCTCTTAGACGAAGCGCGGGTTGCGGTGGTCCCGGGCAGCGCCTTTGGCGCGCCCGAACACGTGCGCATCTCGTATGCGGCCTCGATGGACAGCCTGCGCGAGGGATTCGACCGGATCGAACGTGTCTTGGCGGCGCTCGCCCAGCCTGCTTAGCCAGGCTTCGAGGGCGAAGGAGCCGGCGAAGGCCAGATCGACTCCGGGATCGGCGTGTTGATCGCGTAATCGCCATAGTGCGCGACCGCATGTGCTTTGTACGACGGGAAGTCGATGTCGATGTCTTCCGTTTGTGGCAAGAGGTAGCGTCCGTCCGCGAGCCCGTTTTGCACGCCGAGCACGATCGTCGCGCCGTTCTTGTAGAACCAGCGGGCCTCGAGCGGCTCGAACGTCGTCTGCGAAACGTCTAAGAGGATATACGCCACGTTGCCCCCTGCCTTGGGGATGCCTTTGAGCTCGTACCTGGCCGCGCTCTCAGGAGCATGGAGCGGCATCATCGTGATGTCGTAGATCTGCGGCCACGTCTCGGCCGTGCCCAGGCCGCTGAAGATCTTTTGAAACGGTTGAGCCACTGCGGGCACGGTCTGCATGATGAGCGCCTCGCGGTCGGGCCGTTCGAAGTACCGCGTGCCGTCGAGCTTGAGGCCGACGCTGATGACTTTGTGCACGGTCACGTCGAAGTGGATCGGCACGGTGAAGCTGTTGAGGCCGCGCCGGTTGGCGACCATGTGCGCTAGTATCGACTGCGCTGATACTCCTTCGGAAGCCTGGTGCTTCGGCGCTGGTGACGCGGCGGTGCTGGCGATCGCGATGGCGAGGATGAGGATGCGTGCCAGGGTTCGCATTGCTTTCGTGTTATACGGGATTCGCACGCGGCCCTACCGTGCGGCGAACTGCGTGCGCTCGCTCCTCTCCTGCGCGCGGCGCGGCCGCAACCTGCCGAGCCACAGCCAGCCCGATGCGATGAGGCAGATGTCCGCACCGATGCCGAGCGCCACCGAAGCGCTGAAGCGCTCGGCGAGCGCACCCGCTTGGATCGAACCCAAGGGCGCCAATCCCATCATGAGCATGTTGTACAGACCGAGGACCCGGCCGCGCATCTCCTCGCCCGCTTCGGTTTGCAAAAACGTCGTCAGGCGCACGACGAACTGCACCATCGCAAAGCCGAGCAGCGCGACGAGCACGACGGCGAGCGGGAGCGCGCGCGCGAGCGAGAACGCGATGACCGTGACGGGGAAGAGGAACGACATCGCGACGAGCGTGTTCAAGCGGCTAGCGCCACGCCCGGCAAGCGCCAACGAGCCTGCCAGCGCCCCGAAACCAAGACTGCTCAAGAGCAGGCCGAGGGCGCCGGCGGTAAGATGCAACTCCAGGCGGACGATGACCGGCATCAGCAACACGTAGTTGAAGCCGAAGATGCTGTACACGATGAGCGCGATGAAAAGGCGCGAGAGCAGCGGGTGGCGCGCGATCGAAGCCAGGCCATCGAACGCATGCCGAAACACGACGAGGTGCGCTCCTTCCCGCGCCTGCGGCGGCTCGGTGCGCATCGCCACGAGCGCCGCCACCACGAACGCGTACGACGCCGCATTGGCGAAGAAATTCGCCGCTTCGCCAGCGCGCTCGATGATGAGCGCCGCCACGGCGGGGCCGATGATGCGCGCGATGTTGAACACGACCGAGTTGAGCGCGGCCGCGTTGAGCAGATCCTCGGCGCCTACGATGTCGAAGACGAGCGACTGGCGCACGGGGAGGTCGAAGGCGTTGATGAGCCCGGCGGCGAGCGCCAGCCAGAAGACGCTCCAGAAGTTTGCGCGACCGGAGACGACGAGCAGCCCCAGTCCAAGCGCCTGGAGGGCCATGAGGCTCTGCGTGACGATTGCGACCCGGCGCTTGTCGAGCAGGTCGGCCCCTGCGCCCGCGAACAGCGAGAAGAAGAGCGACGGCAGCGTTTCCATCGCCGTGACCACGCCGAGCAAGAACGGCGAGTTCGTGATCCGCACGACCAGCCAGCCCACCGCGACGATCTGCATCCAGGTGCCGATGAGCGAGAAGATCTGTCCAGAGAAGTAGAGCCGGTAGTTGCGGTGTCGTAACGCGCGCAGCGTGCGGCCCAGCATGCCGCTGCGCAGGGACGACGGTTGCAAAGGCAAAGAGTCTCTCCCGTTAAGGCAGATGTATGCCGATGATGAGGGTACACCCTTTCCGCACATCGTGACGTCAGCAAAGGATGCAGCGTGCCGAGATCGAGACGATGGACCACTGAGGTCAGCCAGCAAGAATCGGTCAGCCCGAGCGGTCGCGGCACCACGCGCTGGGAGCCGACGCTCGCGTTTCCGAAGACCGGCGCGCATCGGGCAACGCTTGGCGATCGTCTTTTCGCCGAGGTCCACATCGACGTCAAGCTGCAGCAAGAGCGCGAGAGCGTGCGCACGGATTCATTGGACAGCACGACCTCGCGCCTGACGACGCCGTTCTTGGAGAGCGTCGTGTATGACTATATGGGCGTCGAAGATGCCGGCCGCACGCTCATCGTCAGAGAGACCTCGCGGCAAGGCGAGCGCATCGAGCGTTCGATGCTTTCGGTCACCCTCGTCGAGACGGGACCCACGAAGATAAGGTTTCCATCAGGCGTGGTCACGGTCGAGATCGACGACGAGAACGTCGCGGTCGTGCATTGGATAGGGACTTAGGATAGCGAGGGAGGGCTATCGTGCCGCGGACCGCATTGACGGTTGGAACCTGCCGCGCCGAACCAGGTCAGCTCACCTACGGCTCGTTTGAAGGACCCTCGCTGCCCACCGGAGGCAGCGATTCTCTTGCGGTCATCATAGCGCAGGGCAAAGAGGATGGACCGGTGTTTTGGCTCACCGCGAACATCCACGGCAACGAGGTCTGCGGCATTCCGGTCATCCAGCGGCTGCTGACGCCCGAGCTCTGTCGAGAATTGCAAGGCACGATCGTCGCGCTGCCCACCCTCAACCCTTCGGGGCTACGCACCCACCAACGTCATCCCTACTACGACGACCGCGACCCCAACCGTACTTTCCCCGGGATGCGCCGTGAAACGGGCGAACCGCGTGAGCCGACCGTCTACGAGCGTTTGAGCGCGCGACTGCTCGATGCGATTCGCGAATCGGCGTCCTATTACGTGGATCTCCACACCGCCTCGATCCTGTCGGTGCCCTTTTCGATCAGAGACCGAGTGCTGTACCGCAAGGAGACGGAGAAAGCGGCCGCCGTCGCCTTGTCGGAACGGCTCGACGAGATGACCGAAGCATTTGGGTTTCCCGTCGTCATGGAGTACCGGGTCGGCGGCTACCTGGCGAAAGAGCTGCACCGCTCCACCACGGGCGCAGCGTTGCAGGAGCTGCGTCTCCCAGCTTTCACCGTCGAGCTCGGGCCGCACACGATCGTCGACGAACGCAACGTGCGGGCGGCGATCGTCGGATTGCGCAATTTGTTCCGCTGGGCCGGGATGCTGAACAGCGGACGCGAGCCGATGCCAAAATTACCGCAACCGCTCGCGAAGCAGCGTCTCCGACGCGAAGATGGCCCGTATCCGCCGGTCGCGGGCATTCTCGACTATCGGGTGCAACCGGGCGACACGCTTCCAGCCGGCGGCATCATGGCGGACTTGCGCGACCTATGGGGCAGGCCGATCGGCGACGGGGTGATTCGCGTGCAGACCGAGAGCTGGGTGATCGGTCTCGAGGACGGCATCCTCGCGTATCCGGGAGCGGCGATCGCGCACGTCGCGGTCGTCGAAGATTCGCCAGCCGTGGACGTGTGGCCGGCGTGAACGCGCTGAATCTTTGCGCCGCGGCGACGATAACTATTCCGTGATCAATCGCGACGGGAGCAGCCAAGACCCGGACCGCCCTGCGGCGGGCTCTCGGCCCGCCGCTCGCAACGCCTCTCTCACCTTCAAAATTACGAGCACAGCCTTCCTGGCCGTGCTCGTTTGCATCTCCGGCGGCAGCGCCGCAGACATCGCCGCGGTCTACACGCACGCGGTCGACGTCAACTCGGCTCTGTTCTTCCGCACGCCCGACCGCACGACGTACGTGAGCACGGGCGACATCGACGCGATGTGGCTGCGCGATTCGAGCGTGCAGGCGATGTCGAAGCTCAACGACCGCGATTTGATCCACGGCGTCATCGCGCGGCAAGAGCGCCTGATCGCGATCGACCCGTACGCGAACGCATTCCATAAGGACTACGGGGTCGCCGAGCGCAAGTTCGAGCTCGACTCGCTCTGCTATCCGGTGCGGCTGGCCGAAGCGTACGTCAACGCGAGCGGCGATCGCTCGGTGTATGACCTCCACTTCTACGCCGAACTTCACATCATCCTCAAGACGCTGCTCATCGAACAGCGTCACAACGACCTCTCGACCTACCATCGCAACGAGCACGCGGCTAAAGACGGCACGGGCCTCATCTGGAGCGCCTATCGCCCGAGCGACGACCCGCAGGCCTACAACTACAACATCCCCGAGAACATGTTCGCGGCGACCACCTTGCGCGATATGGCGCGGATCTTCCACGAGCGCTACGCGGACGATGCGAGCGCGCACAAGGCGCAAAACGCCGCCGATCGGATCTCGCAGGCCATCGAGACGCGCGCGGTTTTCTGGTCGAGCCGCCACGGCTGGATCTACGCGTATGAGATCGACGGGCTGGGCCACGCGAAATTCATGGACGACGCCAACGTGCCAAGCTTGCTATCCGTGCCGCTCCTGGGCTACGACTACAATAAGAAGGTCAACGCGGCGACGCGCCAGTTCGTCTTGAGCCCAGGCAACCCGTACTACTTCCGCGGCCGTTACGCGAGCGGGGTCGGCAGCGAGCACACGCCGTGGAACTACGTCTGGCCCATGAGCCTGATCGTGGAGTATCGCACGACCGACGACCCCAAAGAGCGCGAGCGGATCGTGCGAGAGCTTGCGCTGTCGAACGCTGGCGATGGCGCGCTACACGAGTCGTTCGACGTGAACGACCCGCGCCGGTTTACCCGCCCTAAATTCGGCTGGGTGAACGCGCTCTTCGAACAGACTTTCCTTTAGAGTCCCGTATATACAGGGCCGCCGCCGCCCTCCGGCGGCACCCAGTCGATGATCTGATATGGATCCATGATGTCGCACGTCTTGCAGTGCACGCAATTGGCGAAGTTGATCTGCAGGCGTTTGCCTGAGTCGGCGAAGCCGTCTTTCGCGATGGGCTGGCTGCCAAGCGCAGCCGGGATCATCTCGTAGACCGCCGCCGGGCAGAAGAACTGACACGGGTTGCCAAACTCGTGCGCGCATTGGGTGGCGCAGATGTTCGTGTCGGCGACATGCAGATGGCAGGGGCTGTTCTCGTCGTGCTTGGTGCCGCTGCGAAAGACGTCGTCGAGCTTGTTGAAGGTGAGCTTGCCGTCGTAGCGGGGTCGCTCGAACCCGGGCACGTTGCGGCC
>DASPVP010000129.1:0-3893 GCA_035622315.1 Candidatus Acidiferrales bacterium | reverse complement strand
GTGCCGAGAGCTTGAAGCGGACGTGAACCTTTAAATCGCTTGCCGTAGGGCCCCCACGTGACTAGGGAAACCGTTGCTTTCGTCTTCTTGTTTGGGATGACCGGGACTCGAACCCGGACGCCCTTACGGGCGACAGATTTTAAGTCTGTCGTGTCTGCCGATTCCACCATCATCCCGAAGTTGCGGGCGTTTCCGCCCGCGCCACTAGTTCTTAGGCGACCCGCCAATCGCCCGCCACCCGGTGAGATTCCTCGCCGGGTCGCGCTGCGTTTGTGCTTCAGTCTATCGCTGAAAAGTGTTAGCGACGGCCGGCTTCGTCGTAGTTGCGCGCCAGTGGGTATAATCGCGCGAAACCGGCGAGTGAGAGGATACCGAAAATGACAGCGTCCCACGGGAACCCGCCATCACCGATGCTGATCGACATCCAAAAGAGGGTGAGCGCGACGTTGAGCAGACATCCGGCCCACCAGAGCATCACCATATCCGATACACCCACTATGAGTTATCGGAAATAATGGGCCGACCTAAAGGTCGGGCGCTACAGGGAAGTAGTCAGGAGTTAATTCAGTCGGGAATCGAGGCGAGGACGAGCAGTTCGTGCGCCCCTTGGTCGAGCAACTGCTGCGCGAAACTCTTGGGACCAAGCCAGCCGGCCTTGCCTCGTACCCCTTCGACGACGATCGTCGACCCGGGCCGAGCAGCTCCGATCCGGACCAGACCCTTTGCCGGGCTGAGATCGGTTTCGACGGCAAAGCGTCCACCGGAAAGTCGAGTGGCCTCCTCCAGCGTGTCGAGAACCGTAGGCCTTCCAGATGCCTGCGGTTTTGCAAGGACGTGCACCACCGTGAACTCCGCGTCGAGTCGCTTGGCCAGGCGGGCCGCGCGCTGCACCAGCTGAGTATCACGTTCTCGCGCCGCCACGCCCAGCACGATCTCACTGACCACGTGCGGGGCTCGCGACACCGTGCGCGCCCGCAGCGCTTCGCGCAACGCGAGCTCGCGCAGCGCGGTCAGATTCTCCGTGCGGAAAAACGAGCCGAGAGCTGCTTCGATGCGTTCCTTTGGATAGATTTTCCCAGCGCGCAGGCGATCGCGCAACGTTTGGGCGCTGGCGTCGATCAAAACGATGTCGTCCGCGAGCTCCAAGATTCCATCCGGCATGGTCTCGCGAACCGTCACGCCAGTGAGCCGGTGCACGACGTCGTTGAGCCCCTCGAGATGCTGCACGTTCAACGTCGTGAGCACGGACGTGCCCGTGCGCAGTACGCTGAGGACGTCTTCGTAGCGTTTGTGGAACTTGCTGCCTGGCGCGTTCGTGTGCGCCAGCTCGTCGATGAGCGCCACCTGGGGACGGCGGCGCAGGAGCGCTTCGAAATCCAACTCGGAATAACGCAAACCACCGCTGTTCGTCTCTAAGCGCGGTAGGATCTCAAGGCCTGCGAGCTTCTTCTCCGTGTCGGCGCGCTTGTGCGTCTCCACGAAAGCGACGACGACATCCACGCCTTGCGCTTTGAGCTGCTGGGCTTGCTCCAGCATGGCATACGTCTTCCCGCAGCCTGCAGCGGCTCCCAGATATACGGTGAGCCGTCCATACCCCACCCGCATGCGGTCACCGGCGGTGCGCGCGTATGGATGCTGGCGGAAATCGTCGCCTGCCTCCTGGTCGGCTTGATCGATCTTTGCGATGACGAGCACATCGCGATCGATAGGGGCCTTGAGAAAGTCACGCGAGATCCGGCCGTTGGGCAATGCGACGAACGAGGCTGCCAGATCGGCAAGCCTCGGTCGCGCGAAATCGAAACCGGATTGCGTGACGAGTTGCGCGCCGAGCGCCGTCGCGAGATGCTCAACGCTCGCGCTATCCATGCCGGGTTCGGGCAAGAGCGCGACGTCGAGATTGAACGCACCGGCAAAAGCCATGACGCGGTCGAGGAACGCATCCGATCGCCCGGGAGCGAGCAAGGCAAGCGCGGTCGAGATGCGCGCAGCGGGAAGCGCCGGTACGGTGAGATCGTCAACCGTACGGATCATGAGTTCGCGCAGCGCGCGCAAAGTCTGCGGACGCAACGGCCCCTGCAGCGCTCGATCGATGTCGTCCTTGCGCACGATCGCTCCCGCGTACAGCCGTGCTTCGAGCTGCTCGCGTTCCACGTCGATGGCGATGACCTGATCAGCAGCTTTGAGGAACGACACCGGCACAATCTCTCGGATAGGATAGCCTATGAGGGCTTCTGCTGTGGCCGCCACGGTGTCGAGGTGCGCGATGTTCATCGCGCCGAGCACGCTGATGCCGGCTTCGCGCAAAGCGAGGGCGTCCTGCCAGCGCTTCGCGTGCGGGGAGCCGGGCAAGTTCGTGTGCGCGAGTTCGTCAAGCACGACGACCTGTGGCCGCGCAGCGAGCGTCGCTTCGAAGTCGAACTCATAGAACGTGGCCGAGCCGCGCTCAACCATGCGCGGCGGGATGCGCGGCAATCCCTCGCTCAGGCGCTCGAGGTCGGCACGCCCTTTGGTCTCGATCCATCCGATCGCGACGTCGACACCGCTTTGCCGCAGCTGCTGCGCCTCGCCGAGGAGGCGGTACGTCTTGCCTGCGCCAGGCGCGAAGCTGACGAAAACTGTCAGGCGCGCTTGGGCCCCGACGTCCTTCAGCAGCTCCAAGGCCGCTGGGCGTCGCTGATCCGCTTCCATGAGGGCCAGTTCTGCTCGCCCGAAAACCTTTCCCAGCCGGAGCGGTCACTTGCCGTGCAGAAGCCGTCCGCATGAAGGCGAGCGTCACGCTATCGGTCTGCGCGGTTTTGCTCATCGCCGCGTTTGCGTTCGACATGATGACGCCCCAAGCGCTCGTCGCCGCGATACTGCTGACCATCCCCATCGCGCTCAGCAGCCTGCTCCTCGATCGGAAGGTCACCGGCTCGTTCGTGGCCGCGGCGCTCGTAGCAGACGCTGCCGCCGGGTATTTCAACGGCGCGGCCGAGGGACATCAATGGAGCTCGATTGCGATCGGCAACCGCGTGCTGGCCGCATTTTCGATCGTCCTCGTCGGCGTGCTCGGCATGGTGGCGCAGGCAGCCGCGCAGCGCAGTGGCCGGCTCATTGCCGAGCGGCGCCAGGCCGACCGCGAGCAGGCGCTACGTAGAGCCATGGAGACGATCCGCTCGTCACTCAACGTCGAGTTGGTGGCCCGCGCGATCGTGCGTGAGGCTGTGGAGGCGCTCGCCGCCGACGCTGCACGCTTGTATACGATTGAACGGCACACCCTCGGCGCGACGACCTTCACGTGGGAGAAAGGAGCCGACGATGTCGCCGTCAGCAACGAGCGGCCAAGCGCAGAGCTCCTATCGCTCATGCAGCGCTGCTTGAGCGAGCGCCGCCCGCATCCGATCGCCGAAAGCGATGCGCTCGGGCGGTTCGCGCTTGCCACCTTGGGTGCAGTCCGCGCGGTTTGCGTGCCGCTCGAAAACGCACAGATCACTTTCGGCGTGCTCGTGCTCATCGCGCGAAATCCAACTGGCCTCGGACCCGACTCGGAACCCTGGGTGACGATTTTCGGGGAGCAGGCCACCGTGGCGGCGGCGCAGGCGACGCTCTTCGTCGAGCTCGCGGATCGCAACGCCGAACTCGAGCAAGCGAACGCGGCGCTGCGCAGGCGGACTGAGGTCATCCGGGACCTGGTGTATGCGCTTTCTCACGACCTGCGCACGCCGCTGAGCGCTGCTGCGATGACGATACAGCAAGCGCTTGACGGGATCTACGGAACGTTGCCTGAGAGCTATCGCGAGATACTGCGTCGCACTCTTGCATCCAATGAGGAGTTGCGGCGGCTAGCGGAGACGCTGCTGCTGGTGGCCCGCTACGAGTCGGGCGAGCAGTCGACGGTACGCGAACCGGTCGAT
>DASPVP010000128.1:0-4576 GCA_035622315.1 Candidatus Acidiferrales bacterium | reverse complement strand
CTACATTTTCGAGCGCGAGACCTAAAGGTCGGCTGCTACGTTGCGGGAACGCCCGCACATGGACCCGGTGGTGGTTCGCTGGGAATCACTCGGTGTGGTCGTCGGTGCGATCGCCCTCAGCAGTTGGGCGCTGTTCGGCGCGGCGCGCAAGCCAGCTGACGAGCCCGACGAGCCGACACGGGCGCTTGCGATCGAGATCTCACGTCCTGGCGAACGCGCCGTGCTTGCGACATTCGTGGACGGCGCGTTGATCGGTCGCGGCCACAATTGCAACGTCATATTGGATGATGCCACCGTGAGCAAGGAGCATGCCCGGCTGCGCGTGGACGGCTCAAGAGTGGCGATCGAAGACCTGCATTCGACGAATGGGACTTTGGTCAATGGGAGGGCGATTGACGGCCCAACGCTTCTGAAACCCGGTGACAGGATAGGCTTTGGAGCCAATGTAATCTGGTTTTTAGGGGAGATGCCACCTTCGTAGCGGACCGGGCAGTCCGCCACAAAAAAATCGGTCGAGGGTTTCGATGGAGGTCGCGGTCACAACCGACGTCGGCCAGCCTGGCCGGCACAACGAAGACGCTTGGTGCGCAGAACAGCTGCACCGTAACGTCACCTTGCTCGCGGTCGCGGACGGGTTCGGCCGCATCCACGGAGCTTCAGCCGCATCTCTCGCCCTCGATGCGATCCGCGAAGGCGTCCGTAAGGAACTCCAAGCGGCGATGCCGCCGCGCCGTCTCACAGGTGCCGACGTTCGCGACATCCTGATCGCAGCTTTCGGCAAAGCTAACGACCGTCTGCTCCAAGGCAGCGGCGGCGGCGACGACCACGTGAGCGCGGCGTCGACCTGCACCGCCGTCCTGATCGTGAGCAACCAAGCTTTCATCGCGCATATCGGCGATTCGCGCGCGTACCTGTTCCGCCGCAACGAACTCGTGCAGCTGACGACTGACGAGTCGATTGTTCCCGATCTTGTGGCGAGCCCGAGCGGAGTTCCCAGGCAATCGCGGTATCGCCCGGTTCGCCCCTTGCTGATGCGCGCGCTCGGCATCGAAGAGCGCTCCATGCAGCCCAAGGTGACGCACTACACCCTGCATCCTCACGACGCCGTGATGTTCTCCACGGACGGTGCGTATCGTGCGATCTCGGCGACCGACATCCAGCTGTCGTTGCAAGCTCGCGAGCACGCCGCCGAGTGGGTCACCGATCGTGTGGTCACGCTCGCCCGCGCCGCGGGCAGTGTCGACAACGCGACCGTCTTGTTGGTCCGCGACGCGACGGAGCATGGAGCGCCGAGCGAGACCGCGTCCATCTCGGCCGCGAAGTCGCGGCCGGCGACGACCGCGCTTGCGGCCATCACCACCGCGCTGCTCTTAGGCCTCTCGCTGCTCTGGGCGGCCGATACCAAGCTCTATCTCGGCTCCGGCGAGTTAGGCAAGGTGACCTTGTACTCGGGTGTGCCCGCGACGATCGCGGGCGTGCCGTTGCACGTCGCGCGAACCACGTTCGCCGTGCAGACCTCCGCGTTGCCGAGCGCCGTACGAGACCAGCTCGATTCTGGGATCGTCGTGACGTCGCCGGCCGCCGCCGCCTCGCTCGTGGCCGCGTGGCAAGCGAAAGCGGCGCACTAACGCAGCCGCGGCGCGCGCCGCGTTTCAATGTTTCCCTGCTCGTCGTCTTGGTGGCCGCGCTCGCTGCGTGCGGCCTGCTCCTGCCGCTCGACGGGCCTTTTCCTTGGTGGCTGCTCGGCTTGCTTGCGATCGGGTTTGTCGCCTGGCAGCTGAGCGTCCCCGAAGCATGGTCGTACGACGGCGCTATCATTCCGGTGGTCGCTGCATTGTGCTACATCGGCATCCTGGTCGTGTCGCGGCTCGACCTCTCGCTCGGGATCCGGCAGGCATGGTTCATGGTGTTGGGTCTTGCGATAGTCGTCTTAGGCCAACGCTTGTTCACGCAGTACCGACGGCTCGAGCCCGTCACCTACAGCTGGGTGTTCCTGTCGCTTGGGCTGTTCATCTTGCTCGCGCTCTTCGGTACCGAGGTCAACGGAGCGCGGCTGTGGTTTCGCTTCGGCGCTTTCACCGCGCAGCCGGTCGAAGCGATCAAGCTCTTCATGGTGTTTTTCATGGCTGCGTACCTCGCGCGAAACGGAGGAGCGCTGGCCGCGCTTCGACCCAGCGCCGTACTCCCGACACTGCGCTTGCTGTGGCCGCTGCTGCTCGTGTGGGGGATGGCGATCGCGAGTCTCGGGCTGCAGCGCGATTTCGGCATGGCGGGCCTTTTCTTGGGGATCTTCCTCGTGATGCTGTACGCCGCGTCGCGACGACTCGATCTCGTGATCGTCTCGGCGCTGATCTTCCTGATCGGTGCGTGGCTCTTAGCGCAGAGCTTCCCCTATGTCGGAGCGCGCATCGCGATCTGGCTGGATCCGTGGAGCGACCCGCTGGGACGCGGTTACCAAGCGGAGCAATCCTATTTTTCGCTGGCCGCTGGCGGTCTGTTGGGAACGGGTTATCACCTTGGACATCCAGGTTTCATCCCGGATGCGGCAACCGACTATCCCTTCGCGGCCATCGCAGAGGAGTTCGGGCTCATCGGCGGACTTGCGGTACTGGGGCTGTACGGCGCGCTCGTCATCCGTGGGCTGCGGATCGCGTTTTTCGCGGCGGATAGCTTCACGTCGCTGCTGGCCGTCGGCTTCGCCGCGACGCTGGGAATCCAAGTGGCGATCATCGTTGGCGGCGTGGTAGGACTTTTTCCCCTTACCGGCATCACGCTGCCTTTCATATCGTACGGCGGGTCGAGCATCGTCGCGAACCTTATCATGCTTAATCTTTTGTGGTTGTTCAGCCGTGGAGAGCAGGGCGAACAGGCGGGAAAACAGGCGAGCACGAACCCGGTGAGCCCACCGGAATCCCAGACCGGGTTGTCACAGACAGGATAGGTTTTTGCGCGCCGAGGTTTCTCGCACAAGCGCGACACCGCGCTCACGTCGCTGGCACGCTACGATTGCTGCCGCCGCTCTCTGTCTTTTGACGTGTGCGAGCGCCGTGAGCGTGCGCGCGGCCACCGCGACCTTGCCGGGGCGCGGGCCTTCCGTCGTCGCCGCCGTTCCCGTTCTTCAGTATATCCAGTCGCAGCAGTTGCCGAACGGCCATGTGCGCATCTTGCTGCAATTCTCCGCGCCCGCGCCGGTGCGTATCGTGGGGGGCGGCTCGACCGCGGACTTCATCCTGCAATTCACCGGAGCCATCGCTGCCCCGACCGTTCCGACATTGATTCCGGTCAACTTGGGCCTCGTGCAGTCGGTCGATCTCGCGATCCAGTCGAACGCGCTCGCGGTCGCTATCTCTTTGCAAGCACCGGTACAGCCAAAGCTGCAAAACGGCCCGGGCAATCTCTTGATCGTCGACGTCCCCTCGGCACCGGTCACTACACCCCTTCCCGTGCAGCCGGCGCCGCGCACGCAACAACAAAACGTTGCCGGGTCAGGCGGCGTCGTGACGCAGATCGTGCGGCTGCGCTACGCGGATCTTTCGGAAGTGGTCGGCGTGCTCACGGGGAGCGCGAGCATCACGCCCGGCAACATCCTGAATCCGCAGCCCACGCAGATCGGCGTCCAGCAACAGCCGGGCTTCAGCGCCGGGCAGTTCGGAACCGGGCAGTTCAACACGGGTCAGACCTTTCAGCCGTTCTCGCAGTACAACTCCGTCAACAACGGCGAGACCGAAGCGCTCGGACAGCGCATCACGGATAACATCGCGATCGACCGGCGGCTCAACGCGGTCATCTTGACCGGCACGCGCGACCAGCTCGCACCGATGCTCGCGTTGATCGCGCAGCTTGACGTCCCCGTGCAGAGCATCTTGCTCGACACCCAAGTGATCGAGGTCGACGAGACGGGAGCCAAAGCCATCGGCCTGGATTACGGGCAGAGCACGACGACCCCGCTCTCGCGGATCTTCAACGTGCAGTATCAGCAGCTCAACGATCTGCCGACGAGCGCGATCGCGGGCGCGCTCGACATACAATCCAACATCTGGGCCCTCGTGACGTCGGGGAACGCACGGGTGCTCGCCTCGCCGAAGATCCTCACCCAAGACGGCGTGGCGGCGTCGATCTTGACGGGCGACTCGCTCCCCATCCGCGTGACGACGCCCGTCGGCGTGGGCGGCGTCGGGGCCGTGTCGAGCCAGGTCGAGTACATCAACGTCGGCGTGACGCTGCAGATTCTGCCGCGCGTCACAGAAGATGGCGGCGTCGACGCGAACATCTTCTCACAAGTGTCGTCGGTCACGGGCTTCGACAGCAGCAACGATCCGCAGATCTCGACCCGCCAAGCGCAGACCAAAGTCAACTTGGTGGAGGGTCAGACGCTGGTCATCGGCGGACTCCTCCAGCAGCAGGACATCCACAACCTGCAGAAGATACCCATCCTGGGGGACATCCCGATCCTGGGCGCGCTCTTCCGGTACTACACGGAAACGAAACAGAACACCAACCTCGTTATCACGGTGACGCCGCACGTGGTGCCTGCGCCCGTGTCGCAGACCGGCAACCCCGGTTCGACGCGCTAACC
>DASPVP010000127.1:0-3177 GCA_035622315.1 Candidatus Acidiferrales bacterium | reverse complement strand
CGGATCCGCGATCGAGCCGACGACACGGATGTCCACTTCCGGCTCGAGCACGTCGAGCACGGCGCTCGCGTAGCCGGCCGCGAAGAGACCGTACGACCGATAGTCCCGCGCGTAACGGCGCAAGATGGTCTGCGCGCGTCTCCCAAAACGCTGTTCGCCCGTGAACGCCGCATAGGCGACAAGGCAGCGAGCCATCAGCGCGTTGTCGTCGAGCGAGACCGTCCGTTCCGCTAGTCTCCCTGGGTCGTCTTCGGTCAAGAGCCGGTCCACGTAAACGCCCGAGGCGGCGTCGTAGAGCGCGTCGCATCGTTCGAGCAGGTCGCCGCCCCTCGCGAGCCATGCGCGGTCGCCCGTGCATGAAAATGCCGCGAATGCGGCCCACACGCACCACGCCTGATCGGTCAAGAGACCGCGCACGTGCGCCGAGCCGTCGTAATACCGGCACATCAAACCATCAGAGAGCAAGCGGTTCCACAGCGTCTCGAGCACGACGACACCACGGTGCCGCCAAGCGCTGACTTCAGATGATGCCTGCTCGACGAGCGGCGCCGCGGTGAGCAGCGCGATCGCCGCTTGCGCGTTCCAAGACGTGTAGATCGTCGGATCGACGAAGGGAGGTCGCATCCCCTCACGACCAGAGGCGTCGAGCGCATAGTACGCTTCGTCGGCATCCTGCGATCCGCCGTAGCCGCCGAACCGCTCGTTCCAGAGGTGCTCATCCATGTAGCGCTTGACGTCGACCGCGACGCTGCGCAACCCTGAATGGTCGAAGAGCGCGCTCGCTCGAGCGCACGCCAAGAGCAACCCGCCTAGGTCCTCGAGCATCTTCTCGAAATGCGGCACCGAGAAGTCGGGCGTCGTCGAATAGCGGAAAAAGCCGCCCTCGACGTGGTCGTACATTCCGCCCTCAGCCATGGCGCGCAGCGTCCGCTCGACCATCGCTTGAGCGTGATCGTCGCGACCGCGAGCGCACACGTCCAGCAAGAACTCCAGCGCCGGGACGTGCGGGAACTTCTGCTCGTCGCCAAATCCGGCATGGTGCTCGTCGAATGCCGAGGACAGGTCGGCGACCACGTCGGCCGCAGTCGACGGATCGAGATCGGAGCCTTCTGGCGACCGCGACCTGGCAGCCCGCGCCACCTTGATCTCGGCGACCCGCTGCGCAACTTTGAGCCGGCTATCCGGATCGTTGTAGAACTGTTCGATCTGCGCCAATACCTGGCGGAGTGCTTCGGGCGGGATGTAGGTGCCGCCATACAGCACCTCGCCGTCGGGCGTGAGAAACGCCGTGGTCGGCCATCCTCCCATGTTGTAGCGTGCGTTGATATCGGGTCGCTGGTCGTTGTCGACGCGGATCGGGATGAACCGGTCGTTGATCTCCTCGATGATCGACTGGTTGGAATAGCTCGTCTCGTCCATGACGTGGCACCAGTGGCACCACACGGCCGAAATCGCGAGGAGCACGGGTTTGCCCTCGGCCTTGGCGCGACTAAAACTTGCTTGCGACCACGGCTGCCAATGGATTTGGTCCGCCTGGTTGGGCCGCGGCGAGAAGTGCAGCTGGCTCACGCCTATCGTTTCAAGAGATCACCTCGCTTTACCACTTCGCCTTCGCTTGCGCGGCTCGACCGCAGACGAGAAGAGGAACCCGGCGCTCGGTGCGCGGACGATGCGCCATGCCTGCGTCTGGCGACGTCGTGCCGGTTGGTGACGCCGCCGTTCTCGCTGTGCTGGGCGAGACGGCAGACGATACGGTCACGCGCCGCGTCTGGGCCGTGACCGCGTCCTTGCGAGCGGCGCTGGGCGCGAGCATTCTCGACCTCGCTCCCGCTTTTGCGTCCGTGCTCGTGCGTTTCGACCCGAGTGTCGCGCGGCTCGCAACAGTCATGGCGTGCGTGCGCGGCGTCCTCGAAAGTGCGACGGTCGCGACGGAGACGCCCTCCAGACTTGTTGATGTCAACGTCTGCTTCGATCCGGAATTCGGACTGGATTTGGCCGATATCGCACGCCACGCGAAGATGACCGCCGCGGAGGTGGTCGCAGAATTCTGCCGCCCGGAGTACCACGTCGCGTTTCTCGGTTTCACCGCAGGCTTTCCGTATCTGCTCGGCCTGCCGAAGGTCTTCGAGCTGCCCCGGCTGCCGACACCGCGCGTCCGCGTGCCCGCCGGCAGCGTCGCACTCGCCGCCGGTCAATGTGGTATCTACCCGAGATCGTCGCCCGGCGGCTGGCACATTCTCGGCAAGACGAACGCCGAGGTGTTCGACCCTGCGCGTGAAACCGCGGCGCTGTTCTCACCGGGTGATCGCGTGCGATTTCATTCCGTCGCTTCGCTCAGCGACGCCACGGCAAGCGTCTCCGCATGAGTCATGAATCCGCGGCCCTGACGGTTCTCGACCCGGGCCTCCTATCGACGATCCAAGATCGCGGCCGTCGCGATGTCGCGAAGATGGGCGTGTCGCCTTCAGGTTTCGCCGATTGGTTGAGCGCGCGCACGGCAAATCGGCTCGTGGGCAATCCGCAAGGCGCCGCGTTGATCGAGACGACCTTGACGGGCTTTGCCTTCACGGCGCTCAAGACGATGTACATCGCAGTGACCGGCGCGCACGCGAAGGTGACCGTCAGCGGCGGGGATCGGCCGATGTGGCAATCCATGCGCGTGCGCGAAGGCGCCGACGTGCGAATCGGCCCAGCCGAACGCGGCCTGCGCTCGTACATCGCCTTCCATGGCGGCATTGACGTCCCTCAGGTTTTTGGAAGCGCGAGCAACGATCTCACTGCAGGCTTCGGCGGCCTTGGGGGTAGAGCGCTTGCGCGAGGTGATGAGCTGTCGCTGCGCGCCATCGACCACGAGCTTCCAGAAGAAGAGCGCCTCGTCGCGACGAGCGCTCGCCCCTATTGGCGACAACCCGCGATCATTCGCGTGGTGCGCGGTCAGCACAGCTCCCGATTCTCGAGCGAGGATCTCGCCTTTCTCCAGCATCAGACGTACCGCGTCTCGCCGCGCAGCAGCCGCCAGGGCGTGCGCTTGGAAGGTCAAGGCTTGGCGCGGTCTACCGGCTACGACGTGCTGTCGTGCGGGGTATGTGCCGGATGCGTGCAACTGTCGAGCGACGGGCTGCCGATCGTCTTGCTCGCCGAACATCAAACGACGGGAGGGTACGCGGTACCGCTCGT
>DASPVP010000126.1:0-9394 GCA_035622315.1 Candidatus Acidiferrales bacterium | reverse complement strand
TGGCCCGCGACCATCGAGGCAAGCGCGGTCGCGCCGATAAGGACCCAGGCAAAGCGGTCTCTGGAAAGCATGCTCCATATGAGTTTTCGGCAAGCCTGAGAACATCCATTTCAGGCTCTCAGGACTTTTTCAGGTGTTTCTTCCGGATGACGAACACAGTACTCCACGAGGCATCGCGATGGCACGCAGGTGGCAGGCCATCGAGTTGCCGATAATATCTATACCGGTTGTTACTGGGAATATGCTGAGACTCTCCGGCTCGAATTCAAACCACTTGCGAAGGCTGCTTCTGCCCGGACTCGTCTTGGGCGCTATTCTGACGCACCTCGCCTCGGAGTTCTTCGGCATGGGTGCCGACGCCGACGCCGGGATTGTGCTGTCGCCGCGTCACGCATACCTCGCACTGATCGGTTGCGCCTGCGCGCTCTACCTCATTCTCGAAATCAGAAGCATGTTTGCGGCTGCAAGCAGTGCGCTCGATCTGCGACGCCGCCTCTCGATGGACCGGTGCGAACTCCCATTGCGCGGCGATTGGCGCTTCTACGCGATTTGCGCCATCGTGCAGTTCGGGCTCGGCGTGGGCAGCGCGGTAGGTGAGGGATGCTTCTTCTGCGGCCACGATGTGTTCTTCGGCATCACCGGGGCGCTCTTGACGGCACTGCTGCTCGCGCTCGTGGGTCGGACCATCACGGCACGTCTGCCGCGACTGGCAGCCGCGCTATGCGCGCGATTGCGGCCCGTGAATCCGAGCGAGCATGCGCTCCGGCCTGATCGCGTCACCTACCTATCTCCGCGCGCAGTGTTCTGGTCACCCCAGCTCGCAAATCGTCCACCTCCAGTCCACTCATAACCTCATCGTTCATCGAAAGCAGCTGAAACCGCGCTGAAGCGTGGTTCCCGCTGTTTCCGTCGCGCGATCCAACGCGCGGCGGAGATACCTTGTTATGAGGGATCGATATGCAGGATACTTTGACTCGGACTCGTCTGTTGGGGCTTGGCGCTTGGGCTTTTGCCATGCTCGCGAGCGCGTCCATCAGCTATGCGGCGGGCAGCAGCGCGTTCATCTCGGGCTCGGTGACGCTTGACGGCAAAGCGGTTGCGGGGGCCGTGGTGAGCGCCGCCGGAAACAACGCGGTGTTCAAGACGTCGACCGACACTCGAGGTGCGTTTGGGTTCGCGGCGCTTCCGCTCGGGACGTACATCATCACCGCGACTGCGCGCGGAGAGCAGGCCCAAGTCCGCGTGGACCTTGGTAACGGTGGCGCCAAGATCGTCATGGCGCTCGCGGAGGTCTCCCAGCTCGGTCGCGTCACAGTCGTGTCTTCGCAACCAAGCCATGGCAGCGGCTCCGATACGATGCTCAACAAAGCCGCGCTTACGCGTTCGCCATTCAACGGGAGCTTCTCCGGGGCGCTCATCCAGCTTCCCGGCGCGGCGCGCGGGGCCAACGGCGTCGTGCACATCAACGGGGATCATGGCGTCATCAATTACATCGTCGACGGCGTTCCGGTGCCGCAGGCGCTCAACCGCGAGATCGGCAGCGAGATCGACCCAAGCGATGTCTCGTTCGTCGACGTGGTCGAGGGCGCTTACCCCGCTCAGTACGGCCTCAAGTTCGGCTCCGTGCTCAACATCTCGACCCGCGCGCAGACCAGCGCCGTAGGCTTTGACGGGGAGATGGACTACGGCTCGTACACTGATCTCGATACGACGCTTGGCTACCACGCGCCGCTCGCGGGTGGCGGCGGACTTTCCACTGCCATCCATGTGGATCAGTCCACCCGTGGGCTCGATCCGCCGGATTTCAGCTCCCCGCACAACGACGCAAGCGACGCCAACGAGTTCGTACGGCTTTCGCTGCCGCGCGGCGCGAATAGCTTCACCGACATCACGGTCGTCAACAGCCTGCAGACCTTCCAGATACCCAACGATGTGAATTTCGGGGAGCCCGCCACCACCGACGACAACGAATGGCAGTCCGACACGTTTGTGAACGTGCAGTTCCGCCAAGCGCTCGGGAACAGCGCGACGCTGAGCTACGGCCCTGGATTTAAAGCTTCACGCATCCAGGACTTCGGCGATCCGCTGAACGACTGGATCTACGGCGAGGCGATCAACCAGACGCCGCCGCCCTTCGGCAACGGGGGCACGGCCCAAGACTGCGCAAATGCCGTCCATACCGGTGTGTTCACGCCCACGACATGCGCGTTCTCGCTCTTCGACGACAAGACCGCGCTCGACTATCTCCTCCAAGGAGATTACGCAAAGCAGTACGCCAAACACGAGCTGCGGGCCGGCGTCTCCTACGACCTCACGCGCGTGATCAAGAACTATAGCGTCACGCTCCAGCCCGACAACTTCCTTTCCCCGATCTATACTCCCACGACACCGGATGCGCCATTCACCGTGGTAGACGACAACCCGAACGTCGGGAACACCTACAGCACCTACGTGCAAGACAGCTGGCAGATGAGCGACCGCTACTTGCTCGACGCGGGGATGCGCTGGGATCTGTTCACGATCCGCTCGACCGACTTCGCGCGCTCGTTCGGGGCGTTTAGCCCGCGCATCAAGCTGACGCGGAACTTCACGTCGAGGGCTAGCGTCTATGCCTATCTCGGCAGGTTCTTCGAGCCGTTCTCGCTCGAAAACGTCGATCCGCGCGCGGCGCAACTCCTCAACCTCCCGCTGCAGCCGACGGTCGCCCAATTCGATCTGAAGCCCGAGCGCGACACGCAGCTCGAGCTCGGTGGCCACGTGCCGCTCGGTGACGGAACGCTCGGATTCCGCGTCTGGCAGAAGAACGCCAATGATCTCATCGACGACACCCAGGTGGGTGTGACCCTGCTCCACCAAGACATCAACTACACGCTCGGCCGGTTGTCGCAAGAAGCGCTGACGTATCAAGTGCCGCTCGCGCGTAGCGGACGCGCGTACGTGAACGCCGCGCACACGCTGTCGCTGAACGCTGGTTGCGAGACGCAGCTCTTGGCGCCGTGTTTTGGATCGCCGACGGGCTTCACGCCCGCCGATCACGACCAGAACTGGAGCATCACCGCGGGCGTGCTCGAAAACGATCAGCGCAACGGTTGGTTCTCGGCGGATGCGGAGTATGGTAGCGGGCTCTCATCCGCCGTGTGCCCGCCGGGTACCCCGGGATTCTGCAAGATGACGCCCCACACTATCTTCTCGGTCGAGAAGGGCGTGAGCGTCGGGCCAGGGACCGCGCTGACCTTTCGCATCCAGAACCTGTTCAACGACCGTTACTACGTGACGCTCTTGAACGCGCAAGGCAACCACTACGCTGCTCCTCGTCTATTCGACGTCGGGATGCAGTTCGGGCAATGAAGCACGAGCCGCGGCGTTGAACCGAGGGCGGCGATGGTTGAAACATCGCCGCGCGCGCCGCGGTACGTTCAAGGAGAGCGCGTCGCACTGTTTCTGCCCTGCTACTGCGACGCGCTCTTCCCGCAAGTTGGCATTGCCACGGTGAAGCTCTTCGAACGCCTCGGCGTTCGGCTCGAGTACCCGATGGAACAGACTTGTTGCGGGCAGCCGGCCTTCAACGCGGGCCAATGGACCGAGGCGGCGCGGCTCGCCCGTCGTTTCGGGGAAGTGTTCGACGCGTTCCCATGGATCGTCGTGCCCTCTGGATCGTGCGGCGCCATGGCCCGCGTGTTTTATTCCGCGCTTGAAGGAGAAGATCGCGCGGCGAGCGTCGGAGCGCGCGTCTACGACCTAGCGAGCTTTCTGGTCGACGTGCTGGGCATGACGGACGTGGGCGCTCGCTTCGAAGCGAGCGTGGCGTTTCACGAGGGGTGCCACGCGCGCCGCGAGCTGCGCGCGCACGAGGCTTCGCTCGCGTTGCTGCGCTCGGTGAAGGGTCTCGACTACGTCGAGTTGCCGCGTGGCGAAGAATGCTGCGGTTTCGGGGGCCTCTTCTCCGTGAAATATCCCGAACTTTCCGTCTCCATGGGTGAAGCCAAACGCGAAGCGGTCCTCGCCTCGCGCGCCGATGTGCTTGCATCGGGCGATGCGAGTTGCCTCATGCATATCGAAGGGCTCTTCCGCAAGCGCGATCCCCACGGCAGCACGAAGTTCATGCACCTCGCTGAGATCTTGGCAAGCGATGGCTGAGATTTTCGACCGCCGCGCCGTCTCCCGCGCGTTCGCGCACCCGCAAGGAACCGCCGCGCTCGCAGCGACCATGCGGCAAACGTCCGCGGCTTCGGACGTGGCGCGCGCCCAGGTGCCCTGGTGCGAGCTGCGCGCGCTCGAGGCTTCGCTCGCGTTGCTGCGCTCGGTGAAGGGTCTCGACTATGTCGAGTTGCCGCGTAGCGAGGAGTGCTGCGGTTTCGGGGGCCTCTTCTCCGTGAAGTACCCCGAGCTATCCGTCTCAATGGGTGAGGCCAAACGCGAGGCAGTCATCGCGTCCCAAGCCGACGTCCTCGCGTCGGGCGACGCGAGCTGCCTCATGCATATCGAAGGGCTCTTCCGCAAGCGCGATCCTCATGGCAGCACGAAGTTCATGCACCTGGCTGAGATCTTGGCAAGCGATGGCTGAGGTTTTCGACCGCCGCGCCGTCTCCCGCGCGTTCGCGCATCCGCAAGGAACCGCCGCGCTTGCAACGACCATGCGGCAAACGTCAGCGGCCTCGGACGTGGCGCGCGCACAGGTGCCCTGGCGCGAGCTACGTGACGCTGCCCGCGAGATCAAGGCCTACTCGCTCGCCAACCTCGACCGCTTGCTCGAGCGGTTCGAAGCGGAGTACACGAAGCGCGGCGGCACGGTGCTATGGGCTTCGAGCGCGGCGCAAGCGGGCGATCTCGTCATCGAGATCTGCCGCCGCCACAACGCGACCTCGGTCGTCAAAGGCAAGTCCATGCTCTCAGAGGAGATCGATCTCAACGAGCGGCTTGCGGCGGCAGGCATCCACTCGGTCGAGACCGATCTAGGCGAGTTTATCGTCCAACTCGCCGGGCAAAAGCCATCGCACATCGTCGGTCCAGCGTTGCATCTCTCGCGTGCTGACGTGGGCGAGCTGTTCTCGCGCAAACTTGGCATGCCGCGGACAGACGACCCACAAGCGCTCATGGCAGCCGCGCGCGTGCGCCTGCGGCGCCGCTACCTTGAGGCGGGCGTCGGAGTCACGGGCGTCAACTTCGCGGTCGCCGAGACCGGCACGATCGTGGTTGTCGAGAACGAAGGTAACGGCGGCCTCTCGGCGAGCGTGCCCAAGGTCCACGTCGCGCTCATGGGCATCGAGAAGGTCATCCCGCGGCTCGCCGACCTCCCGACGTTCCTGCGCCTGCTCGCGAGAGCCGCCACGAGTCAGAAGATCACGACCTACACGCACTACTTCCTCGGTGCTGAGCCTGGTAAAACGATGTACTGCGTCCTCGTCGACGCCAAACGGACAGAGTTGCTCGCGGATCCGAAGACGCGCGCCTCGCTCTCGTGCATCCGCTGCGGTGCGTGCCTCAATGTGTGCCCGGTCTATCGCCGTGCCGGCGGTTGGGCGTACGGCGCTGCGTACAGCGGGCCGATCGGCGCCGCGATCGACCCCGTGCTCGTCGGCATGGACCGCGCGTCCGAGCTGCCGTTCGTCTCCACGCTGTGCGGCGCGTGCCAAGATACGTGCCCCGTCGGCATCGATCTCGCGCACCAACTCGTCTACCTGCGCAACGTCGCCAACCAGAAAAGAGTACGGCCGAACAGCGACGCCCGCATGCTCGCTTTGTGGGCCAAGGCGATGCACGATCTCACCGCATACCGTCGCGGCGTGCGCTGGCTGCGCCGCGCCGCTGCGCTCGGTCGAACGCTTGGCATCTATCCAGGAGCGCTCGGCGTGTGGTCCAAGCAGCGAGCGGTTCCGTGGCCGGCGCGTCAGTCATTCAAAGAGTGGTGGGAGAGCAGATGACGTCCGCCGCCCGCGACGCCGTCTTGCAGGCGATCCGCAACGCTTTGGGCTCGCGCATCGAGCTGCACCCCCCACCGCCCCTGGAGATAAGGGAGGACGATCTTCCGCGCAACGAGCTCTTCCAGCGGTTCTGCTCGGAGCTGGAAGCGCTCGGGGGCAAAGCGTTTTCGGTTTCTGGTGCCTCCGGGTGCGCAAACGCGATCGGGGATTACGCGCGGCCCCTTGGGGTCTCGGGGATCGCGATGCAGCGGTCGCCGCTCACGCTGGCAGTAGCCTCGCACCTGCCCCCCTCACTTACGACAAAGACAGACGGAACCGCAGAAGAGGTCGAGCGCACGGACTGCAGCCTCGTCGAAGCGCAGGCGCTGCTCGCGGACACCGGGTCGGCGCTCGTGATCGCGGGATCGTACGAAGAGCGCCTGCTGCCATATCTTCCGCGCACGTGCCTGATCGTCGCCGCAGCGGAGCGCCTGTACGCTGGCATGACGGAGAAAGCTCTGGCTCCCATCGCTGACGCCGCGAAAGCAGGTGTGCGCGGGGAAGCGTTGCTCGTGAGCGGACCGAGCCGAACCGCGGACATCGAGAAAACGCTGGTGCTTGGAGCGCACGGTCCGGCGAACCTCGCCGTCTTCGTCGTGAGCTGATCTATCGCGTCGTTCGGGCCGGTTTGGCGTGCGTGCGTTCGTGCTCGAGCAGCGCGCGTTTGCGAGCAGCTCCCCAGCGGTAACCACCGGTTCCGCCGGCTCGCGGCACGGCTCGATGGCACGGGATCACGAGCGCGACTTTGTTGGAAGCGCAGGCGCGCGCGACCGCTCGCGCGGCGCTGGGTTTTCCGAGGGAAGCCGCGATCTCCCCATACGTCCGCGTCTGGCCGTACGGGATCTCCGCGAGCGCCTTCCATACCGATCGCGTGAACGCAGTAGCGGCGACGTCGACCGATATTCCCGTCAACCGTTCGCCACGCTCGAGGTGAGCGACGACGCTTGCGACAACCGGGCGCAACGCTGCATCGCGACGTTGCAGGTCTGCGGCGCTGTACTCCCGGCGCAACTCGCGTTCGAGCGCGGATGTGTTGTCGCCGAGTTTAACGGCGCAGATGCCGCGCTCGGTTGTCGCCACGAGCAGCTTGCCGAAACGGCTGTCGACGATCGTGAATCCAATCGACGCGCCTCTTCCCGCGCGCTTGTATGCATCGGGCGTCATTCCGAGCAGCGAGCCGCCGCGCTCGTAGAGACGGCTGCTCGAGCCGTACCCGGCGGCGTACAGCGCGTCCGTGACCGTCTTCTCGGTTCGCAACCGCGCTTTCAGACGCTGCGCGCGGCCAAGGGTCGCGTACTCTTTGGGCGTCATCCCGACGGCTGCTTTGAAGGCGCGGGCGAGATGGTGCGGGCTGAAGCCGAAGTGGGCCGCCATCTGGGCGAGCTTCGGGGTCCCCTCGTCGGACGAATCGATGTAGCGGCAGACCCGCGCTACGAGGTCTTGGCCCGAGCTCACGTGCACCTCTGGCTGGCATCGCAAGCACGCACGGAATCCCGCGCTCTTGGCACCAGTAGCGTCGGCGAAGAACGCGATACTCTCCGGCTTTGGTCTGCGCGAGGCACATGAAGGGCGGCAGAATATCCCCGTCGATCTGACGGCGTAGACGAAGGCCCCGTCAAACCTGCGGTCGCGGCTCAAAACGGCGTCCAGGCGCGGATCGTGAGCGAATGTTTCCATTGGCCTAGTATGCGGCATGGCTCGGCTGTCGTCTATCCGAATCTTGCGGTCAAAACCTCTCATGTACGATGCGATCATCATCGGGCTCGGCGGCATGGGAAGCGCCGCGGCCGCGCACCTCGCGGCCAAGGGCAAGCGCGTCTTGGGGCTAGAGCAGTTCACGCCCGTGCACGACCGCGGCTCGTCGCACGGGCAGACGCGCATCATCCGGAAAGCGTATTGGGAAGACCCTTCGTACGTGCCGTTGCTCGAGCGCGCTTACGAATTGTGGGCCGACCTCGAGCGGCGCAGCGGCAAGCGGCTGTACCTGCGCACGGGCGGGCTCATGGTCGGAGATCCGAAGAGCGCGCTCATCACGGGATCGCGCCGCAGCGCGGCCGAGCACGGTCTCGCTCACGAGATGTTGGACGCCGGCGGAATCCGGTCTCGCTTTCCGGCGATGCGTCCGCTACCCGACGAGATCGCGCTCTTCGAAGAACCGGCAGGCATCTTGTTCCCAGAGCCCTGCGTCCAGGCGCATCTCGACTGGGCGGCAAGCGCAGGCGCAGAGCTGCGTTTCCAAGCCAAGGTCGAGTCCTGGGAGCCGACGAGTTCCGGCGTCAAGGTCACTGCGGCGACGGGCCAGACATTCGACGCGGACCATCTCGTGATCTGCGCCGGCGCCTGGTTGTCGCAGGCGGCGCGCGAGCTCGACCTGCCGCTGCGGATAGAACGCAACATCGCGCACTGGTTCGAACCGGCTGCGAATCGAGAGCTCTTCGCGCCAGAACGGTTGCCTATCTACATCCTCGAGCGCGATCCCGCGTCGCCCTTGTACGGCTTTCCAGACCTGGGCGGCGGGATGAAGGCTGCTTTCCATCACTCGCACGACTATGTCTCGCCGGACGGCATCGACCGTACGGTCTCAGCCGCCGACGTGCAAGCAGTGCGCGACGCGCTGGCCGAATGGATGCCGGATGGCAACGGTCGCCATGTCGCGTCGTCGGTGTGCATGTACACGCTGACACCGGACGAGCACTTTCTGATCGGCTTCCATCCTCGCTTCGCGAACGTGATCGTCGCCGGCGGTTTTTCAGGGCACGGCTTCAAGTTTTGCAGCGTCGTCGGCGAAGCGTTGGCGGAGCTCGTCAGCGACGGTGACACGAAACAACCGCTCGGTCTTTTCGACCTGAAACGGGTGGCGCAAAAAACCGGGCGGACCTAAACGTTCGCCGCTACATAAGCGCTAGAAAAAGAAGACGGACCCTACGGGGTCCGTCGTGTTGTCGGTGAGACGCGCGCTTTACGCGCGGATCTTTTGGAAGCAGTCGCGGCAATACACCGGCTTGTCGCCACGCGGTTGGAACGGCACTTCAGCCGTGCCACCGCAGCTTGAGCAGGTGGTCTGGAACATCTGACGCGCCGCGAAATTACGGCGCTCGCCGCCGCCTTGTGCACGGCTGGCCTTGCGGGCCTGCCGGCAATCCGGACAGCGATTGGGTTTGTTCTGGAAGCCCTTCTGCGCGTAGAACTCCTGCTCTCCGGCGGTGAAGGTGAACTCCGATCCGCAATCGACGCAGGTGAGTAGTTGGTCGCTATACACTATGGGTAGTCTCCTCTTCGCGAGTATGAGTTGTGGTTTTCGGCTCTGGGGTGCTTACGTTTCGCGGAGAGGAGATTGAAGGGATCCAATTTCGACGTCCGGGCAAGTCTTTTTCCGCCAAGACCAAAACCAGCAACAATCATACCATTCTCAGGGTCCGCTCCGCAAGGCCGCA
>DASPVP010000125.1:0-25211 GCA_035622315.1 Candidatus Acidiferrales bacterium | reverse complement strand
GCTTCGGCGCCCCCATGCCACCAGAACGTCTCGAGCGCCGCGGCAAGAGAGGCTCCGAGCGCGGCGTCGCGATCCTCGCCGAGCGACCATTCCAAGACGGCGCGGAAGTGTGGCAACTCATTTTCGACGTCTGCTAACCAGCGGCTGAGTTCGCTGTGCGCGGCGCTGCGCTCGAACTCGGCCGCACGCTTCGCGTAATAGCCGGCGTACTTGCTTGTCCAACGCTCGCAGGTATTACGCGCTTTGAGCTTCTCGAACGCATAGTCTCTCGTCGACTCGAGCAGATGGTATCGTTCTTCGAGTCCTTCCGTCTCGCTGACGATCAACGACTTGTCGGCTAGCGAGGAGAGCACGTCGAGCACATCGAGCCCGTCGATGCCATCTCCCGCACACACCTGCTCCGCTGCCTCTAACGTGAAACTCCCTGCAAACACCGCGAGCCTGTCGAACATGGCTTGCTCGCGCTCTTTGAGCAAGTCATAGCTCCAGTCGATCATCGCGCTCAAGGTCTGTTGTCGCGGCAGGGCGGAGCGATTGCCGCCCGTGAGGAGCTTGAAGCGTTCGCCTAGGTGCCGGGCCAAGCTCGCGCAACTCATCGTCCGCAACCGCGCTGCGGCGAGTTCAATTGCGAGCGGTATGCCGTCAAGGCGCCGGCACACATCCGCTACCAGGCGTGCGTTGTCATCGCTCATGTGAAACGATCGGTCCGCCAAGCCCGCTCGATCCACGAATAACGCGACCGCGCTGAAACGCATCGCGCCCTCCATACTGCGGTCGTCCGGTGGCTCCGGAACGGCGAGCGATGGTAGGCGAAAGACCTTCTCACCGCCGACGCCGAGCGCTTGGCGAGACGTGACGAGGATGCGCACGTCCGAGCAATGGCGGTTGATCGCGTCTACCAGCCGAGCGACTGGATCGAGCACGTGCTCGCAATTGTCCAGGATCAAGACAAGTTGCTTGTGCTCGAGCCAGCCGACGATCGCGGCCGGGTCGAGCACCCCTTGCGACTGATTGACGCCGAGCGCTTGGGCCACGACGCTCACCACCGATTGGTCCTCGTTGATCGGCGCCAGGTCGGCTATCCACACGCCGTCGCGGAACCGGTCCAACACTTCGGCACCGGATTGGATCGCGAGGCGTGTCTTGCCGACACCACCAGCTCCGAAGATGGTGATCAGATGATGATCGGCCAGATGTCGCTTGATCTCGGCGATGTCATCCTCTCTGCCGTAGAAACTCGTCACCTGCAACGGGAGGTTGTTCGGAAAGGCGGCGACCGAGAGCAGCGGTGGAAACTCCTGGCGCAGCTCGCTCGAGAGTGCCTGCCACACGCGCTCGGGTTGCGAAAGATCTTTCAGCCGATGCGACCCAAGGTCGATGAACAACGTCTGTGCTGGAGGGTCCCCCCGGACGAGCTCGTATGCGGCGTTCGAAAGCAGCACCTGACCGCCGTGCCCAATGGACATCAGGCGCGCTACTCGATTGACCGCGGGGCCGAAATAGTCGCGGTCGCGTTCCTGCGCGACGCCGGCGTGTAGCGCGATGCGGATGGCGAGACCTCCGACCTCGGCGAAGTCCTCGGTGCCGAGTCGGGTCTGTATGGTGAGTGCCGCTCGCAACGCTTTGTCCGCGCTTGCAAAAGCACAGCAAAAGGCGTCGCCCAACGTCTTGAAGATGTAGCCGTCGTGCTCGTCGATAGCCCTGCGGACCACCGCTTCGTGTCGCTCCACTGCGCGCTGCATGGCCTCGCGATCCGCCTCCCAGCGCCGCGTGCTGCCTTCGATGTCGGAGAAAAGGAAGACAAGCGTGCCGGAAGGAGCCGACAGACGCTTGCTCATGTCGTCAGAAACCAACGCACGGAGGTTCGATTTAGAGCGGAAGAGCCCTCGGCATCGAATCACCCCTGGCTCTTGAGACCCAGATCCAAGGAGGTCACATGCCGCGCTACGTCATCGAACGAACGTTTAAAGACGGCCTTGAAATACCCATTACGAACCAAGGGGCCCAGACCTGCGGGACCGTCGTCAAGACCAACGGCGACCTCGGCGTCACGTGGGTGCACTCGTACGTCTCCAAGGATCACAAGAAAACTTATTGCGTGTACGATGGCCCGAACGAAGATGCAGTCCGCCAAGCCGGCCAGCGAAACGGCCTGCCCGTCGACAGCGTCACCGAAGTGAGCGTGCTGGATCCGTATTTCTACCATTAGATCTCACCTAAAGAAAAGATCGTGCGCGGCCTCGGGGAGGTCGCGCACCGTTTTCTTGGCGACCCCCGTTGCGCTCTGCGTGCTCGGCTTCGCACTTTTCGCGTGTACGAAGATCTCGACCGAGAGCGGCACCGGGCACGGCTCGAATCCGTGGACGGTGCCCGGCGTAGTACGCATCGGCATCGCGCGAGAGCCGGACAACTTGAACCCGGTCATCGGCCAGCAGCAGGTCGATGTCGACCTCTCAAAGTTCTGGGCCGGGTATCTGATCGAAGACGACGATCAGAACCGGATCATCCCCGCGCTTGCGAGCAGCGTGCCCAGCCTGGAGAACGGCGGCATAAGTCCGGACGGGCGCACGATCACCTACCACTTCCGCCGCGGCGTCAAGTGGCAAGACGGTATCCCCTTCACCGCTCGCGATGTGGTCTTCACGTGGCGGGCGATCATGAATCCGGACAACCCCGTGCCAAGCCGTGCTGGTTACGAACTTATCGAATCGATCCGCACGCCCGACCCGTTCACCGCCGTGATCCTCCTGCGACGCGCCTACGCACCCTTCGTTACGATGTTCTTGAGCCCGGTCGGCGCCTACGGCTATTGCGTCCTGCCGGCTCACCTCTTCCCAAGCGATGCGAACGTGGCGCACGCTGCGTATAGCACCATGCCTATCGGAACGGGCCCCTACAGGGTCGTCTCGTACGAGCCCGATAGCGTGGTTCGCATGATCGCAAACCCCGGCTACTGGCAAGGACCGCCGAAGCTGCGAGAAGTGGACGTGCGCATCGTTCCTGACGAGAACACGTTGGCGACTCTCGTCAAGACGCGCGAGATCGACTTCTACGATCAAGTGCCTCACACGATCACGCGACAGCTTCGCGGCACACCGGGCGTTCGGATTATCTCGACACCCTTTACGCGCTATGCCGACCTCGGGCTGAACACCCACGACCCGCTCTTATCAGACGTACGGGTGCGCCAAGCGCTCGTCTTTGCGACCGATCGTCCTACCTTGATCGAGAAGGTGACGACGGGCGCCGACGTTCTGGCCGATTCGGATCAGCCACCGTTTCTATGGGCGCACGACGATGACGTGCGCCGCTATCCATACGATCCGTCGGCCGCGAGCAGGCTGCTTGACGCCGCAGGCTGGCGAATGGGGCCAGACGGACTGCGGCAGAAAAATGGCGTCGTCTTGCGCCTCGGTCTCGCCGGCATCGCGGGGGCGACCGAGTCGTTAGAGGCGCGCGAACTGATCCAGCAGCAGTGGCGCCAAGTCGGCATCGACACGGTGATCAAATCGTACCCGTCGGATATCTTGTACGGGCCTGCCTCAGATGGCGGCATCGAAATGACCGGCCATTTCCAAGTCGTCCTGGAAGGCTTCTCGAACGGCGCCGATCCAGACGACTCCATCCTGTTCGAGTGCCGGTGGATACCGCCGAACGGCGAGAACGTCTACCGTTTTTGCGACCGCAGCTTCGACGGGGCAGAAGAAGCCGCACTCGCGAGCTATAGCCGAAGCGTACGCAAGGCCCGATATGCCAGCATCGCGCAAGTCCTCGCCGAGCAAGTACCGATCATCCCGCTCTGGTTTGAGACATACGATTTCGCGGTGAACACGGACCTGAAAGGCTTCCGGCCCGACCACGTGGGCAGCCCGATCTGGGATACCGGGGACTGGCGCATATAGGGACCGACCGGAGTGGACTGATTGGTTTGTAGGGGATCCGCCGCGTGCGGGTCCGGCGCTTGAGTCGGAAAACTGTGTAAACTGTGGTTCGATCGTTGACGCTGCTATGTGAGTTGGAGGGCGCCCGGCCTTGGGCGCAATCAAAACTCCGCTCTCTCGGTTAGCGCACCCCATCGAGGACCGGCAGAAGATTTATCCACAGCCGCCGAGGCGCACCGATCATCGGTCGCGATGCCCTGATCTCGTCCTGATTCGAGAGCACGCGAGGAGCAAGTAAGTTCGCTCGCGACATGGGTTGGGGCGCAAGCGCCCTCGTTTTGATGTTCCTTGGCGCGGAAGGCGCGCAGTGACGGGGCGCTCATCGAGGTGGTCCAGCTCACTGATTGCGGCCCCGCTTCAAGGAGTCGAGTGGCGGAGACCTGAACGTCCCGCCACAGCGGGCACGAGCCAGAGCTTGTCTGGGACTGTCGCCCTGCCTTGGTCAGAAAATGAGGAGTGCTAATGAAGAACCTCCGTTTAGCCGTTCTGCTCGCCGCATTTCTCACGGCGTGCAGTTCGAGTTCGACATCACCAGCGCCGCAGGCGGCGGTCAGGCATCTCTACGCGGCATTTCTTGAAACGGGCGGCAGTTTGGTGAGATACACCTCACCGTTTAGCTCCAGCTCGTCTCCGAGCGTGACGCTTACCGATTACACGCCGCTCGCGCCAGCCGCGCCGGCCGCCATTGGGAAGAACCTCTATGTCCTCAATGATAGTGTGGGCGCCGCGACCATCACGGGATTCACAACGCCCATCAGCGCGAGCAGCACGCCTTCCATCACGATCAACCTCACAACAGAAAATGCTTACAACTTAACCGCCGATGCGAGCGGCGACCTCTGGTATTCGGATCGAGGTGGCCCGACGGTCGGTGAGTTCACACCACCGTTCAGCGATACGTCGACCCCCGCACTAACGCTCGGAACCGCGAACGGCCTCGTCGACGATGGTCCGGCTCAGATCGCCTTTGATAAGTCGGGCAACATGGCGGTCGCGCAGGAAGAAGGCAACGACGTACTCTTCTTCACCGCGCCGATCACGGACGTGAGCGTTCCCACGGCGACGATTCCGTTGACAAGCGGCGAGGGTCAGGCGGTGGCGTTCGACTCGGCCGGAAACCTCTACGCAAGCGAATATGAGGCAACCGGCATCGACGTCTTCACTCCGCCGTTCTCCAACACATCGACGCCGTCGTTTGTGATCCCAACGGCTGAGGCCGTGCAGTGCTTGCAGTTCAGCGGCAGCCATCTCTGGACGTGGGATTTCACGCCCGAGATTTCGGACTTCGCGCCGCCGTTCAGCGCTTCGAGCACACCGGTCTTCAACATCACGACAGGACTGCAAGACTTCGAGACCTGCATCGGATTCGGCTCGTAACAGAAAGCGACGAACCTACAACAACGCGGCGCCTGCAAGGCGCCGCGTTGTTTCTTGCCCGGAAAGCAAACATACGCTCTACAGGAATGACGGACCCTGGAGGTAAGGAGAGCGCTCTCGCCACAACGGCCTTGCATGTCTTGGGGGATGACGCCATGCCTAAATGCGGCATTTGCGGGCGCAAGAACGCCGAACTCTACCCAGTCGACGATCACATCGTGTGCGATATCTGCTTGGCCCAAGGGCGGCTCGACGAACTTCCCGAGATCGAGAGCGCAAGCCGTCAGGAGTCGGAGCTTGTCGGGGCAGGTGCCACGCGCTCGTCGTGGTGGAACCGCGAGATCCCGGAGAGGGTAACGCCCCAATAGGACGATGAGCGGACCGGATCTGCGGGCCGTACAGGCGCCGCTCAAAGAGCGCTATCGGGTCGACCCGAAGAGCGCACTGATCACCCTGCGAGCACAAGGTCACCTCGACGATCCAGAAGGTGTCAGCTGCAACGTGGAGACCGGTCGTCGTCTCGTGCAAGCCGGGCTTCATCCGGCGACGGGCGGAGATGGATCGCTCGTCTGCTCGGGGGACATGTTGCTCCAAGCACTCGTGGCCTGCGCCGGCGTGACCTTGCGCGCCGTCGCGACGAGCACCGGCATCGAGGTCCGCGACGGCACAGTGCTGGCCGAAGGGGACCTCGACTTCCGCGGCACCCTCGGCGTGGACCGCGACGCGCCGGTCGGGTTTGTGGCTATCCGACTTTCGTTCGATCTGGACACGCCTGCGAACGTCGAGCAGATGGCGACGCTTCAGAGGCTGACGGAGCGATACTGCGTCGTGTATCAGACGCTGCGCGCGGGCACGCCGATCGTGACCGCGTTTGCGCGGCGTGACAGCCCTCACACCCAAGTCTAACGAGCTTTTCACCGGCGCGAGGCCCTTTTCACTATGGCGCTGCAGCGCAGCGTCGAAGACCCATATATGCACAAGGATGGCTGGTCGCCGGCTCGCGGGTTCACCCTCATCGAATTGATCATCGTCGTGGCGATCATCTCGATCCTGGCGGCTATCCTGATCCCAAACTTCTTGCACGCGCGCGCCGAGGCGACGTCGGCGGCCTGCGAAGGGAACCTCAAGCAGCTAGCGACCGCGCTCGAGGAATACGCAGTCGACAACAGCGGCCAATATCCGCCCTCAAGCGGCCCGGTGAACGTCAACCTCTTCGGCGGTTCGGGTAATCCCTATCTCAACGCCATACCGAACGACCCAGCGGGTGGAAGCTACTATTACACGACCCCAGGCAATTTTGTCTGCGCCGGCTCGATGTACAAGCTAAGCGACGGTAACAACCACGACACGACGACGCTGACGCAGCTTCCCAACTACGGGGCGGGCATCACCGGGATCCGCTGGTGCCAGGGTTCCGGGCTCTCGGCCTGCCTCTGTTAGGACACTCCGTTCGTCAGTAACCCTCTCGACGCAACGCCCGCGACCGCACTTCGCGGGCTTGTCTTTTAGCGACGCTAGAGGCCGAGATGTGCTACATTTGCCCGGTTTTTCTGAAGCGGCCAAAGGCAGGTGGCATCCTTCCACCAAAACACCGTCGAAATCCAACGCGCGTCTTGCACGAAGCGGAGGTGACGCTCTTTGTCGCACGTGCCGAAAGCCTACCAAGACCCCGGGACGCCTGAGGACATCAGCCGGAGAGCTTTCCTCGCCCGAGCCACCATCTTCACCGGATCGATTGTGGGTTTGGGCCTCGCCGTACCCGTCATCACCTCGCTCGTTCCCACACCCGAGCTGGTCGACGCGAATAAGGGCTACTCGCCGCTCAACGCGGACGAGTTCTCGCAACTACAAAGCACGCTCGACAAGCCGGTGAAGATATTCTTCAACAAGCTCGTGACGGACGGCTACTACAAGACGAACAACGAGTATTATGTCTGGGGCCTCAAGCTCGGTCCTGATGACTTGACAGAGTTGCGGAGCGAGCGCCCCGATCTCTTCGCGGCGAGTCAAACCGCGATCGACTTCCAAGTCGGCGCCCTTGGTTTCGTCATGTGGAGTCCTCTCTGTCCGCATCTGAACTGCAAGTACGATTGGGATGACAGCCTCGGCGGGTTCTTGTGCCCCTGCCACGGCTCGCAGTTCTCGAAATTCGGCCAGCATAAAAAAGACAGTTCGGGCCACTTCATCGGTCCAGCACCGCGCGGCCTCGATCCGTTGCCCTTCCGCGAGCAAAGCGGCGTCGCTGAAGTCGAGTGGGTGAAATACGCGGCGAACACGCCGAGTATCATCCGCGTGTCGTATTGGTAGGAGAAGGACATGCTCGATTGGCTTGAGAGTCGCACCGGTCTCGTCAGCGCGACCAAGAACTTCCTCACGGAAGACGTGCCCGGCGGTGCGAGCTATTGGTACGTGTTCGGCAGCGCCACGCTCATCATTCTTGCGGTCCAGATCGTCACGGGTATCATTCTCACATTCTACTATTCGCCCTCAGCTATCACGGCTTGGGAATCGACGCTCTTCATCTATAAGGGCCTCTATCTCGGACAGTTTCTGATCAGCCTGCATTATTGGGGCGCATCGGCCATGATCGTGCTGATGTCGCTGCATCTGCTTCAGGTCTTGCTCTTCGGGGCGTATAAAAAACCTCGCGAGATCCAATGGGTCGTCGGCGTCTTGCTTTTCTTCATCGTCCTGTCCATGGGGTTGACCGGATACCTCCTCCCCTGGGATCTCAACGCCTACTTCGCTACCCAGGTCGCTATCAACATCGCCGCGAGCGTTCCGATCGTCGGGCCGTTCATTTATCACTTCTTGAGCGACGGTTCGACGCTTGGCACGCTCACGATCAGCCGCTTCTATGGCCTGCACATCTGGGCGACTCCCGCGCTCATCATCGCCCTCGTCGGGCTGCACCTGTTCATCTTCCGGCACAACGGATCAGCAGGCCCCGCCGGCGATACGCCAGTCAAGACGTACGGCCGCTTCTACCCCAACCAGATCTTCATGGATTCGATGTCGGCGTTGATCGCGTTCATCATCATCGTCGCGCTCGCGATCGTGATGCCCGCGCCGCTGCTGGCCAAGGCGGACCCCAACAACGCGCAATTCATCCCCGCGCCTGCCTGGTATTTCTACGCGCTCTATGGGCTCTTGCGGATGTTCCCGCAGAACCTCTCGCTGGTCCCCACTGTGATTCTCCCGGGCGCTTTCACCACGGTGCTCATCCTGCTGCCCTGGCTCGATCGTAACCCGAGCCGAGTTGCCGCTCGCAGGCCCTACATGCTGACGCTGGCGGCGTTGACCGTCGTCGTCATCGTCGGGGTCACGATCTACTCAGCGAAGATCATCGGCGCAGAACAAGCAGCAAGCCCGGTCGGCCAAACGCCCGTCGCGGGATACGGCGCGCCGCCGAACTCGGCGGAGGCGCTTGCAGCGCCGGTGGTCGCGATCGCTACACCCACTCCGGCAGCCGGAGCAGCCGCTGCGCCTGCCGGTGATCAGGTCTTCGCGCAGAACTGCGCGAGCTGTCACCAAGCCAAAGGCCAAGGCTTGCCAGGCGCATTCCCCCCGCTCGCCGGCAACCCGGTGGTGACCGGCGATCCGAACAAGGTCATCAAGATCGTCGAGAACGGCATGACAGGCCAGATCTCCGTCAACGGCGCGACCTTCAACGGGGCGATGCCGTCATGGAAGGGCAAACTCAGCCCGGCTGAGATCGCTGCGGTGATCACGTACATTCGCAGCTCCTGGGGAAACAAAGCGTCTGCAGTGACCGAAGCCCAGGTCAAAGCCGCAAAATAATAATGTAAGGGGCGATTGAAAATCGCCCCATTACGTCGGTTCTAGCGCTGTTGCAAGCTCGCGCCGCGCAGGCGTTTGACTTCTGTCTCGATCGGCCACTCAGAGAAGACCCAGATCAGTTGCACCACGAGGTTCACGATTGGGATGAGGAGCAGGAGGGAGTACGGCCCCGGATATCCGCACTTCTCCGCGACCCGCCACCAGCAGTAGATCGAGAACAGCAAGATGGCGACAACGAGGATCCCCCACAGCGCGACGAACCCGCCGGCCATAGCTCCCCACGCCTCGGGGCGAGCGTCAAAGAAAGCAAGCAGGGCGACACCAGCTTTGAGCATGCGTTGTACTCCTTTACGCTAAGGATTCGCGAGGCGGACCTCAAGCTCCGCCGCTACAGGGGGCGTGCGCATCGGCGGCGCGAAGCACGTCGTCTGCCACGGGAGTCCGTTTGGACTGAGAGGGCGAACCATCCGCCGACCGTCGGAACCTGATCTGGGTGATGCCAGCGAAGGGAAGCAAGCATGAGCGTCACGTCTCCCCCGAAACCCCAGCCCAGCCTGCAAAGCTCGCACAAAGTTTATGTGGACGGCCCGGGCGGTATTCGGGTCCCGATGCGTCAGATCCATCTGACAGACGGTGCCTCGGTCCGTGTCTACGACACGAGCGGGCTGCATGCCGACCCCGGCTTAGCGGTCGACGTCCGAGAGGGCATCGAGCCCATCCGAGCGCCTTGGATCACAGCGCGCGGCGACGCGGTGGAACTGGACCGGCCGACGTCTGCGTATCGGCAACAGCGAGAAGCCGACATCGCGCTTGAAAGCCTGCGGTTTGCCCATTCACCTCGTCCCCTGCGGGCAGCGGCCGGACGCAATGTCACGCAGATGCACTATGCCCGGCGCGGCGAGATCACGCGCGAGATGGAGTTTGTGGCCGTTCGCGAGGGGGCCGACCCGCGCTTCGTTCGGGATGAGGTAGCGGTCGGTCGTGCGATCATCCCGGCCAACATCAATCACCCAGAATCTGAACCAATGATCATCGGCCGTAACTTCCTCGTCAAGATCAACGCGAACATCGGCAACTCTGCGATCAGCTCGTCGATCGAAGACGAGGTGGAGAAGATGACCTGGGCGACGCGCTGGGGCGCGGATACGGTCATGGACCTCTCGACCGGCAAAAACATCCACGAGACCCGTGAGTGGATATTGCGTAATTCGCCCGTGCCGATCGGCACGGTGCCCATCTATCAAGCGCTGGAGAAAGTAAAAGGCAAGGTCGCGGACCTGTCATGGGAAGCCTATCGCGACACGCTCATCGAGCAGGCCGAGCAGGGCGTGGACTATTTCACGATCCACGCGGGGGTGCTGCTGCGCTACGTGCCCCTGACAGCCGATCGCGTGACGGGCATCGTCTCGCGCGGCGGGTCGATCCTTGCGCAGTGGTGCCTCTTGCATCACGAAGAGAACTTCCTCTACACGCATTTCGAAGAGATCTGCGAGATCCTGAAGGCCTACGACGTGTCGTTCTCGCTCGGCGACGGGCTGCGCCCGGGGTGCACGGCAGACGCCAACGACGCCGCGCAGTTCGCAGAGCTCGATACCTTAGGCGAGCTGACGAAGATCGCGTGGGCGCACGACGTCCAAGTGATGATCGAAGGACCGGGGCACGTCCCCATGCAGCTCATCAAGGAGAACGTCGACCGCCAACTCGCGGTGTGCCACGAAGCGCCTTTCTACACGCTCGGCCCGCTCGTCACCGACATCGCACCGGGTTACGACCACATCACAAGCGCGATCGGTGCGGCGATGATCGGCTGGTTCGGCACGGCGATGCTGTGCTACGTCACCCCTAAGGAACATCTCGGCCTGCCCAATAAGAAGGACGTGAAGGACGGCGTCATCGCGTACAAGATCGCCGCTCACGCGGCGGATCTGGCGAAAGGGCATGTGGGCGCGCGCGAGCTGGACGATGCTCTCTCGAAAGCGCGCTTCGAATTCCGTTGGGAGGACCAATTCGCGCTCTCGCTCGACCCTGAGACGGCCCGCTCCTATCACGACGAGACCCTGCCGGCGCACGGTGCCAAAGTCGCCCACTTCTGTTCGATGTGCGGACCGCAGTTCTGCTCCATGCGCATCACCCAAGACGTGCGCGACTATGCAAAAGCGCATCAGGTGGCCGACGCAGACGCGCTCACGCTCGGCATGAAGGAGAAGGCGGCCGAGTTCGCGGGCGGCGGGGGAGAGATCTACGTGGAGACCGAGCGCTCGTAGAGCGCGAGATAGTCCGCAGCCGAGCGCGCCCACCCGAAATCCTGGCGCATGCCGTTGCGCTGCAGCGCCTGCCAGAGGTGGCGGCTCGGATAGAGAGCGATCGCTTTTCGCGCCGCGGCTAGGAAGCCTTGCGGCGTCGACTCCGTAAAGGAAAAGCCGGTCGTCACCCCTTCAGCGATGCCGCGCTCGCCCGCGTCCACGACCGAATCGGCCAAACCACCGACACTCGCGACCACCGGAACGGTGCCGTAGCGCAAGCTGTACATCTGGTTGAGCCCGCACGGTTCGAAGCGCGAGGGCATGGCGAAGATGTCGGCGCCGGCGACGATCCGGTGTGCGAGCCCTTCGTCGTGGGCGAAACGGACCGCGACGCGGTCGGGGTGACGGTCCGCCAACTCGCGGAAACCCTGCTCGAGTGACTTCTCCCCGACGCCGAGCACCGCGAGCCGCGCGCCGGCGGTCAACAGATACTCCGCGCTCTTGACGACCAGGTCCAAACCCTTTTGCCAGGTCAGCCTGCTCACGATGCCGATGAGCGGTGCGGAAAGCGCGCTGTCGAGGCGCATCTCCTCGAGCAGTGCCGCTTTGCACGACGACTTGCCCGCAAGGTTGAGATCGCTGTACTTGTGCGCGATGTGCGCGTCGTTGCGCGGGTCCCAGATCGCATAATCGACGCCGTTGAGGATGCCGCTGAGATCGCGCGCGCGCGCGGCGAACAAATCCTCAAGCCCGAAGCCGAACTCGGCTGTTTGCAGCTCTCGCGCGTAGGTCGGGCTCACCGCGTTCAGCAGGTCGGCTTGCTGCACGCCGAGCGAAAGGAACGACAGTTTGCCGCTGCCGATGCGCTCGAGCCGTTCTGCAGGCACGCCGAACGAGCGCAGTTGCGCGCTTGTCGCCTCACCCTGATAGAGCGCGTTGTGTATCGTCAGCAGCGTCTTAATGCGAGTCGCGCGCGTCGCGTTCAACAGGCTTGGGATCAACGCGGCGTGCCAATCGTTGGCGTGCACGATATCCGGCGCCCAATCGCCGGGCTCGCTCGCCAAGCGGCTTGCCGCCTGGCACAAGAGACCGAAGCGCTCGAGGTTGTCAGGCCATTCTGCACCATACTCGTCGTGATAGGGATCGCCCGCGCGCTCGTAAAGCCGGCGGCAGAAGACGAGCCAAATGCGCAGATCGGACGGCGTGCGCCCGACAAGCAGGTCGACCGCGCCGAACCCCGCGATGTCGCCGAAGTGCCGATCGACTGCGAGACCGCGCACCCGCTCGAGTGCGCTCGGATACGCCGGCATCATCAGACGGATGTCGACACCCGCGTGCGCAAGCGCCGCGGGCAGCGACGCGGCGACGTCGCCCAAACCGCCCGTCTTGGCCATCGGAAATATCTCGGATGCCACGAACAGCACCCGGCGTGCCGGCGACGTCATGTCTTCACGACGATGGCGCCCGCCAAGGGCCCAAGATCGAGGGCGATCGACCACTCACAACCCATCGCCGGATTCGAGCGGGCGTGCTCGCCGGCCAGCTGCGTCGTTCCCTTCCCGCCGTAGTCCCGCGCATCGCTCGCAAAGGCGACGCGATACATACCCTCGCAGGGGACTCCCACCGCGTACCCCCTATAAGTGTTTGGCGAGAAGTTCAAGACCACGACCGCAAATGCTTCGCGCGCCGTGCGCACGTACGAGAGGACACAGTGACGTGCGTCATCCGGATCGAGCCAGCGGAAGGCGCCCTCTTCGAAATCGAGCGCGTGTAAGGGTGCTAGACCTCGATAGAGCGCCCCGAGGTTCCTGGCCGCGGCTGCAACCTGACGGTGTTGGACCCGCTCGAGCTCGCGCCACGGCAACGACGCGATCGGATCCCACGTGCTCGTCTGAGCGAACTCATCCCCCATGAAGGTCAGTTTCTTGCCGGGATAGGTCGTCTGAAATGTGGCCAGAAGGCGCATCTGCGCAAAGCGCTCCGACTCGTCGCCGTACATCTGCGCGAGCAGCGATCCTCGCGATGGCGCGCTTTCGTCGTGTGACAGCGCGAGCACCGATTGCTCCTTACGCGCGTAGAGCCGCTCGAAGGTGAGATCGGTATGGTGCGCCGGCCGGTCGTGCCAGGGTAGCGCGAGATAGCGCAGCGTGTCGTGCACCCATCCCATGTTCCAACGCATCGAAAAGCCGAGGCCACCGCGGGCCGCGGGCTGCGACACCGACGGCCATGACGTCGATTCTTCGGCGATCGTCAGCACGTCCGGCAAGAGTTCGGCGATGTGTGCGTTCATCTCGCGCAAGAACTTGACAGCCGGCAGGTTCTCGCGCCCGCCAAGCGGATTGGGCTTCCACGATTTACCCGCTCGCGCGTCGTCGAGATAGAGCATGGAGGAGACGGCGTCTACGCGCAGACCATCGATGTGGAACTCGCGCAACCAGTACAGCGCGTTGCACAGCAAGAAGTTGCGCACTTCCGGACGTCCGTAGTTGAAGATGAGCGTGCGCCATTCGGGGTGCTCCGCCATCTGGGGATCGTCGCGCTCGTAGAGCGCGGCGCCATCGAACTCTCCCAACGCGAAGTCGTCCTTCGGGAAGTGCAGCGGCACCCAATCCAAGATGACGCCGACGCCCGCGTCATGACAGCGATCGACAAAGGCGCGAAAGTCGTCCGGCGAACCGAAGCGGCTGGTGGGTGCAAAATACCCCGTCACGAGGTAGCCGAGCGATTCGTCCAGCGGATGTTCGAAGACGGGCATCAGTTCGAGATGGGTGTACCCCAGCTCGGACGCGTAGGTGACGAGCGCGTTCGCGAGCTCCTCGAACGAGAGAAACGATCCGTCTGTTCGCCGGCGCCACGAGCCCAGATGCACCTCGTAGATGTTGACCGGCTGCTCGCGCCAGGCCCACGCACGGCGTCGCTCGAGCCACGGAGCATCGCGCCACGTATGAGAACTCGGCGCTGTGACGCGCGCGTTTTGGTTGCCGGGCGCGGGGAATGACCGGGCGTAAGGATCGGTCTTGATGACGAGCTTGCCGCTCTCGCGATTGCGGATCTCGAACTTGTACTGCGCGCCCACGCCGAGGTCAGGCACCACGAGGCCCCAGATGCCGCGCCGGTCAAGCCGTTCCATGGGATGGCGCCTGCCATCCCAGTCGTTGAAGTCGCCGACGACGCTCACGCGCTCTGCCGCCGGGGCCCAGGTGACGAAACGGACCCCGGAACCATCCGCGCTGCTGGCCATATGAGAGCCGAAGAACTCGTACGCATCGAGGAGCCGGCCGGCGTGGAAACGTTGCATCGCGTCACGGCTCATCATAGGCGGTGAAGAGCGCTGTTTGAGAGAATACTCGGGACCCCTTTAGTCACGGGTGTCCAGACAGCAGAAGATGTCCGCAACAGAAACGTCACGCTACGTCAGTCTGCTCACGAAGAACACGCTCGCGCTGGTCCTAGCCGGCGGGCGCGGCACGCGGCTGCGCCACCTCACGCAATGGCGCGCCAAACCCGCGGTCCCCTTCGGGGGCAAGTTCCGCATCATCGATTTCCCGCTGTCCAACTCCATCAACTCGGGCGTGCGCCGTATCGGCGTCATCACGCAATACAAGGCGCACAGCCTGATGCGCCACATCCAGCGCGGCTGGGGCTTCTTGCGCGGCGAGTTCGGCGAGTTCGTCGAGCTCATGCCGGCCTCGCAGCGCCTGGAAGAAGGTTCCTGGTACACGGGCACGGCCAATGCCGTCTTGCAAAACCTCGACATCATCGAGGCCCACAACCCGCAGCATATCCTGGTGCTGGCCGGCGACCATATATATAAGATGGATTACGGCCAGATGCTCGTCCAACACGTCGAGAGCAACGCGGACGTCACCGTGGGCAGCTTCGAGGTCGCGCGATCGGAAGCCGTGGCCTTAGGCACGATGTTGACCGATCCCGATCGCCGTATCGTGGAGTTCGCCGAGAAGAAGCCTGAGCCGATCGCGATTCCTGGACGGCCCGAGCGCTCGCTCTCCAGCATGGGGATCTACGTCTTCAACGCCCGCTTCCTTTACGAACAACTGCGCAGAGACGCCGAGGACCAAAATTCGACGCACGACTTCGGACGCGACCTGATCCCGCACATCGTCTCGCACCATCGCGCCATCGCGCACGAATTCGCGCAGTCGAGCGTGGGCGGTAGCGGCGGCAGCGTCTACTGGCGCGACGTCGGCACGGTCGACGCGTACTGGGAGGCGAACATCGAACTGACGCAGGTCGTGCCCCAGCTGAACCTCTACGACGCAGGCTGGCCGATCTGGACCTATCAGGAGCAGCTTCCGGGCGCGAAGTTCGTCTTCGATGAAACGGAGCGCCGGGGCATCGCCGTCAACTCGCTCGTCTCCGGCGGTTGCATCATCTCCGGCGCGCACGTGCAGCGCTCGCTGCTCTTCTCGAACGTGCGCGTCAACTCGTTTTGCCACGTCGAAGACTCCGTCGTGTTGCCGAACGTGAACATCGGCCGCAACTGCCGCATCCGGCGCGCGGTGATCGACAAGGGTTGTCGCATCCCCGAGGGGTCGGTGATCGGCGAAGACGAGGCGCACGACGCGAGCCGATTCCATCGCACCGAAGGCGGCGTCACGCTCATCACGGCCGACATGCTAGGACAGACCGCGCATGAAGACGAGTGACGGCGTCCATCTGGAGCAGGAGCTGAAGCTCCAAGCAACACGGCGCTTCGATCTCGCGGCACTGGCGGACGGCGTCGATGGGCTCGCCGCATCACCGCTCGAGACGAAGAAGGTCTCGACCGTCTACTACGATACGGACGACCTTCGCCTGACGCGCTGGGGCACGAGCCTGCGCTTCCGCCGCGGTGAGGGATGGACGGTGAAATTCGGCACCGACGATACCAACGGCGCGCTCATCCGGACGGAACATCGCTTCACCGGTCCCGGCGCCAAGCCGCCCGCGGCGGCGCTGGAGCTCCTGCGCGCCTTCCTGCGTGGGCGCGACGTCAAACCGGTGGCCCGGCTGCGGACGATCCGCAAGAGTTTGCTCCTGCGCGGGGCCACAGGCGAGCCGGTTGCCGAGGTAGCAGATGACGACGTCCGAGTGGTCGACGGCGGACGCATCGTGGACCGGTTTCGCGAGCTCGAGGTCGAGCTCGTCAACGGCGCACCGATCTCGCTCTTGGACGGCTTGCGAGCGAGCCTGCAACGGGCTGGGGCCGGGCCGGTCGACCCGACGCCCAAGAACGTGCGCGCGCTCGGACCTGCGGCGCTCGCCCCTTCCGAGCTCGATCTCGGCTCGCCCGACGCCGACAGCACCGCTGCCGACATCATCCGCAGCGCGCTCGCCGCGTCCGTCGAGATGCTCTTACGCTGCGACGCGCCGCTGCGCGTCGCGATGGATCCGGAAACCGTCCATCAAGCGCGCGTCGCGACGCGCAAGCTCCGCTCCGACTTGCGGACCTTCATGCCGCTGCTGCGCGAGGACTGGGCGCGTGCCTTGCGCGCCAAGATCGTCTGGCTTTCGGACGAGTTCGGCGCCGTGCGCGATGCGGACGTGCTCGTGGCACGACTGCGCCAACGCGCCGAACGGCTCCCGGAGAAGGACGCGCCCGCGGCTCGGGCCATCCTCGAAGTGTTCGTCAAGCAGTGCACCGCGGCACGGCGTGGGCTTGCCAAGATCGTCCGCGAGCAGCGTTACGAAGACTTGCTGGAAGAGCTCGTGGACGCCGCGGCAGACCCCAGGCTCGAACGCCACGCATCGGCGCCGGCTCTCGCCGAGTTACCTTCGCTCGTCGAAGAGCGTTGGCGCAAGCTGTGCAAAGCAGTTGAAGAGCTCGGCGAAGAGGCTGACGACGAGCAGCTCCACCGCTTGCGCATCAAGGCCAAGCGCTGTCGCTATGCCGCAGAGGCGATCGTCCCTATCGGCGGCAAACCGGTCGCTCGTTTCGCGCGCCGGGTGCAGCGATTGCAGAAGATCTTGGGCGATCTGCACGACGCGGTCGTCGCCGAGGAGCGGTTGCACGAGATCGAAGGGGACCGCCAAACCGTGTTCGTGGCCGGAGCGCTCGCCGCCATGGAATCGATCGCAGCGGAAGAAGCGCGCTCGACCTGGCGCAAAGCCTGGCGCAAAGCGGCGAAGAAGTCCTTGCGCTCGTGGATGTCCTAGCCGGCTCTAAGGGCCTATGACGGTCTGCCCGTCCATGTAGGGGACGAGCGCGCTCGGGACTCGGATGCTCCCATCTGCCTGCTGGTAGTTCTCCATGATGGCCACCATTGTCCGACCCACGGCAAGTGCGGATCCGTTCTGGGTGTGGGCGAACTCAGGCCGCGCTTTGGGCTCGCTGCGATACCGGATCTGCGCGCGGCGGGCTTGGAAATCGCCGCAATCGCTGCAGGATGATATCTCGCGATAGGCGTTCTGTCCGGGCAGCCAGACTTCAAGGTCGTAGGTCTTGCGCGATGCGAATCCGGTGTCGCCCGACGAGAGCACCATCACGCGATACGGCAATTCGAGCGCCTGCAGCAAAAGCTCGGCTTGCGCCGTGATGCGCTCGTGCGCCTCGCGCGCGCCGCTCTCGCTGCTCACGGCGACGAGCTCCACTTTTTCGAATTGGTGCAGGCGGATGAGACCTCGCGTATCCTTGCCCGCGGCACCCGCCTCTTCGCGGAAGCAGGGTGTGTACGCGGTGTACAGTTTGGGCAGCGCGTCGCTCGCGAGGATTTCGCCGCGATGCAGGTTGACGAGTTGCACCTCCGCGGTCGGCGACAAGAACAACGCGCCGTCTTCGACCGAGAACATCACATCGCTGAACTTGCTCAAATGACCGGTCGCCTCGACGGTGTCGCGATTCACCAGGATGGGTGGCATTATCTCACGGAAGCCCGCCGCGGTGTTCTTCTCGAGAAAGAAGTTCACGAGCGCTCGGCTGAGCCGCGCCCCATCCCCGGAAAGCACGACGAAGCGGCTGCGCGCAAGCCGCACGCCCCGCTCGAAATCCAAGATGCCTAGCCGTTCGCCGAGTTCCCAGTGAGGCTTCGCCGCGAAGTCGAACTTGGGCGGTTCGCCAGAACGGCGTACCTCGAGGTTCGCGCTTGCATCCGCGCCGTCAGGGACCTCCTGGGCGAGGATGTTGGGAAGCCCCTCGAGCAGGTCGTTGGCGTTGCGCTCGAGCGCGTCGGCTTCTCGCTGGCCGGCCTCGATACGCGCGCCAAGTTCGGTAGATTGCGCACGTAGCGGTGCCAGTGCGCTCTCTCCCTCGGACTTGGCGCGGGCGAACTGCGCTGAGATCTGATTGCGTTCGGCTTTCAGGCGGTCGACGGCCGTCACCGCGGCGCGCCAGCGCGCGTCGATCGCGAGAAACTCGTCGACGGCAGATTGATCGAGTCCACGGCGGCGCAACGACGCACGCAATAGATCCGGATGCTCGCGTATAAGCGCCTTGTCGAGCATTGTCGCGAGTTCGCGGAAAATGTAGCGGCCGACCTTCAGGGCCGGCCGTGGTCGTCACGTGTGGGGCGATTTTGAATCGCCCCCTACGGATTTTTCGAAACGGCTAGAAGGTCGATGCGGCGCGCTTGGGTGGTTCTTTTTCGTTGACGTAGCGGCGCACTTCGTCCGGGATGAGCGCTTTCTCGAGCGCCGCATCGAGCGTGACGAGCCCGTCGTTGACGAACTTCGCCAACTGCCGGTCGAGTGTCTGCATGCCGACGTTCTGCCCCGTCTGCATCGCGCTGACGATCTGCGCGGGTTTGTTCTCGCGGATGAGGTTGCGGACCGCGGGCGTCCCGAGCAGTATCTCCATGGCGCAGACCCGGCCGCTCCCGTCCACTTTGGGCACGAGCGTCTGCGTGAAGACGGCTTCGAGCACGCTTGCCATCTGCAATCGTATCTGCTCTTGCTGTTCGGGCGGGAAGACGTCGATGATGCGGTTGATCGACTCGGCCGCCGAGGTCACGTGCAGCGTGCCGAGCACGAGGTGGCCCGTCTCCGCGGCGGTCAGCGCGAGCGCGATCGTCTCCAAGTCGCGCATCTCACCGATGAGGATGATGTCGGGGTCCTGGCGCAGCGCGGAGCGCAACGCTGCGGAGAACGAGTGCGTGTCGCGATTGAGCTCGCGTTGGGTGATGATGCACTGGATGTTCGAGTGCAAGAACTCGATCGGGTCTTCGATCGTGATGACCCGCGCGTTGCGGTGACGGTTCATGAAGTTGATCATCGCCGCAAGCGTGGTGGATTTTCCGGAGCCCGTGGGGCCCGTCACGAGGACGAGTCCGCGCGGCTTGAGGGTCTGCGCGCCGACGACGTCCGGAAAGCCCATCTCTTCAAGCCAGGGCGGCGTGTCTGGGATGTTACGGAAGGTTGCCGAGACGCTGCCACGCTCGAAGCACGCGTTGACGCGGAAGCGCGCGACGCCGACCATGGCGTACGCAAGATCGATCTCGCGCTGCGTGTTGAGCGCGTCCACCTGTTCTTTGGTGAGGATCGACGTCAGCAGCGCTTGCGCGTCTTCCGGAGAGACCCTCTCTTGGACGATGGGCTCGAGCACGCCATGCAAGCGCATCATCGGGGGACTGCCCACGACGAGATGCAGGTCGGATGCATTTTTTTCGACGATGCCGATCAAGAGATCGTCAAGGCGATGTGGATACATGGTTCCTCCAGGCAAACGGCTGCCTTCTTATGAAGAATATCGGCCTCTTGGAGGTTGCATCATAGCCGCTGTGCGCACGCCCCTGCGACGGGTCACGATCGTCCAGGCGCTCGACGCGATGGCCCAATTCCCCGTCCGCAGGGCGAGGTCCGAACGCGTGGCGCTCGACCGTCTCGACGGTCGTACTCTTGCAAGACCCGTCGTCTCACCTGAGGATGTCCCGGCGTTCGACCGCTCGATGGTGGACGGCTTTGCGGTCATCGCCGCGCAAGTGAAGGGTGCTTCCAAAGACAAGCCCGTGCGACTACGGATCACAGACGAGGTCTTGATGGGCCACGTGTCGCGCGTGCGGGTCGAAGCGGGTGACGCGGTCGCCGTGCCGACGGGCGGCGCAATCCCAGACGGTGCGACCGGCGTGGTCAAGATCGAAGACACGCAGGCGCGCGACGGGGACATCCTCGTCTTCGACGGTGAGGACAGCGAAGACCGCGTCAACCACGCGAGAAGCGATCTGTCCGCGGGCGAATTGCTCGCTCCAGCCGGGCGGGTCGTCGATCCAGCGCTGCTCGGCACGCTTGGCGCAGCGGGGGTCGATGCGGCCGAAGCGTTCGTGCCTCCGACGATCGGCGTGCTGGTCACCGGTGATGAGCTCGTGTCTCCAGGCGCGCCGATGTCGAAGGGCCAGATCCGGGAGTCCAACGGCAGCGCGCTGTGCGCTGCGCTCGCGGCGCTCGGGTTCGCGCCGAAGCGCTACGAGCGCGTTCGCGACGAACGAGATACCTTCACGCGCGCTCTCGGGCTTGCGCTACGCGAATGCGACGGGGTGCTGATCTCCGGCGGCTCGAGCGTGGGTGCTCGCGATCTGACGCCGCAGCTCGTTGGCGAAGCGGGCGAGCCTGGGGTGATCGTGCATGGGGTGACGGTGCGGCCCGGACGCCCGGTGTTACTCGCGATGATCGGCGATCAACCCGTCCTTGGCCTTCCCGGCAATCCGGTCTCGACGCTCGTGATGTTCGAAGCGTTGGCGAAGCCGATTCTGCTACGCATGATGGACAAGACCGACGATACGCTGCCTCTGCGGGCGACGCTCGCCGCGCCGATCGAGGTCGGCCCGGGCCTAGAGCACCGGGTTCCAGTACGATTAGAGCGTTCGAGCGAAGGGCTGCGCGCGACACCGCTGATCGGCACCTCCTCGCAGACCCACATATTGGCTTTTGCGGACGGCCTCGTCATCGTGCCGCTGGATACGACCTTCGTGGCCGCAGGCGCCGCGGTCGATGTCTGGCCGTTCACCCGTTCGCGGACGATGCGGTGACGGAAAGCCCCGCGTGAAGGGAAATCAAAAGCCGGCAAACGATATGAGCCACGCGATGCGAAGCCATATCCGCAGTTGTATCCTCGTCATGCTCGTCGCTGCGTTGGCGGCCTGCAGCCCGCAGCAACAAGAGCGCGCTCGGTCCACCGCAAACGACGCGATCATGGCGGGAGAGGTACGGGCCCGCCTTGCCGGCGTGGATCCAGCGACCGTCTCTTTGGTCAACGTCGACGTGAACGCGCGCCGTGTCACTCTCACTGGGCAAGTGCACTCGGAGCAAGAGCGCGTGGCCGTGGACCAAGCAGTGCGCGGCATCTCCGGCATTGCAGGACTCGACGACCGCCTCAAGGTCAACCCGAACGCGCCGACCGCGAACGAGATCGCGGCCGACCTCGCGCTGCAAGCGCGTGTCCAAGCTGCCATCGCCGCGCAGACGGGTGTGAACGCGCTGAAGATCACCGTGAGCGCGCACCATGGCGTGGTGACGCTTTCAGGAACGGTGACGAGCTGGGCGGCGCACACGCTCGTCGTGCAGAGCGCGCGCGGTGTCTCGGGAGTGACGCGCCTCATCGATCGCATTCACCTGCAAAGGTGACATCGTAAACCTCACGGAACCACGGCGACCGGACTTGGCATAAGGACAATCGCGCTGTGCGCTACGGCATCGTCTCCGACATCCATTCCAATCTCGACGCGTTGGAAGCGGTCATCCAAGAACTCGACGGTCTGGGGATGGACCAGTTCGTGTGCTTGGGCGACATCGTCGGCTACGGACCGAATCCTAACGAGTGTTGCGACCTATTGCGCGCGCGCAACTGCGTGGCGATCGCCGGCAACCACGATGAAGCCGCGGTGGTCGCCGACGCCGCGGAGCGCTTCAACGCGCTTGCGGTCGCGGCCATCGCGTGGACGCGCGGTCAGTTGAGCGCCGAGAACCGCGCATATCTCGCCGGCCTGCCGCGCGAGCGTTCTTTCGACACCTTCGAGATCGTGCACGGGTCGCCGGAAGCGCACTTCGATTACATCTTGGGCGTCACTGACGCACGCGGTGCATTCGAGCGCGTCCGCAGACCGATCACGTTCGTGGGCCACACGCACGTCGCAGAGGTCTATTTCCAGGAGCGCAAGCGCGAAGAAAATGACACCGCGGAGGAGGCTCCGACGTTCGGCCGGACGTTTCACCAGCGGCTTTCGCGCGGCGGGCGCATCGAAGTCGCCCCGCGGTTTCGCTACATCGTGAATCCGGGCAGCGTCGGTCAGCCCCGCGATCGCAATCCGCAGGCCTCGTTCGCATGGTACGATGAAGCGGCCGGCGCTATCGAGATCCGGCGCGTCACGTACGATGTCATGCGCGTGCGCGAGCGTATGGAAAGCGCAAAGCTCCCGCCGGAACTCGCCGAGCGGCTCTCGTTGGGCTATTGATGGATCGTTCGAGGCTGGAAGACGATCGGCGCTGTTTCGCATGCGGCCCGGACAACGCCGAGGGCATGCAGCTGGCATTCGAGTACGGTCACGACAGCGCACGCGCGGTCTTCGAACCCAAGCGGCGATTCGCCGGATGGACCACGATCGTGCATGGTGGCATCATGGCGACGCTGCTCGACGAAGCGATGGCGCATGCTGCGATCGCTGCAGGCGTTCGGGCGGTCACGGGGCGCCTCTCGGTGCGCTTCCGCAAGGCGGCGCCGCTCGACGAGCCCCTCGTGGCCGCCGGCAAGATCGAGAGCAGAAGAGGGCGTGTCTTGGACTTGAGCGCGACCGTCACAGGACTGGACGGCACGCTGTACGCCGAAGGTCAAGGACGGTTCGTCGCGGATGACGCGCAAGAGCGCTGACGCGCAGCCCGGCCGCAAGACGATCGCCTCGAATCGCAAGGCGTTCCACGACTACACGATCGTGGATCAGAACGAAGCTGGGCTCGTGCTCACCGGCACCGAGGTCAAGAGCCTGCGCGCGAACGGATGCTCGCTCGTCGACGGCTTCGTGCGTTTGCGCGGCGGCGAGGCCTGGCTCGTCAACGTCCATATCCCGCCCTACGAGCAAGGCACGTTCTTCTCGCAGCACGAGCCGCGCCGGGACCGCAAGCTCTTGCTGCACAAGCAAGAACTCGCGCGCCTCGCGGGCAAACTGCAGGAGAAGGGCCTGACACTGCTGCCGTTGCGCGTCTATTTCCATCGTAACCGGCTCAAGGTCGAAGTCGGGTTGGCGCGCGGCAAGAAGTTGTATGACAAACGCGAGGCGATCAAAGAGCGCGAGATCCGTCGCGAGCTCGAACGGGCGAAGCGGCGCTAGTCCCCCAACGGTCGGCGCGATGGCGACGCTGTTCGCCCGCGCGTGCGGACTGCTCGGTCTCCGATTCGGCGCGCAGCCTATCGTCGTGGCCTGTTCCGGAGGCTCGGACAGCGCCGCGACGCTGCTGCTCGCCCGCGCGGTTTTCCCACAAGCGCCGCTGATCGCATGTTATGTGGACCACGGGCTTCGACCGAAGCGAAGCATCGCGCGCGACGTCGCAGCGGTGCGGGCGCAAGCTCGCGCTGCAGGCGCACAGGCATTGGTGAAGCGCGTCGCGCGGACGCTGCGCCGGTCTGTCCAGCCGGACCGCGGCTCGCCTGAAGAACGAGCCCGCAACGCGAGATACCGCGCACTCGTGCAAACCGCCGAGCGCGCACGTGCGGCCGTCGTGCTCACAGGGCATCAACGCGACGACCTCGTCGAGACGTCGATCCTTGCGCTCGCGCGCGGCAGCGGCATCGATGGCGTGGCTGCCATGCGGCCCACGCGTCGCTTGTCGGAGCGGGTGACCCTCGCTCGCCCGCTCCTCTGGGCGACTAAGGCGCAGTGCTCGGCCTACGTGCTCTCCCACGGGCTGCCGTTCTCGCACGACGAGACCAACGACGACCCGAGCATTCCCCGCAACGCGGTGCGCATGCTCGTTTCCCAGCTCGAGATGAGCGTACCGCAGGCATCGCGCAGCATCGCTCGCTCCGCAGCCCTGCTCGCTGACGATCGCGCGCTGCTCGAAGGGATGAGCGCGCAAGCGCTCGTGCAAGCGCGGACAGAAGCCGGAGATTTCTCGAGCGGCATGCTACGTAAGCTTCCAAGAGCGCTGCTGCGGCGCGTGGTGCGCGCGGCTGTGGCCGCCACGAAAAGCGCGCGTGATTTCTCCTTCACGCACTGCGATGCGATCGCACGCGCGATCAAACTGGGACGAGGCGGGCGCTATCACGCCGGCAACGCGACGGTTGTGCTCTCGAGCGGCAAGCTCGTCGTCGAGGCGCGCGACAAGAAAAGTGGCCCAAGGAGCGCGCGCGTCGCGATCGATCTGTCGCGTTTGCCCGCGACGTACAAGACGCCATTCGGCACTGCGGACTTACGAACCAGTGCAAGCCAAGGTAGGGGCAGGCGTACATCGCTCGATCTCGATCTGGAACGTCTTCGCTCGGCCGGAGAGCTCGAATTGCGCACACCGCGCGCGGGTGACGTCTGTGTGCCCTCCGGACGACGGCATGCCGTGTCGCTCGCGCGCTTTTTGGCCAAGGCGGGGGTACCAGCGACGAGGCGCTCCCAGGCTTGCCTGCTCTGTGCCGGAGGTCGCATCGCCGCGGTCTTAGGCCTGCGGGTCATGGACCAATTCCAGCCCGTTGCGCGAAAGCCAGTGCTTACAGTGGCCTGGCAGGCAGCCGATATTTAGAAGAAGACGAAGCTCATGAGGCAGCTCTCAAGCCCGGTGGAGTTGGGCGACGTGGTCTTCAGCGAGGCGGAGATCGCGGCTGCCGTCGCACGGCTCGCGCAGGCGATCCGCGCGCGTAACGCCCTACGGCCGCTGGTCGCGGTCGGCATCCTAAAAGGGGCGCTTGTCTTCACTGCCGACCTCATCCGCGCGCTGGGAGATT
>DASPVP010000124.1:0-15242 GCA_035622315.1 Candidatus Acidiferrales bacterium | reverse complement strand
TCGGAACAGCGCAAGAAACTCTCCGTCGAGGTGCCGGCCGGTGCCGACACCGGCACGCGCTTGCGCTACAGCGGCATGGGCGAAGCCGGTGAGCGCGGCGGGCCGGCAGGCGATCTTTACGTCTACGTGAGCGTCGCGCCGACCGACGTCTTCCAGCGCAACGGCGCGGATCTGCATTGTGAGACCGCGATCTCGTTCACGCAAGCGGCGCTCGGCGCCACCTTACAGATCGAAGCGCTCGACGGCGACGTCACCCTCAAGATCCCGGCGGGCACTCAGACCGGCACCACCTTCCGGATCGGCGGGCGTGGTGTGCCCAAGTTGCGCGGCCGCGGTCGCGGCGATCTCGTGGTCGACGTCCGCGTGGCCGTGCCTTCGAAGCTGACCCGCAAGCAGCGCGAGATCCTCGAGGAGTTCGCGCGCGCGGGCGGCGAGGCGATCGAGGACCCCGACGCGGGCGAGCGCATCCGCAAGGCGTTCGGCGACTGAGCCGCGCGGCGACCCGCACCCTCTACAAACGATTCTCGATCGAAACATCGCCTGACGACGTCGAGCCTCTCACGGCGCTGCTCGCTCACGCGAGCGGGCAGCTCTGCGCCGTCACGCGATCTCGCAAGCAAGCAGTCGTGTCGGCATGGGTTCCCGCAAAGCAGGCAAGGCTTGCGGTCGGACGCGTGCATCGCGCGCTCGCGTCAGCGGTTCGAGCTGGGCTCGTCGCGCACGCGCGCTTCGCGGCTAGCTCGACGAGCGACGCCTCGTGGGCGTCCGCGTGGAAACGTTTCTACGCGCCGTTCGAGGTCGTTCCGGGCCTGTGGATCGCGCCTGCGTGGGCGCGCCGCTTCGTCGCGCCGAAGGGTTCGGCGATGCTTAGGCTCGATCCAGGCATGGCTTTCGGCACGGGGCTGCACCCGACCACGAAGTCTGCGCTCGCGCTCGCATTGCCTCGCGTGCACCGGGGCGACGCGGTGCTCGACATCGGCTGCGGATCCGGCATCCTGGGGCTTGCCGCAGCGCTGCACGGCGCCCGCGTGTACGCGAGCGACAGCGACACCATCGCAGTGCGCGTGGCGCGCGCGAATTTTGCGACGAACGTGCTGCCCGTGCAGAGAATCGTTCGCGCTCGCGACGTGCCGGCGAAGGTCCCTCAGGCGGCGCTTATCACAGCGAACATCACCGGGCGGGTCCTTGCCCGGCTGAGCACTGCGCTCGCGCGCAAATTGAAGCCGAGAGGCTGGCTGATCTCGAGCGGCATCGTCGAGAGCGGTAAGGCCTACGTGCTGCGCAGCTACGCGCGAGCAGGCTTGCGCCACGCCGAGACGATCCGAGACGGCGAGTGGTTAGCGTTCGCACACCAAAAGAGCCGAAGATGAGCACGCGCGTTTTTGTCGATGGGGCCTGTTCGCCCGGGGCGCTGGTCACGATCCCGGCACAAGACGCTCGCCACCTCGCTGTCGTACTGCGCGCGGAGCGCGGCGACGCGATCGTGGTCGTCGCAGATGGACGAGCGTGGCAAGCGAGACTCGAGACGCTCGACAAAGATGCAATGACAGCCCGGGTCGTCGAAGCGGTGCACGAACGTCGAGAATTTCCCGTGCCTCTCGCCGTCCTTCAGGCGTTGCCCAAGGGCAATAAGATGGATGACGTGGTCGAGAAGGTGACTGAACTCGGAGCGACGCGGATCGTGCCGGTGCGGTGCGCGCAGTCCTACGGTAGCGATGCGCCTGCGAAGATCAAGCGCTGGCGGAGGATCGCTCGTGCCGCCGCCGCGCAGTCGCAGCGATCCATCGTGCCGCAGGTCGATGACGCGATGGATCTGACCCTCGCGCTGACGGCATTCGCCAAAGACGCCCACGTCCTCGTCGCGTGGGAGCGGGCGCCGCTCGGGAGTCTCGCCTCCTCGTTGGAGCGCGCCGATGTCGATCGCGCGCTCGCGATCGTGGTGGGGCCCGAAGGAAGTTTCTCGCACGAGGAGCTCGAGGAGATCCGTCGACTGCGCTGCGATCTCGTCTCGCTCGGCCCGACGACGCTGCGCACGGAGACCGCTGCTGCAGCAGCTATCGCCGCAGTCGCAGCGCTGCGCTCGTGGTGGTGAGGGACGGGGCGGACCTACCTCAGTGACCGGCGAATCATCAGGTGGTGGCACAAGACTACGAAGTCTCTCTCGTCATCCCCACATATAATGAAGCAGGTGGCATCGAGCAGCTCATCTCGGCGCTGACGGATGTGTTCGCCCAAGCGGGCGTCAAGGGCGAGATCGTGGTCGTCGACGACAATTCTCCGGACGGTACGGGGGCGCTCGTGGACGCGCTCGCAGCGCGCTACCCCGTGCGCTGCGTGCATCGCGCGGGCAAGCTCGGACTCTCCTCGGCGGTGATCGACGGCTGGGCGACGTGCACGTCACCCATCCTCGGCGTCATGGACGCGGACTTCAGCCACGATCCGAAGATCATCCCTGAGATGCTGGCGCAGTTGCGCAGCGGCGCGTGCGAACTCGTGATCGGCAGCCGCTACATCCCGGGCGGCGGGATCACGAATTGGCCATGGCGGCGGCGAGTCACCTCACGCGTCGCGATCATGCTCGCGATGCCCCTCACCCGCGTGAAAGATATCACCTCAGGATTTTTCTTCTGCAAGCGTTCGGTCATCGAGGGCGTCGCGCTCGATCCCATCGGTTTCAAGATCGGGCTCGAGGTCATCATGAAAGGGAAGTATCGAAACGCGAAGGAAGTGCCGTACGTCTTCACCGACCGCCGCCACGGCTCGAGCAAGCTCAACTCCGGCGAGATCTTCAACTACCTCAAGCAACTGGGCAAGATCTACACCAAGGCAGGCCGGCGGTCGCAGGCCGCCACGCCGTCGACCTAAAGCCGCAAGGAGCAGCAGTAGACGAGTTGGCACCCACCCCGAACTGGTTGCGCAAACGATCCGCCAAGCCCGAACCCCAAAGCGACGCGCTCTGGGAGATCTGTCCTTCGTGCAAAGAGCGTCTGTATAAGAAGGATCTTGCCGAACGGTTATTCGTCTGTCCGAAATGCGGGCATCATTTCCGCCTGCACGCGCTCGACCGCATCGCGCTGCTCGCGGACGGCGATTTCACGGAGCTCGCGCCGCTTCTCGCCACCGGTGACCCGTTGCAGTGGAGCGATCGCGCGCCCTACGCCAACAAGATCGCCGGCGATCGCACGAAATCCGGACTGCTCGAAGCTGTCGTCGTCGGCCTGTGCACGATCGAGGGTGTGCGGACCGGACTCGGCGTCATGGATTTCTTCTTCCGCGGCGGCACGATGGGCAGCGTCGTCGGCGAAAAAGTCACGCTGCTCATCGAAGAAGCGGCGCGCCAGCGCTTGCCGGTCGTGCTCGTCACGGCATCGGGCGGCGCGCGCATGGAAGAAGGCGTGATCGCTCTGATGCAGCTCGCCAAGACGACGGCCGCTGTGGAGCGTTTCGCGGCGCTCGGTTTGCCGCTCGTCACGGTGCTGACGGATCCCACCACCGGCGGCGTATCGGCCTCGTTCGGATTTCAAGCGGACGTCATCATCGCCGAGACGGGCGCTGCCATCGGCTTCGCCGGTCGGCGGGTCATCGACCAGACCATCCGGCAAAAGCTTCCCGAAGGTTTTCAGTCCGCCGAGTTCTTGCTCGAGCACGGACAGGTGGACATGGTCGTACGGCGCAGCGAGCTCAAGTCGGCGCTCGGCCGGCTGCTGAAGTTCCTGAGCGCTAAAGCGGTGCCGGCGTGAACGTCATCGTCGAACTTGAAAAGCCGCTCTTGGAGCTTGAGGCGAAGATCGTAGACCTCAAGAAGCTCAACGAGACGCAGCGGGTGGACTTCTCCGCCGAGATCGCGGCCCTCGAAGAGAAGGCCCGCCAGCTCAAACTGGAGATCTTCGCGAACCTCACGCCGTGGCAGCGAGTACATCTCGCCCGCCACCCCCGCCGTCCGCTCGCCCTTGACTACATAAGCGCGCTCGACGGGTTCACGGAACTCCACGGCGACCGGTCGTTCCGCGACGATCCGGCCGTGGTCGCAGGCTACGCTTACCTCGGCGATCTGCCGATATTCGTCATTGGTGAGCAAAAGGGCCGCGATACCAAGGACAACCTCTACCGCAATTTCGGCATGCCCCACCCCGAGGGCTACCGCAAAGCGCAACGCATCATGCGCTTGGCCGAGAAGTTCCACCGGCCGCTCGTGACCTTCATCGACACACCCGGGGCATATCCCGGCATCGGCGCGGAAGAACGGGGCCAGTCGGAAGCCATCGCTCGCTCGCTCCTCGTCCTCGCCGGGCTGCGGACGCCCGTCGTCGTCAACATCACAGGCGAAGGCGGCAGCGGCGGCGCGCTCGCGATCGGTCTCGGCGATCACGTCCTCATGTTGCAGCACTCGATCTACTCGGTCGCCTCACCCGAGGCGGCTGCCTCCATCCTGTGGCGCGACGCCACGAGGGCAGAAGAAGCCGCGCAGCGTTTGCGCCTGACGAGTGAAGAGCTGTTCGAGTTCGGCCTGATCGACGAAGTCGTCAAGGAACCCCTGGGCGGTGCGCATCAAGACCCCGAGCAGACGATCGCTGACACTTTGGCGGCTGACCGCCGCGCGCTCGATCGTCTGACGCGCCTGTCGCACGACGAGTTGGTCGACCGGCGTTACGAGAAATTCCGGCGCATGGGTTCGCACATCGAGCTGGTCCATGACAGCGCGGCGCGGTAGTCTCCGACATAAGATCGTGCGGCTGGCTCGCGCTCGCGCGGCCTCAGGCAGTTCGCACCGCTTGCGGGTAGCGCGCATCGCTGCCGCTATCGCGGGGCGAGTGCTACTCGTGCTCGTCGCCTTGTTCGTGTCGGCCACTGTAGGAGCACAGGTCTATCGCGTCGCCGTCCGCAACGTCGCTCTGCACGAGCAGATCGCGCAAGTGGAGAGCGACAATCAAAAACTCGCCGCTGAGAACGAGAAACTCGCGCTGCGCGTGGTCCATCTCCAAGATCCAGAGTTTCTCGTACCCCTCATCCACGAGCAGCTCGGGCTCACCAAGCCGAACGAAGTCTTCATCGAAGTCGCTCCGTCGACGCCCGCTCCAGCCGACCAGTAGTCATCGTGCAACAGGTGCGCGGCAACGTCGTGCATTGCAGTCGCTTCGGCTGCGTCGTACGTCTTGAAGACGGGCGGCTCGGCTTGCTCCCCGCCGGCGAGCAGGGCATCGACCATGTGAAGCGCGCGCTCAACGCGGGCAGACACCCCACGTTTCCGTTCGCGATCGCCGAGCAGCAGGGGCGGCGCGTGCGCCTGGCGCTCGCGCACGTCGCACCGGAGCCGGCAGAGCAGAAGCTCGCATCATCCTTAGAAGAGAAGATCATCGACTTCTGGCGACAAGTCTCCGATTGGGATCGCAACGCCGGACGCGTAGAACCGCAAGAGCCGCCGCACAAACGCATTCCGCGGCTGCTTCCCTTTGAAGAGCGAGCGCCCGAGCAGTACAGAGAAATGCCAAAACGTTTCCGGAAGGGTCCCAAATCCACTCGGCATAACCGTCCGTAAATGTCGGGGCGATCGAAATCGCCCGTGCGGTCATTGGACTGCTCGGAATTGTAGCGGACCTTTAGGTCTGCCCCGATCGGGAGGCATTCATGTCGGCTTGGAGACTCGGCCGATGCGCGGCCGTCGTTTTCGCGTTGCTGGCCTTGTGCGGCACGATTTCACTCGCCGGCGTCACCGGCAATATCGCGGGCCGGGTCTCAGACGCCTCTGGCAACCCGTTGAGCGGAGCCAAAGTCACTGCCACCTCGCCGTCGCTCGCGGCAAGTGCCCCCACTGACGCGCACGGCTATTACGCCATACTCAACTTGTCGCCCGACACGTACTCGGTCACAGCGACCAAGGACGGATACGACCCGACGACCATCTTCGGCATCACCGTGCAAGCCGACCAGACGGCAGCGACCAATATCTCGCTGCGCCCGGTGGCGAAAACTCTGGGCAAGGTCGTCACCACAGCCAACGCGACGGTCGTGAGCAAAACGGTGACGGGAGACCTGTATGCCGTCAACGCCCAGACGATCAACCAATACCAGGGGAGCGCCGGCGGCGCTGAGACGTTGTATAGCCAAAACGGCGTGGTCGGTTCGCTGCCCGGCGTGATCCGCAGCTTCGGCAGCGGAGGGGGCTACGACGGCAACGGCACCTTGAGCTTCCGGGGTGGCTCCACGGACCAAGTCGGCTTCGAGCTGGAGGGTATCCCCTTGAACCGCGGCTTCGATGCGGCGAACGGGACCTCGTTCACCACGAACGGCATCGGGAGCCTCGAGGTCTATACAGGTGGAGAGCCAGCGGACGCGGGCCGCTCTATGTCCGGCTATATCAATGAAGAGATCCGGCGCGGCGGCTACCCCGGAGGTGCCGATTTCACGGCTGCCACTGGAGGGCCGGCTTTCAACCACACGATCCAAGCAGACGTGTACGGCGGCACGCCCGACCGGCGGTTCACCTATTACGTCTCCACTTTAGGGCAAGACCAAGGTTACAACTTCGTCAATCGCTCCAATCTCGACAATACGAGTTTCGCCTTGCCGGCCAACGATCCGGGCTGTGGTGCCTTCAACGCGCAAATCGCGTTCAACGGATCGACATCGTTCCAAAATTGCGTCGCTCAGGTGCTGAGCAGGCCTATCTCGCAAGGCGCCTGGCAGAACTTCGTCAATCCCTATGCCGCCATCCGCGACACCGTCGGAAATTTCCACTACGCCATCCCACACAACGGGCTCTCGGACGACTTGCAGGCGCTGTATCTCGTGGGTGGGACCGAGACGCCGTTTCTGTATGCCGGCACCGGCATCGATCCGTATCTCTATGCTGAAGGCGTCGGCGGCAGCTTCCTCGGCCCAGGCCAGCTCTTGTGGCCATCGGGTTTCCCCTACATCGGCAAACCAAACCAGCTCTACAACGCGAACGCATTCGGAACGTACACCTGGCCCTCGTCGGGTGGCAGCACCGGGTTGATCCCTTCGTGGTACGTCGATGGCCAGACGACAGAAGAAGCGGTCGAGAAGCTGAGCTATACCCACTCGTTTTCGAGCTCGTCATTCTTGCGCGTGTACGCCTATTCGCTCTTCTCCGCGTGGAATTTCGATCAGGCGACGAATGGGTTCTTGGGCGATTCGTACTACCAGCTGCACGACAACGCCACGGGCTACACCGCGACCTATCAGAACCAGCTGAATCCGCAGAACTTGTTGCGCCTTGACGCCGACTACACGCGGGACGTCACCCTGCGCTACAACTATGCATCGAACTTCTTCCCGGACGCCTCGACCTTTCCGCAACACGAGGTGCTCGCATGCAATCTGCCCGGCATGACCCTGGCTGACGGTCCACAAGCGTGGGACCCCAACGGCTGTCAAGCAGGCGAGACCGTCTCGAGCATCGGCGGACCGTACGCCTACTGGAACGACATCAATCCGGTGAACGTGGACGGCGCGATCGCCGACACGCTGCACGCCGGCAACAGATGGGTCTTCGATCTCGGGCTGCGTTGGGACGAGTTCGAGGTGCCGCTCATGCCCTTGCAGATCACGGGACCCAACGGCCTCGCGGAGCAAGGCCAAAATCTCTATGGTTATTGTCTACACGGCTACGCCTATGCGCCGTCGGAGCCGTGCTTCGGCTACTTGACGAACCTGCAGGCGGACAACAAGGGCCTGGGTCTGTTCGACGTCGCCCCAGGAGCAGCGGACTGGACGAACGTCTCGGGTTCGCAGAACTTCACCTACATCAGCCCGCGCTTCGGTTTCACATATTCATTGAGCCCGCAGCAGGTGCTGCGGGGGTCGGTCGGGCGCTACGTACAGCAGCCGGAGACCTTCGGGAACGAGTACATCGGCGCGCCTTGGTTCGGAGCGAACGCTACGATCGCGATCCTCAACCGGTTCTACGACCCGCTCGGCTTCACGACCGTGCATAACCTCACGCCGCAGGACAGCACGAACTACGACTTGTCCTTCGAGCAAGATTTCTCCAACACGCTGTCCGCCAAGATCAGCCCGTACTTCCGCGAGACGCGCGGCCAGATCTTGAGCATCCCGGTCAACCCGCTACAGCCCACCTTCGTCACCGGTTACAACTTCGGCGCAGCGCGCATCTACGGGTCGGAGTTCTTGATGCAGAAGAACCGCGCAGGCTCGAACGGCCTCTCCGCGACGCTCGCGGCGACCTATACGAATTCGAAGATCCGCTTCGAGCGGTCGCTCGGCCCGAGCTACATCGACGTGATCAACGAGCAGATATCGAACTACAACAAGCAGTACAAGACGAGCTTCCCGCTCTTCGATCCCAACGGTTACTATTCTCCGTCGCTGACGCAATCGCCGGGCGGGACCACCGCGTCCTACGACGTGCCGTGGGTGGTCAACCTCAACCTCGATGAAGCGATGAACGGATGGCACATCACGCCGGCCTTCACATACCAATCCGGCAACCCGTACGGCGATCCGCAGGACTTCCTCGACGCGCACTGTCCGCTGCCGGGTCCGCCGAGCACGCCTGGGAACTTTCCAGGCTGCATCTCCAATCCGACGGGCGTGACGCCGCTTTCGGTAGGGCCCGATCCGTATACGGGCCAGTTCGACGGCCTCGGCTCGCTCAAAGGCCCCTCGTGGATGACCATGAATCTCGCCGTTTCGCACAACGTGGGCCGCAACACCATCGCGAGCTTCTTGTGGACGAACGTCTTCACGATCGTGCACAACCAAGGTTATGCGTGGGAGTACCCGTCAAGCGATCAAGTGCTGTCGTACGGCGACAACACGTTCTATAGCTTCCCGCTCGGCCTGGATTCGCTGACCGGATTCCCGAACGAACGGGCCTATTACGGCGACAACTACTACCCGTATGCGCCCGAATCGCTGATGCCCGCGCGCCAGTTCACGTTTAGCCTCTCGGCCAAGCTTTGACGTTTGTTCTAGGAATTTGTGGGGGGCGATTGCAAATCGCCCCTATTTTTTTTCCACGCCTTCGCGGCGTAGACGCGCGTCAAGAGCGCACCGAACAGATAGATCTGCGCCGAGTAGTAGAGCCAGACCAAGATGACAACCATCGCCGTCGCGCGTCCGTAAGCTGTCTCAAGTCCGCTGCGCGCCATGAAGAAGCTCAAGAGCAGCTGGCCGAGGATGAACAGCAGCGCGGTGAGGGCGGAGCCAAGCCATACGTCGCTCCAGCGCACTGCGGTATCCGGCAACACCTTGAACGTGAAGCCGAAGAGCAACGTCGCCACGCCAAGCGAGAGGATGAAGATGCCGGCGCTGATCGAGCGGACGATCCAGGGCGACGACTTGGCGAGCTCTGCGGCGGCTGAGGCAAGCAACGTGGTGGTCGCGACCATCAAGAGGATCAGCGCGATCGCAGCCGCCACCCCGATCACGGCCACCATCTTCGTGCGCGCGATATGCAAGATCCCGCGCGGCACCATCGGCACCTCCCAGATCGCGTCCAAGGTCTCTTTGAGCTGCTCGAAGATGCCGGCCGCTCCCAAGAACAGGAGCACGAGGCTGACGCCTGAGGGCACGACCGTGGATGTCCGGTGCATGAAGGTCGAGGCGAGTCCCCGCAAGGCGCCGGTCGCATGGCTGCCGATGAAGGGACGAAGCGGGGTCAAGATGTCGTGCTCGGCCGACTGCGCCCCGACGAAGAGCCCGACGATCTCGATGACGATGATGAGCAGCGGTCCGAGCGAGAGGGCGACGTAGAACGCAAGACCGGCTGCTTGCAACGGCAGTCGGAAGTCCCGCCATTGCCGGAACGTCTCGCGCACGAGGGCGACCGCGTCCGCCATCAGGTCACCCGGTGCCTGCCGCGGTGTCTTGAAAGATCCAGAAACCTATCAGAGGCGCAAGTGTCCGGTGGCGGCGAGCAGCACCAAGATCAATAAGAGGATGATGGCGATATCGGCTCCATCCATGGGCGATCACCTCCGTTTCTTCACGCACATAGATTGTCGGCGCGCGCTGCGTGCGAGTCAATGTCCCCGGCCGCATGATACCCAATTACCGCGGGCTGTACGCGTCGTCCCGGTGCAGCTGTGAGGTGAACGCCTCGTAACGCGACATCAGAGCATCGTATTGGACGCCGATGGCAGCCGCGTCCGCGTAGTGCGGCGCGAGGGGTGGTCCTTGCGAAAGTCCTGAGTAGGCGGCGATGAGCGCCTGCAAGTGTTCGCGCAGCTGGTCGGGATGCCACAGCGGATCTTCCGAGTTGCGCGGATTTGAAGAGATCTGGGCGGAGAGCGCCTGTGCTTGCAGGAGCAACTGCTCGTCGCGGGCGAGCACCGCGGGATTCCCGCCGGACGAGCGCAGCGCCACGACCTTCTTGTAAAGCGCGGCGCGTGTCGCGTCGAGATCGTTCAGCACGATATCGATCCGCGAGAACCGCGCGTAGAGCTTGCGCAGGAACGCGCGCCGCGCGACGTAGTCGGCTTGGGTCCACTGCGCGCGCGGATCCGCCTTCACCGTCAGCAGCTGCGTGAACGTCGTGCCTTCGAGGCGCAACGTCACCTTGTACGTTCCCGGAATCACCGGCGCGCCTTCATCGAAACCTTGGTTCCATGCGGGCGCCGAGAGCCATGAGACCGGCGGGTCGTCGGCAAGTCCCCAGGCGACCCGATTGATGCCAGCGTTGCCGCTCGCGGTGACGTGTGCGATGAGGTCGCCGTCCTCATCGTCGACCTGGATTCCGATGCTGTGAGGTTGGACTCTCGCCGGCAGGTAGTAGCTCAACAGCGCGCCCGCGGGCGGGTTTTCGCCGGCGAACGTGTCCTGCGGCGCGCAGCACTCGCCCACGCCCGAGCCGTATTCGTGGGCCCACCAGCGGAAGTACGCGTAGGTGACGCGCGGCTGGAAGAAGATCGGGGCAGGTGCGCTCGCCGCCGCGAGCGCTTCGATGGGCGTCAAGTCGTCGAGGATCCAAAAGCCACGCCCGTGCGTCGCGATCACCAAGTCGTTCGCCTGCGGTTGCACGCGCATGTCGTACACGGCGACCGTCGGCAGGTTTGGCGACCGCATCCAGTGCGCGCCCGCGTCCAAACTCACCCACACGCCCGACTCTGAACCCGCGTAGAACACGGACGGGTTGCGCAGGTCCTGGCGGACCACGTGCATCGTCTCGCTGCTTGGCAAGTCGCCGCTCATCGACGTCCAGTGCGCTCCGTAGTCAGACGTGCGGAAGACATACGGCGCCCGGTCTCCCATGAGGCGACGGTCCACGACGGCGAAGGCCGCGCCCGCGTCAAACGGCGAGGCTTCGACCGTCTCGACGCGTCCGTAGGCGCCGACCTGCGGCGTGACGTTGCTCCAATGCGCGCCGCCGTCGCGGGTCAGCTGCACGAGGCCGTCGTCCGTGCCCACCCAGATGACGCCGCCGTCGCGAGGCGAGGGTGCGATGTCCAAGATCGTGTCGTAGAACTCCGCGCCCGAGACATCGGTGTTGATCGGACCGCCCGCGACCTGCTGGTGCGCCGGGTCGTCGAGCGTCAGATCCGGACTGATCTGCGTCCAATGCCGCCCGCGATCCAAAGTCTTCCACACGACGTTGCCGCCGTAGTACGCCACACCCGGATGGACCCGCGAAAACGCGAAGGGTGCTTCCCAGTCGAAACGGTAGGGTAATCCCGCCAGCGGCGCGCCGGTTGTGTCGTGCACGTACGGCGTCACGTCGAAGCTCTCGCGAGTGCGGCGGTCATAGATGTTGAGCTGCCCGTTCGACACGTTCACGCCGACGTTCCAGACGAAACGCGGGTCGAGCGGGTCGGGCCAGGCCCACGAGCCGTCGCTGTCGTTGCCGACGTCCGTCCAATCGTGATTGGAGATCCCGAGCGGGTTCAAGCTGTCCGAGGGTCCGCAGTACGAGTCGTTGTCCTGCAAGCCGCCGCAGACGTTGTAAGGGATCGCCGAGTCGACGCCCACGTGGTAGATCTGCCCGATCGTCACGTTGTAGCGCCAGTCCCAGGTCGCACCCGCGTCGAGGCTGATGGGCGCGCCGCCGTCGTTGCCCTCGATGATGCGCTTGCCATCGGCAGCGATCCACATCCCATGATGATCTTGGTGCACCGCGTTCACGTTGTTGAAGATCGTCTTGCCGCCGTCGTGCGATTCGATGAGGTCCTCGGAGAGGAAGAAGACGTGATTGGGATCTTTGGGATCCACCTCGAGCCGGCTCATGTAGAAGGGTCGCTGGTTGATGTAGGAATCTTTGGAGACCAAGCGCCAGGTGTCGCCCGCGTCATCGGAGCGCCAGAGGGAACCTTCCTTGGATTGGATGAGCGCGTACACGCGCTTCGGATCGCTCGGCGCCACGGCCACGCCGATGCGTCCCATGATGCCCTGCGGCAGTCCATGCCCGCTCAAACGCTGCCAGCTGATGCCGCCGTCGCGCGAGCGGTAAAGGCCGTCCTGTGGCCCGCCGCTCGTGAACGTCCAGGGGACGCGGCGAACTTGCCAGATCCCGGCGAAGACCAACCGATTGCCGTTCGGGTCCCACGCGAGATCGCACGCGCCGCTTTGCGGCCCGACGTACAGCGTCTGGCTCCACGTCTTCCCGCCGTCCGTCGTCCGATACACGCCGCGATCGCTGCTGTCGCGATACGGATCGCCGAGCGCGCCGACGAGCACCACGTTCGGATTCCGCCGGTCGATGAGGATGCGCGCGATCGACGGCGAGTCGATGCCGGCGTGCTGCCAAGTGGTCCCGCCGTCTACGCTCGACCACACGCCGTCGCCGAGGCTGATATCGTTGCGAGGCTTGGACTCACCCGTGCCCACCCAGACGATGTTCTTGTCAGACGGCGCGATCGCAAGGGCACCGATGGACGCGGTGGGCTGTTTTGCGAACACGTCCACCCACGTGACGCCCCCGTTGGTAGTGCGCCAGACGCCGCCGCCAGCCGCGCCGAAGTAGTAGAGATAGGGATCCGCATTCGTGCCCGCCACGGCGGCGACGCGACCGCCCGCGATGGCGGGGCCGATGTTGCGCCACTGCATGCCAGAGAGGTCGAAGCCGCTCGCCTGCCTCGTGCTCCCTTGCGCCCCTGTAGGGGGCTGCGCACTTGTAGGGGGCGACTGGAAAGTCGCCCCAACCACCGCTAGAAAAACAATCAACCCCGCACGGATAGATGCGGGGATGTTCATCGGAAGCAGTCGCGCCATGCCGCGACGTTCACGCCGTCGGCGAGAGATTCATCCCATCACACTGCGGTAGTAACGGTCGAACTGATAGAGCAGGCCCTCTTGGTTCGCGTATGGACCTGGCGTATATGCGCGCGAGGAGATGCCGAGGTGAGAGAGCTCGCAGACATGCCAGTCTTGGCGATTGGTCATGTCCCAGAACTCAACGGCGTCGGACGGGTCGAATCCCGGCGAAGCGATCGTCGCAGGCGCGAACAGCCATTGGCAAGTGACGATGGAGCGGTCCGGCGCCAACGGTTCGATGCGGTGCACCATGACGTAGTCGGGTTCCAGGCTGAGCAGCATGTTGGGGAAGATGGCGTAGTAGTACACGCGATCCAGCTCTTCGCCCGAAACATCGCCGATCGGTGGGTAGTGGGCTTTGCCGCTCATCGACATGCGCGAGCCCGAGGCGCGCATCGTCATGTAGCCGCCGAGATACGGCCCCTCTCCCAAGTCGTTGCGTCCGCTGTCGAACGGCGTGAGTTTGTCGAGCGCCGGGTGGACGAGTGGGCAGTGATAGCACTCCGAATAGTTCTGGACGATGAGCTTCCAATTGCAGCGCAAGTCGTAGACGATGGTCTTCGCGATGCGCAGCTCGCCGATGCGCCAGCGCTCGAAGCGCCCCAAGAGCGGCGCATGGGTGGTCGCAAACGGTTCCGGCCGCTCCGCCATATTGACGAAGACGAAGCCATCCCAGGTGGCGATGGTGGCTTGCTTGAGCGGGTAATCCGTCTTGTCGAAGTCCGGCACGCCGTCCATGTTACGAGCGGCCATGAGCCGGCCATCGAGGCCATAGGTCCAAGCATGATATGGACACATGATGGACCCGCTGAACTTGCCCGCGGTGTCGGTGCACAAGCGCGTGCCACGGTGGCGGCAGACGTTGAAGAGCGCACGTATACGGTCGTCTTGCCCACGCACCACGATCAGGCTGTCGGCGCCGATGTTCGCTGTGAAGAACTCGCCCGGGCGTGCGACCTGCTCCTCTCGGCCGACGAGCAGCCAGCGCTCGCCGAAGATCTGACGTTGCTCGCGCGCGAAGATCTCGCTCGAGGTGTAGCACTCACCAGGCAGCGTGAAAGCGCCCGAGGGTACGCTGGTCTTCGTATAGACGGCCATGTATTGTTCGACGCTCCTGCTGCTTCGATTTCCACGCGTGTGAAAGATGGGCCTTGTCACGTGCCGCCGAACGCCAGGCGCGCTCGATGCAAGATGCCTTCACGTTCCCCGCGTTGGGTCCGCTGCTCGGCAAGTCGTTCGATCAAGCCGTGCAAATCGTCGTTTCAAGATGGCGCGTCTTCGCGTGCGTCGGCGCTGCCGCCATCGTCGGCGGGCTCATCAGCGTGTTCGTCGGGCTTCTGATCCTGTACGGCTTCCTTATCTACTGGAGTTTCGCGGCGCTCGCCAACGCCGTCCGCATCTTCGACCCTGCGTACCGGATGTCCGGAGGCAAGGCGGCGACGATCGTCGGTATCAGCATCAGCGTCGGGCTCCTGACCGAGCTCGGGCTGATGGCGTTCATCATACCCGGCATCTGGGTCTACAACAAGTATTCCATGTCCTTGATGATCGCCGCCGTCGAAGACAAAGGCGTGGGTGCGGCGATCACGCGGTCGTGGAAGCTGACGACGAATGCGTTTTGGCCGACGCTCTGGTTCAATGTCGTTGTGGTCCTGTGCTACGTCGCGGTGATCGTTGTGGGCTATGTCATCACGGTGGGGATCGCATCGTTCATCCTCGTGCAGTCGGCCGCCGTGCATCCGGCGGCTCAAGCGATCGCGATCGTGCTCGGTCTGTGCATCCTCGCCATATACTACCTCTGCCTTGCATACGCCACGCAAGCCCAAATGATTGCGCAGCGTTATTGGCTGGAAGGACTGCTTAGGCGCGAACGTTCGAACAGCTCCGCGCCGAGCTAGAAGCGACTCTTGGGGTTGACACATGCGTCGCCCGTGGGGTACTATGACGTGGCAAGATTCCTCGTTAGGTGAGGCGTCTGCACGAATAAAAGCCGCTGCCCGGAAAGGTCGAGAGAC
>DASPVP010000123.1:0-4193 GCA_035622315.1 Candidatus Acidiferrales bacterium | reverse complement strand
GCGACGCGGCGCCTACATGTGGCGCGACATCGAGCGGCTCGCCACAAAGTACGAGCTGCCTTTCCAAAGGCCATCCGCGTTTCCCCGGGCCTCCACGTTAGCGGCGCGCATCGCCTGCAGCATTGCGGACGAAGTATGGGCGGGCGAGTTCATCCGTCGCGTCTTCGTCGCCAATTTCGGTGAGAACCTCGACATCGGAGACGCAGACGAACTTGCGCGCATTCTCACGCAACTCGGACAGCCAGCGCAGACCACGATCGACCTCGCGCTCGGCGAGCACAAAGAGCGTTTGCGCGCGAACACCGGGCACGCGATCGAGATCGGGATCTTCGGTGCGCCGAACTGCGTCGCGAACGGGGAGCTCTTTTGGGGAGAAGAAGCGCTTGAGGATGCGATCGGCTGGTTGAAGTCGCACCCTGACGCGGCAGCACCTGCGGCGCCGAGGACTAACCGCTAAGGACACCGATAGAAGGCTGTCTGACGACCTCCCGCCAACACAGGCTGGCTTTGTCGAACCAACGCGCTCTTGTTGCGACGAGGAACCACGTATGATCGTCGCGATGTCCACCTGGGCGAAGATCTTGCTCGGCATTGCCGTCATCTCCGCGCAGGCACTGGACATCAATGCGACCCAGCACACGTTGCGGCCGCCCTACAACGGCAGGGAAAACGAGTTCCTAGCCCATCCGTTCGTGCACGAAGGAGGCTACGCCGAACAATGGGGCGCCACGCTCGCTTCGGACGCGCTCCAATACGAGATCACAAAGCGCTGGAATAGCAACGAGCAGGCGGCAGCGTGGTCGTTGCGCGCAGCCGCGCATCTCAACGCTGCACTGCAAGCAAACGCGAGTATCCGCCGCTTCGATGCGGCCAACGCAAGCCCCACACCGTCGCCCTAAAGGACGCCGAGTTCAGACAGGCTTTCGAGGCGGCGGCGCCTCGAAGACCCAAAGGTTCACGTCCTGCTCGAAGTTGATCGCCCCTGGAACCGTGCGGTGGCGTCGCACGAGGCGGAAGCCCGTCTTCTCGAGGACCCGATTGGGTGCTGCATTCTCCGCATAGGGTTCGCAGAAGACGCGCTTGAGCGCAAAGCGCTCGATCGCGAAGCGGGTCGCAAGCTTGAATAGCTCGGTACCCACCCCAGCACGCCGCAATTCCGGCTTCCATAGATGCAGGTGGATGTAGGCATCCTCGCCTGGGCGGATGTTGCTCAGGCTCGAGTGGCCGATCTGCTCGCCGCGATAGAACCACGCAAGATAGAGACGTTCTTTGCGATCGTCGGGGCGCTCGTGATCGGCGAGCAGGCGCTCCAGAAAAACTTTCGGGTCTGGCAATTTCCCTGGATCCACTCCCATACCGCGCAGAAATGCCTCGCTTCCGCCCGTGAAGTAGCGGACCACGCCCTCGAATTGCTCTTTGGATGTGAACGGGCGGACATCGAGGTCGGAACCCGAGGTTATTTCAAAAACGTCCCTTCACGCAGCTCAGTGAACGCCTCGCGCAGCTCCGCTTGGGTGTTCATGACGATCGGACCGTACCAGGCGACGGGCTCTTCGATGGGCTTTCCTGAGACGAGCAGGAAGCGCACGCCGTTCTCACCGGCCTGCACCGCGACCTCATCGCCGCTGTCGAAGAGGACGAGCGAGCGATTGTCCGCGTCCGGCGGCGGCGTGGTATCGAGCCACCTCACGGATTCCGTCGGCACCGCGAGCGGTCCCGACGCGTTGCCAAATTTCGCGTCGCCCGAAAACACATAGGCGAAAGCGTGGCGCGACGTATCCACCTTGAGCGTCTTATGCACGCCGCTCGGGACCGTCACGTCGAGATACATCGGGTCGGCAGCCACGCCGTCGACCGGTCCCTTCTTGCCCCAAAAGCTCCCGCACACAATGCGCACCTCGGTGTCGTCGTCGTCTTTTACCACGGGGATGTCGACGGACTTCACCTCTTGGTAGCGCGGATTCGTCATCTTGAGCGCGGACGGAAGATTGGCCCACAGTTGAAAACCGTGCATGATCCCGGCCGCATCGCCCTTGGGCATCTCCTGGTGGATGATCCCTCTGCCTGCCGTCATCCATTGCACATCGCCTGAAGAGATGGTGCCTGCGTGGCCCATGCTGTCGCCATGATCGACTGTGCCCGCGAGCACGTAGGTGATCGTCTCGATCCCGCGATGCGGGTGCCAAGGAAAACCAGCCAGGTAGTCCGCCGGCACATCGTTGCGAAAATCGTCGAGAAGAAGGAAGGGATCGAAATCGGCTGTGTTCCCGAAGCCGAACGCCCGGCGGAGGTGCACGCCTGCGCCTTCGAGCGTTGGTTTCGATTTGATCAGCCGCTTGATGGGCCGGACCGACATGAAAGTCGATTCAGCCAGGTCCCAAGCTTTCCATCCATCTAGCTTTGCAGCGCCCCGCAACGCGCGCAGATAAATGGACCCACGTGATGGCCGGCCTGGGCTGGGCCGGCCGCGATGTCTTGCAAAGTGACGGCTAGTGCCTCGATCGCCGCAGCACGCCAGCGGAAGAACTGCCGCACCGAGAGGTGCATCTCGGCGGCGGCGGCGCGCGCCTTCTGGCCTTGGACGTCGCATCGGACGAGCAGGTCGCGCAGCCGCTCCCCGGCAGGATCGTCCGCAAAAGCACGATCGATGAAGAGCAGAAGTGCCTCGCGACACGTCGATGTCCCAAACGCGTCGCGCAGGCGCTGTGCGAGGGGATCGCGCGCAAGCTGTGAGGGTCGTCGCAGCAGTCTCAGTGCTTTTCGGACGGCGAAGGACGGCTCGTTGGCTTCTTGCGGCTGGATCATGCTCTTTGCTTAGCATAGAAGAAGTATCCAAATCTTCAATCTGCCGTCAAATCAGCATCAATTCCATATCAAATCCGCTGCAGACCAGGGGCCGCAGCCAAACTGAGAGCGCTAATTCTTCGCAGGGCGGCCTAAAGCGACGTCAAACCTATCCTGCAACGCGTGAGGTCGCCGTGAGTCACGTCTACGCCTTTGGACCTTTTAGCCTCGACCCGCAAAACGAGCTGCTTTTGCGGGGCACCCATCGCATCCACCTGACGGCGAAAGCGCATTCCACGTTAGGGCTCTTGGTCGAACGCGCCGGACAGCTTGTGAGCAAGGAAGATATCCTTGCCAAGGTCTGGCCCGACGGGTTTGTGGAGCCGGCCAACCTCACCCAGACCATCTACATGCTGCGCAAGACGCTCGACGACGCTGGATCCGAGCTGATCGAGACGGTCCCCGGCAAAGGCTACCGCTTCACCGCCGCGGTGACCGCAGTCGAATCGCATCGCAACGGCGTCGCCACGAGGCCGCAGAACTTTGCGACGCGCCTGCAGCGCGTCGCCGCGCACGCCGCTTGGGTCGTGGTGCTGTGCGTCGCGATCGCCGCGGTCCTCGGAAAGGCTGCCGCTCAGCATCCGCGCCAAGCGCCGCCTTTGGATCCACAGGTCAGCCGCGATTACACGCTCGGCCGCTTTTATTGGAACGAGCGGACCATGCCGGGCTTCAGCCTCGCGGCACACTATTTCAAAGCAGCGCTGGCGCTGGATCCCAAGTTCGCGCTTGCACATTCGGGTCTCGCCGATACATACTCGGAGATGCTTTACTACTCGGATCGGAGCAAGATGAGCTTGCCTCGGCTCGACGCGGCTCTTCGTGAGGCGCAGACGGCCATCAAGCTTGACCCCAACGGGGCTGAAGGACATGCGTCCCTTGCGTTCGTCGACGAGCTGCGCGGGCCGACCTACCGCTCCGAGGTCTCAGACGAGTTCCAGCGATCCCTCGCGCTCGACCCTGGCTACGCGTCAGCGCACGAGTGGTACTCGTGGTTCCTCTTCAACCATGGGAAAGTAGATGGCGCGCTCAAGCAGATGGAGGAGGCGCGCGACCTCGATCCGGCGTCGCCCGCGATCAACTTCGCAGAGGCAAGCCAGTTGTATTTCGCGCGGCGCTTCAAGTCTGCGTCTGACCAATGGCAGCTCGCGATCACGATCATGCCGACCTCGGAAGGTTACTACGGCGCGGGGCTGGCCGACGACGAGCTTGGGCAAGAGCGCAAGGCCGAGCGTGAGTTCGCCAGGGCGCTTTCGATCACGCCGCACAACGCGGATATCATGGCCGCTCTCGCGCGGGCGTACGCGCGCGACGGCCAGCCCTCGCTTGCCGTCGGTCTCATGGCGGAACTG
>DASPVP010000122.1:0-2108 GCA_035622315.1 Candidatus Acidiferrales bacterium | reverse complement strand
CGACGCGGTCGTGGTCGGCGGAGGATCCGAGAACGAGCTGCCCGTCTACGACCTCAAACCCGAGCAGGACTCGATCTACGAGGCCGGCGTGGCGCACACTTTCACGCCGCTCGTGAACGGGTTCCTCACGCTGTGGGGGCGTCACGTCAACAACGTCCTCGACACCACGCAGATCGGCAATACGCCGCTGTTCACCGTGTTCAATTCCGCTGGCGGTCAGTCGGCCGGCATGGAGTTGCGGCTCAACGGCCGCACCTACAGCGGGAACTCATGGTACTTCTCGTACGGCACGAGCTATAGCATCGCGGAAGGCATCTCAGGCGGTACCTTCAACTTCCCGGTCGATCAGCTCCAAGGCGCGAACTCCTGGGCTCTCGAGGATCACGACCAGACGAACACGATCAATACCGCCTACACCTTCAACCTATCTCCCGACGGGCGCTTCGCATCGCTACAGGCGCTCTTCGGCAGTGGGTTCCCGGTGCAATTCGAGAACGGCACGGGCCGGTTGCCCGTGCATTGGGAGCTCGGTGCTTCGTACGGTCAGCCCGCGCGGCGCAACGCGATCGGGTGGGAAGTGAGCGGCACGAATCTGCTCAATCACATCTACTTGATCAAGGTGTCGAACGGGTTCAACTCAACGCAGTACTCCGCTGGACGGCAGGTCGACGTGAAGTTCACAGCTCCGGTGTACTAATACCAAAACCAAAATGTAGCGGCCGGCCTTCAGGTCGGCCCCTGACCTACGGGGCGCACCGTCAAGGTGCGCCGCTACATTTTACGAGGCTGCTGGGCCCACCACGCGTAGTAGAGGGCGGCCGCGAGCATGACCCCGTCGCGTGCGACGGTCCACCAGGTCGCAGGCTGGCTGTCGCCTGGACCGAAGCATCCGCACGGCGCTGCAAGCCCGCGCACAACGGTCGAGGCGACGGCGACGGTGAACCCAGCGAGCAGCACGGCGACGACGACGGATGACACTTTCGGCCACCACCCGGCGACGAGATAGATCCCGAGCAGGATCTCAAACGGCGGCAGCGCGACGGCGATGATCGCTACGAACGGTGGAGGCAGTCCGAGCTTGTAGGCCGTGATGGCCGCGGCAAGGTCAGCCGGGTGGCCGATCTTGAGGAGACCCGCGAGGATGAAGATGCAACCGAGCACCATGCGCACGAGGAGGGCGACGAGATGAGTGCGAGCCAACGCGGCAGTCAGGACAAGAAGAGCGCCGCAGCGCCGGGTCGCTCCGCGGGCGCGTGGATCTCAGGAGCCGTCGCGCTCATCGCCGTGGTCTGCATCATCGGGTACGCGGTTCTGCACGCAAACCGCGTGGTCCCCGGAGCGGCGGTCGCAACGGCCGCGCCCACGCTGCCCGCCCCACTGCAGCCGGGAGCCAAGGCTCCGGATTTCCAGCTGAGCAGTAAGATCGGCACGTTCTCGTCCGCGCAACTCGCGGGCACGCCGTATCTGTTGGAGCTCTTCGCAACGTGGTGTCCGCATTGCCAGCGCATGACGCAGGTGCTCCGGGCGGTGCGCGCCCTCGTTCCGGAGTCGCGTTTGGCCATGGTTTCTGTCACGGCGTCTCCATACGCGTCGAACTCGACGCCCGACAACATGGTGACGGAAAACCAAGCGGACGTCGACGCGTTCGAGTCGCAATTCTCGATCACGTGGCCGACGTTTTTCGACCCCAACCTCTCGGTGGCGCAGGCATTCGGGTTAGACGGCTTTCCGACGATCTTCGTCGTGAACGCCCACGGCACGATCGTGTATCAGGAGAGCGGCGAGGTGCCTGCGGGAGTTCTGCTCGCCGCGATCAGGAAAGCCGGCGCCTAAGAGTCCCGTTCGAGCACGAAGAGGCAGTCGAAGTAGCCCTGCGTCTGCGCGCGAAAGCGCGTGCGTGAGGCTTGCGCGATCTCGCCGCGCGCTGCGAACTTGTTCAAGGCTGGCGGACAGCGCTTGGACGACGCGAAGCGAAGCCAGCGAGACCCGAGGGATCGCCGGATTGGATGCTCGCGCACCACGCGAAAACCCGAACGGGTGAAGGTCTCGTGGTAGCGCTCGGGCGTGAGTCCCCTGCCGTTGTCGAGCTGCTCGATGAGCACCCCATT
>DASPVP010000121.1:0-2806 GCA_035622315.1 Candidatus Acidiferrales bacterium | reverse complement strand
AAAACCTGCAATCTCGAGCCAGCTCATCTACTGGTGACCCGCGGGAGAGGGGGCGTCTGAAAGGTCGTCCCAAAGCGCATGCACGAGGCAAGAACCAGCGTCAAAAACGCGAACAGCGGTGCCTCGAGGGTTGCAAGAGATGGCGCTGTACAGCGCGCGCAGAGAATTCAATGTCGGCGTTCGGGTCGGTGATATCAACCTCAACCGGGGGTTCCATATCATCGCTGGGCCGTGCAGCGTCGAATCAATCGGTCAGATCAACGCGGCCGCAAAGGTGCTTGCCGAGCACGGTGTGCGCATCCTGCGCGGCGGCGCGTTCAAGCCTCGCACCTCGCCTTATTCATTCCAAGGTCTCGCCGAAGACGGGCTCAGGTTGCTCAGCAACGCGGCCAAAGCGAACGGCATGCTGTGCGTCTCGGAGATCATGGACGCCGAGTCGATCGAACTCGCAGCGCCCTACGTCGATGTCTTCCAAGTCGGCGCGCGCAACATGCAGAACTTCTCCCTGCTCAAGCGTCTGGCCAAACAGGGCAAACCCGTCTTGCTCAAACGCGGCATGGCGGCCACGATTGAAGAGTTCCTCCTGGCCGCCGAGTACGTGCTGCAGGGGAACGACGACGTCATCCTGTGCGAGCGCGGCGTGCGGTCTTTCGAACCATTGACGCGCAACATGCTCGATCTTGCCGGCGTCGCGCTGCTGCTGCGGATGAGCCACCTGCCAGTCTTCGTCGATCTCTCCCACTCGACCGGTCGCACGGACATCGTGCCCGAACTCGCGCGCGCATGCATCGCGATGGGCGCGCACGGCGTCATGGTCGAAGCGCACCCCGATCCGAACAACGCGCTCTGCGACGGCGAGCAAGCCATGCCGCTCGACGTCGCCGCACGCATGATCGACGAACTACAACCGTGGATCGATTTGCGCGCGAAGCTGGAAGCGAACGCCTCGGTCCAAGCGGGTTCGCTGTAAGGGGTGCAATCCGGACACTGGGTCTATCTCGTCCGCTGCGCGGACGGCAGCTATTACTGCGGCTATGCGCGCGACCCGGCGGCTCGTCTCAGGGCGCACAACGCCGGCAAGGGCTCGAAGATCCTGCGTGGCAAGCTGCCGGTCCGGCTCGCTTACGCGCGCCGATTTGCTGCAAAAGGCGACGCCCTTAGCCGCGAGGCGGCGATCAAACGGCAAACCCACGCGCAGAAACGTCTCTTAGCAAAACGCTGGGCGCGTTCGAAGAACGGGCGGACCTAAAGGTCCGCCGCTACATAGGTCTCGATATCCGGTCAGACGCGCGAGATGTACTTACGATCGCGCGTGTCGATCCGCACGCGATCGCCGGGGTTGATGAAGAGCGGGACCGTGATCGTGGCGCCGGTCTCAAGTTTGGCCGGCTTCTGGACATTCGTCGCGGTGTCGCCGCGGAAGCCCGGGTCGGTTTCAATGACTTCCAGGTCGATGTGGTTGGGCAGCTGCGCGGCGATGACTTTACTATCGTGGAACTGCACGCTGATGACCATGCCCTCTTTAAGCAGGTCGACATTATCGCCGAGCATGTCGTGCCCGAGGTGGATCTGTTCGTAATTCGAGTTGTCCATGAAGCAGTAGTCATCGCCGGTCCCATAGAGATACTGCATATCCCGGGTCTCCACGATGGCCCGCTCGAGCATCTCACCCGCGCGAAAGGTCTTTTCGAGCACGTTGCCCCGCATGACGTTGCGCAAGCGCGTGCGCACGAAGGCGGAGCCTTTGCCCGGCTTGACGTGCTGGAAGTCAACGACCTGCCAGAGTTGGCCGTCGACCACGATCGTGACGCCGGTGCGAAAATCGTTCGAGGAAATCATGATTGCTGGTTCTGCTCCTTCGACGCGCCGATGCGTAATTCTGTGCCCGTTGCAAGCCGTTGGATGTTGCCCGCGTGCCGCCAGATGACGAGCGCCAGGGCGACCACGCCGTACGCGACGTACGCGACAGGTGCGCGGAACAGCCAGAGCGCGATCGGCACCGACAAGTTGGCGAGCAACGAGGCCAGCGACGAGTAGCGCGTGATGCCCGCTGTCGCGAGCCAGACGATTGCGAACACAAACGTCGCCGGCCACGACAACACGGTGAGCACACCTAATCCGGTGGCGACGCCTTTGCCGCCTTTGAACCCGAGAAAGATCGACCAGTTGTGTCCGACTACAGTCGCAAGCCCCGCGGCGGCGACGGCCCAGTCGCCGTAGCCGAGAAAATGAACAGCGAGCGCGGTGGGAATCGCACCCTTGATGAGGTCACCCGCCAACACGAGGATAGCACCCACCGGTCCGAGTGCGCGCATGGAGTTCGCCGCGCCGATATTGCCGCTGCCGACGGTACGCGGATCCACGCCGAACAGCCCTCTGCCCACGATGATCCCGAATGGGATCGATCCGGCAAGATACGCGCCCACGATGACGAGTGTCGCGATCATCAGCCGGAGCGCTCGCGACTGGTCGAGATGAGGTCGTCAGCTTTCGTCGTGTCTTGCTGCACGCGTGGGCGGAAGAACAAGCGTATCGGGGTACCTTCAAATCCGAACGAAGCCCGCAATGCGTTTTCGAGGTAGCGCTCGTACGAGAAGTGCACGAGACGGCCGTCGTTGACGAAGAAGATGAAGGTCGGCGGCGCGATGTCGCCTTGCGTGGTGTAGTAGATCTTCAGCGTGCGGCCCCGAAACGGTGCCGGAGGTCGCGCACGATAGGCGTCGCGCACGACGAGGTTGAGCTTAGCGGTTTGGACCCGCTTGCGCCGCTCGTCGTTCACCGCGGCCGCGGCGGCCCAGATCTTGGC
>DASPVP010000120.1:0-3764 GCA_035622315.1 Candidatus Acidiferrales bacterium | reverse complement strand
CAACGGCGAACAGGCCGGCATCACGTTGCCTGCCATGATCACCTATGCCACGCTCGCGCTGCTCTTGGACCTCATCTACGGAGTCAACGGCGCGTATGTCATCCGCGAGAAGATCCGCGAGGGGTCCATCGCGATCGACCTGATGCGCCCGATCTCGGTGCCGTTCTACGTGCTCGCGGATACTGTCGGGCAGACGATGTTCGCCGCCTTGCAGATCGTGCCGGCCCTCGCCCTGTCGTTGCTGCTCGTGCACGTGGATGCGCCGCCGTCACTAGGCGCTGCGGTCGCATTCCTCGTCGCGATCGTGCTGGGTTTCTTGGTCAACTTCTTCTTGGATCTCATGATGGCGACCATCACCTTTTGGACCATGGAGATCTTCGGCGTCCAGCTGATGGTGCAGTTCGTTTCGTCGTTATTGTCCGGATCGCTCGTTCCGCTGTATTTCTTCCCCCCAGGCATCCTGCAGCAGATCGCGCTCGCCTCGCCCTTCGCGGCGATCTATAACGCGCCACTGTCCATCTACATCGGCAAGGTTGCAGGCATGCAGATCCTCTCGATGCTCGGCTTCCAGGTGTTCTGGGTGGTCGTCTTCGGCGCAGCCGCGATCGCGCTCTGGCGCGTCGGCGAGCGCCAAGTGGTGATCCAAGGTGGCTAGCCGCTACCTCGCGACCTACCGCCAGTTCTGGCGGCTCAACACGCTCACCATCATCGAGTACAAGGCGAATTTCTTCATCTGGCTGTTCTTCACGATCATCTACCACGGCGTCGCAGTGGGCACGATCTGGATCATGATGTCGCGCTTCCCGGTGATGAACGGTTGGAATTGGAAGGACGTGTTCTTCCTCTACGCGCTCTACATGGTGGCCCACACGCTCAACAACACGTTTTTCTTCACCATCGGGGAAGTGCCCACGCACGTGCAAGAGGGCAGCTTCGACCGGTTCTTGGTGCGGCCGCTCGACCCGCTGTTCCAAGTGCTCTCGCAGCCCGGTCAGATCGCGCCGGACGAGTTCATCGTCGCCATCATCTTCTTCGCGTTCGCACAAAGCATCGTGCACTTGCAGTGGACCTTCGCTTCCACGGTGCTGCTCGTGCTCGCCATGTTGGGGGGCGCGCTCATCGATTTCGCTGTCCAACTGGCGGTCGCGACCTTATCGTTTTGGGTTATTCGCCTGGACACGCTGCGCTGGGTCGTGATGTCGCTCGAAAACGACTTCACGCGATACCCGCTGTCGATCTACAACCGCGGCGTGCGGATCCTGCTCGCGTACGTGTTTCCGTTCGCCTTCATGAATTATTTCCCAGCCACCACGCTGTTGCATAAGACGTCCGAGACCGGCTATTCGATCAATCCGGCTTTAGGGTGGCTGACCCCGGTTGTGGGAGTGCTGTGGTTTGGCGGCGCGTATCTTTTCTGGCGCGCCGGCCTCAATCATTACAAAGGCACTGGTTCGTAAGCTGGTAATCTCGACTAGACCTGCGTCAGATCGGTTTCTGCTACCGGCGCTGCGGGGATGTCGGGCTTGTCCTCTGCGAGCCGCAGACGTCTGCGAGCTGAGAACATCGCACCGTGAGCCGGCTGTGTCGGTGCAAACGCAGCGAATCCGATGTTCTTGTACACGTCTAGGTAAACCGCCTCAAATCCGCCGCGCACAAAGTATGTCTCGTGCCAAAATCCGGTGCCGCCGGAGTCCTTCACGAACTGCTGCCACCACAGCTTGTGCGGTTCGCTGCGCGACCAACGCTCTAGCGCATCGAAATCTCGCCAGTATTGGCGCATGCCGGCGTGCGGTGGAAATAGTGAGAAGAGCATATTCTCGTGGAGCAGCAAGCCGTCTGGCTGCTCCGCTACACTGCCCTGGATCTTTGGGCCAAATCCGAACAACGTCTTGATGCCCGTCCAAGTGCGAACGCGCATTCCAAGGTAGATGACGACGAGATCTGGATACCCCGAAAGGTCGACGGTCAAGCGCTGGACGGTAGTCACGGGGAGCCTTCCGGTCAGAAGCGGATACGATCCATCAACCAGCGATAGTAAGCGCGCCGCGGTGACTCGTCGGTGCGCGGCCAGAGCGAGAGCCCGCACAGTCTGCAGTTGAGTTCCGCGTCGCCGTACCCGAGCGTCGGATACCAATAGTTGCGCCGCTCCAGATTCGGCGATGCGCATTTGGGGCAGACGTGCAGAAAAACTGATTGCGCGAGCACGCCAACCCCTTAAATCCGGTTTTTCCAATCTCCTTGGCAACGGTCCATAGGCGAGCGCGCGTTGCGGCGCGAACCGCCGGGCAGCAAGCCTGGGGGTTGTATGTCGTTTCATACCATCATCGAACCCTTTCGCATCAAGGTGGTCGAGCCGATCCGCATGACCGATCGCGAGCAGCGTGAGAGCCTGCTCACAGCTGCGGGCTACAACCCATTCCTCTTGCGTGCGGAAGATGTCATCATCGACCTGCTCACAGACAGCGGCACGGGAGCGATGAGCGCGGAGCAATGGGCGGGGATGATGCGCGGCGACGAGTCGTATGCTGGCGCGCGCTCCTATTACCGTTTTTTCGACGCGGTCCACGACATTTTCGGCTTCGCGAACGTCTTGCCGGTGCATCAAGGCCGGGCGGCCGAGCGTATCCTCTTCTCTACGGTGTGCAAACCCGGTGACGTGGTGCCGAACAACACGCACTTCGACACGACGCGCGCGAACATAGAACACGTGGGGGCGCGAGCCATCGACCTGCCAATATCCGAAGGGCGCACGCCAGCTTCCACTCACCCGTTCAAAGGAAACATGGATGTCGTCGCCCTGCAGGCACTCATCGCCGAGGTCGGTGCGAAGAAGATCCCGCTCGTCATGCTGACCGTGACCAATAATTCCGGCGGCGGCCAACCGGTATCGATGGAGAACGTGCGAGCCGTCAGCGCTGTCTGCAAAGAGCACGGGCTGCCGCTCTACATCGATGCCTGCCGCTTCGCCGAGAACTGCTGGTTCATCCGCGAACGCGAGCCGGGGTACGGCGACAAGCAGGTCAAGGACATCGCGCGTGAGCTCTTCTCGTACGCCGATGGGGCGACGATGTCGGCAAAAAAAGATGGGCTCGTCAACATCGGCGGTTTCCTCGCGACGAACGATCCGTCGCTTGCCAAACAAGAAGCGACGCTGTTGATCCTCACCGAGGGCTTTCCAACTTATGGTGGCCTCGCCGGACGCGATCTCGAAGCCATCGCGATCGGTCTCCGCGAAGTGCTCGACCACGATTACTTGCGCTATCGCATCACCTCGACCGCGTACTTGGGAAAACATCTGACCGAGATCGGCTATCCGATCGTGCAGCCGCCGGGCGGCCACGCGATTTACGTCGATGCCGCCGCGCTGTTGCCCAAAATACCGCCGCTCGAATATCCTGGGCAAGCGCTCGTGTGCGAGCTCTATCTGGCTGGTGGCATCCGTGCGGTTGAGATCGGCACCGTCATGTTCGGCACCCAGGATGAGGGGACGGGTCGTGAGGTCGCTGCGCCGATGGAGCTCGTGCGCCTCGCCATTCCCCGAAGGGTGTACACGCAGAGCCACGTCGATTACGTCATCGAGGTCATGGCGCACGTCTACGAACGACGCGGGAACATCGGTGGGCTGCGCATGGTGTGGCAGTCACCTCCCTTGCGGCACTTCACCGCGCGTTTCGAGCCGAAGGCCGCAAGGCCGGTCGCGACGTGAGCGACCGACAGTCGTTTGAGATAGAGGAGTACGTCCGCTGGAGCGACGTCGACGCCGC
>DASPVP010000119.1:0-25568 GCA_035622315.1 Candidatus Acidiferrales bacterium | reverse complement strand
AACACCGGCGACGCACCGGGATGCGTGGTGCCGTCGGCGCCGGTCAAAGCGTCGGATCCGACGGAGTACGTGTTTCCCTGCACGGTCGACGGTGCGTTTGCGACCATAATGTTGTTGTTCGCGTAGAGCATCGCGTCATCGCTGTGCGCCGGATCTTGATCGATCGGCTCGGGGGCGAGGTCATTGATGTTCTGCGCGGCGTTGACGGCGCCCGGCGGCATGTTCAGCGGCGGCGCGGGCTGTGCGATGGCCTCGACGTAGGTCCTGCGGCTGTTGTTGTTCGTCGCCTCGCCGTAGATATAGGCCGATCCCGCCGGCACGAGGATCTGCGACCCGTTGGCGTAGTCCGTAGTGTATGCAAAGCTCTTGCCGGTGAGATTGTTATACCCCATGCACGACTGATAGGACGCGCCGTTCAACGTGCCCGTGACGCAACCCGCGGTTTCTCGTGGTTGTTCTGCTAACTGGTTGAGCGCCAGATTCGCCGCGGCCTCGGCGGAATTGAGCACGCCGTACTTGACGCCGACCGCCTCGGCTTGATCGACGGCGTTGAGCGCACCCGTGACCACCAGAATCGCGACGAGCAAGAGCAAGGCGATCAGGACGAAGACGAACGCCATCGCCACGCCGCGCTGGCGCGCCATGCCGGACGACCTGTGCGTGCCGTTAGTTGCGTGCATAGGTGTTCGCCTGGAAATCAGTCTGAGTGATGGATGAGCCGCTGTACGTGCCGGCGATGAGCTCGAAGTTGACCGTGCTTGTCCCCGGCACGTCACCGAGGCTCATCGAGTCGATGTAATTCGTCAGCACCGGGGACGGTGTCAATGCCATCGCGGCCGTGACCAACGGGGCGACCATCACGCCGGTCAGCTGGTCTGGCACGCCATTCGTGACATGGATCGATGCCGGCGCTCCGGGAAACGCCTCCCAGGCCCGCATGAGGTCGTAGGCCTGCCCCGTCTGGTCCGGCTCGAGCCAGTAGATGTAGAAGCCCTGCCATGATGGATAGCCGGTTTGCGGATCGACGTTGAAGCTGCCGGGCGGATTCTCGGCCGTGATGACTGCCATCGCCTGGACGTTCGTCAGCCCGCTGCCTACGGCGCTGCAGGTCACGATAGGTGATGTCTGACAACCCATGACGCCGCTCGTGTCACCCTCGCTGAAGTCGCGACGGATCTTGTAGAGCGCGATCGCGGCCGTGTTGACTTGATCGACTTGCGCCTGCATCTGTGCGGGCGCATGCAACATGGCGGGGACGACCACCGCCAAGGCGCTCATGAGGATGCCCAGGATCACGGTGACCGTGAGGACTTCGGCGATCGAAAAACCTCGCTGCACTCGCGTCATGACACCTGCTGCGTGGCGTACGTCTGCACGCTATACGAGCGCAGGTAGCCTGCCTCGGTCCATTGCACGTTCACCGTGCACTGTTCGAGGCGGGTATACGGAGCCACGTTCGAACACGATCCGCTGATTGAGAAATTGCCCGGCGACGCGTTCTGCTGACCGTCGCCCGAGACTGAGTCACCGCCGTCGATCGCGATCGAGGTCGGGCTCGGCAGAGGGCGCCCTTCTTCAACAGACGAGCGCATCGAGTCGAGGTATTGCTGACCCGCGCTCACCGCCTGCAAGTAGACGTTGGCGTGGCGCACCTCGCGCATTGAGAATGGGAAAAGCCCGAAGAAGGTCGAGAGGCCTATCCCGAAGATGACGATCGAGATCAACGCCTCGAGTAGTGTGTATCCCCGACCATTCCCGCGGTTGGGTCGATGCATCCCGCCTGTGACTCCGCGTCTGGCCCCCCAACTATCCAATGCCCAAATCTCCGTGACTATGGTCACGCGCCGGTCCAAAGGCGCTTAACTGTGAGCTCTTGCCGGCCCTAAGGGGTCGCCGCCTCTAGAGCGCTCCGACAGGCAGCTCGCCCGATGCGATATGATTTGCTATGCCACGATAGGTCGGGTCCATCGTGCGCAACTTGTCGAACCAGGCCGCAGCGGCACGGGGGTCACCCTTGGCCTCGGCCAGCGTGGCGAGATTGTAGAGCGTCTCATTGTAGTGCAGTTTGGCAAGACCGGGCGTGGCCAGCGCCTGCGTGAGCTTCGCCTCTGCCTCGTCGTAGTGCCGTCCGCCGGCGCTGTGGAGCGCCTCGATGTTGAGCGCGAGCGCCTTGCCGTGTCGCGTGCGTCCTAGCGCAGCCGCGATGCGCAAGACGTCGACGTAGCGTTTGAGCGCGAGCAGCGCGCGAGCAACGAGGTAGGTAATGAAGGGATCGACCGGCTTGCCCTCCATCGCGCGGTTGAAAAATGTGAGGGCGCCCTTGGCGTCGCTGGACTCAGCCAGCGCTTGGCCGATGATCACGCGGTAGTAGCCGGGAGCTGGACCTCCCATAGCGCGCGACCACCAGGCGCGCACGAGCTTATCAACCCCGCCATCGTGCAGCAATTCGGCGCCTGCCGCCGCCTCGGCCGGGGTGATCAGGCCCTGTCCGCCGAGCAATTCGAGCGTGGCAAGCGTACCGTCAAAGCGTGCAGGCGCGGAGCTCTTCGCCCCGACCTTCGCTTCAGGTGGCGAGGGAACAGGCTCCGGCGCGAGCGGCGGTCCGCCGTTCGTGCTCGTGGTCGCCTGCGTGCACAGCTCGTCGAGTCTCGCGAGGTGCTCCGCGATTTTCACCGCGCTCGCTTGACGATCTTTGGAGAGCGCCAGCACCTCTTCGGCAGCCGATTCGGCTTCGATCTTGCGCGCTTCGAGGCGAGCCGCAATGTCAGCGAGCCCGTCGCTCGCACCGCGCATCTGCTTCTCGTTGCGGTCGACCTGTTCGACGGATTCGGCGATCCGACAGACGCGCGCAGCCATCGAGTCGGTCGCGGCATCGAGCTCGCGCGTCTTGGAATCGATGTCGGCCAACGCGGCTTGCGCCGTATCCGCCGAGTGGCGCACGTGGGTCAGAGCCTCGTGCACGCGCTCGCTCTCCTTTGCGATGCGAGCGAAGAGCGTCTTCACCTCTTTGACGTCCGCGTCGACCAATGCGAGCGCACGTCGCGTGCTCTCGATATGGCTTTGCAGGGCGCTCTGCGCTTCGGTCTTCTCGAGGAGCGATTTCTCGATCTCGGCGCGCAGCGCATCCGATCGCTCGATGACCTCGGAGCGCGCCTGTACGAGCTGCTCGACCGCGAGGTCATCTCGGGCCCGCGCCTCGAGCGCGCCTTCCAACTGACGCCGCAGGTCGACCATCGAGGACTCGAGCGAGGTGCTCTGGTGCTGCAGCGATGCGACGGCGGCGCTGGCTGCCGCCAACTCGTCCTCGAGCTGCTTGCGACGCCGGTTCGTCTCGACAACTGAAGCAGCCACCCGCTCAAGAGCGGGCGTGAGCTCGGTATCCATACCATATTATATAAGCATAGGAAAACCGGACCGTGAAAGTCCGTGCTGACCTTTTGAGCCTTAAGACCTAGCGCGGGGAGGGCTGGTGTTGCAGACGCAACCGGAATATCGCGGGCGCCAAGGCTAGGCCCTGGACGATGATCGTGAAGAGCACCACCGCGAAGACCATGGACACGAGGAGCCCACGGTCGGGAAACGAGGCAGGCAAGCTCAAGACGAGCGCCATGGAGAGCGCGCCGCGCAGGCCGCCGAGGAAAAAGACGTGCTGCCACCGAGCAGGCAAGCGCTGGCCAAGGAGGCCCGACAAGGCTGAGAGACCGTACACCGCGATGACGCGTGCAACGACGACAGCGACGATCGCCCACGCGATGATCGCGAGATTCGCATAGGTGGCTCGCAGGTCGATCGACAGGCCGACCAGGACGAAGAGGATCGAGTTTGCCACAAACGCGATGAACTCCCAAAGCTGGTTCACGGCGGCGCGCGTCGTCGTGAAGGAACCCATGCGGGTGCCCACTCGAGATACGAGCATGCCGGCGACGATAACGGCGATGAGTCCGGAGACTCGCAAGCTGTCAGCGATATAGTAGGAACCGTACGCGACGATGAGCGTTCCCATCGCTTCGATCATATAGTCGTCGGTGAAGCGCAGGACGAACAGTCCGGCGCAGCCCACAGCCAACCCGACGAGCGTGCCGCCTGCGAGCAGCTCGAGAAAGTCCACGAATGGTTGCGCCGCTGAGGCCTGCGTTGCGGCGATCGACATCACGAGCGTGACCTTGAAGGCTACCACAGCCGTCGCATCGTTGAAAAGGCTCTCGCCTTCGACGATGGCGCCAAGCCGCGGGTCGATTCGCAGCGAGCGAAAGACACTGATCACCGCGACGGGATCTGTCGCCGAGACGATCGCGCCGAAGATCAACGCGATCGGCGCAGACAGTCCCGCGAAGCGCACGAGCACGAACCAGGACGCAAGCATGCATATCAAGACGCCGAGCGTCGCCAGCAAGGCGATCGGAACCCAATTGCGCCGCAACTCGTCTTGCGGATATGTCCAAGCGCCCGCGAAGAGCAGCGCCGGAAGAAACACGACCATGACGAGGTCAGGAGTCAACGCGACCGTCGGGTGGCCGGGGATGAGCCCGATGACAAGACCTGCGAGGACGAGTCCGACCGTGTAAGGCACGCGGGAATGCCGCGAGCCGATCGCCACGGCGAGCACCACGACCAAGAGGACCAGAAGGTCGGCGAAGCTGGCTGATCCGTGCATCGCGCCGGCTTCTGGTCAGCCTCGTAATCCGTGCGGCAGTGGAAACCCGAACGTCTGCCAGAGCAGCAGGCCGTTGAGGCCCAAGACCACGGCGGCAGCCGCGATGCCCATCACTTTCACGAGCGAGTGGTTGCGGTGCTCTCCCATGATCCTGCGGTCGCCAGTAAAAACCAGCAGCACGATGACTGGCAGCGGCAAGACCAAGCTCAAGACGACCTGGCTGATGACGAGCGCCGCCGTGGTGTTGACGCCGAGCCCGATGACGATGAGGGTTGGGACCATGGTCACGACACGGCGCACCCAGAGCGGTATCGTAAAGCCGACAAAGCCTTGCATGATGACCTGACCTGCCATGGTGCCCACCACCGAACTTGAGATCCCAGATGCCATGAGCGAGAGTAGGAAGATCCCCGCTGCGGCGGATCCCAAAAGTGGCGTCAGGGTTTTGTACGCGGACTGGATGCTCGCGACCTCGGGGTGACCGCCGAAATGGAAGACTGCCGCCGACATGTACATCATCGCCATGTTGACGACGCCCGCGATGCCGAGCGCGATGAGCACGTCGACGTTTGAGAAGCGGACGATGACGCCGGCCTCGGAGCGGCTGCGCGGCACGATGCGGTCTTGCGTCAGGCTCGAATGCAGGTAGATCGCGTGCGGCATGACCGTCGCGCCGATGATGCCGACCGCCAGCATGATCGACTGCGGACCGCCGAGCCACGGCACGACGGCGTGATAGGCGATGAGATGCCAATCCGGGCGCGCGAGGATCGTCTCGACGACGTAGCACAAGACGATGACACCGACAAAACCCGTGATCAGACTTTCGATCTGCCGGAACCCTTTGCTCTGCATGATGAGAATGCCATAGGTCGCCACGCCTGTGATCAAGGCGCCGACGAAGAGCGGCAAGCCGAACAAGAGCGAGAGACCGATCGTGGCGCCTAAGAACTCGGCGAGATCGGTCGCCATCGCGGCGATCTCGCTGATGGCCCACATCGAGATCGAGACGGACCGCGGAAAACGATCTCGACAGACCTCGGGCAGATTCTTGCCCGTCACGATGCCGAGCTTGGCCGACAGCGCTTGGAACAGCATGGCCGTGAGGTTGGCGAAGACGACGACCCAGAGCAGCTGATACCCAAAGGTCGCGCCGCCCTGCACGTTCGTGGCAAAATTGCCCGGATCCATGTAGGCGATCGACGCGATGAAGGCGGGACCCGCGAACGGGATGAGGGCGCGGAGCCCGCGCCGCCGCCCGTCTAAGACGTCTCGTGCCGCTACTCGCGTCCGCTCCGTCGACGTCCTGGGGTCTACCACAAGATCGGCGTCAGCCGGCACGTCAGCTCGCCTTCTGCGCGGGCCTAGCGGGGACGCAGCGCACGTCATTGGCCGCGTCGCGCGGTACGTGGATCGTCTTGCGCCCAACCCGCAAGCGCAGTCCGTCTGGTCCGTTGACTTCGACGCGTGCCACAAGCCCGGGAAGCATGCCGAGCACCGAGAGCCGGCGTACCACGCTCGGGTCGCGGTCGTCGACGCTCTTAACGATGAGGCGGGTCGGTGGCTCCACAGCGCTGAGTGGGACTTCGCGCAAGGATGGGTGCGGCGCGCTCGAGGTGGGGATCGGGTGGCCGTGCGGATCGGTGGCCGGGTGATGCAAGAATCTTGCGAGCCGGAGGCAGACATCATCCGAGATCGCGTGCTCGATGCGTTCGGCTTCTGTGTGCACGCGATCGAGCGGCACGTGCAGCGTTTCGTGCAAGAACGTCTCCACCAGCCGGTGACGGCGCACCATGCGTAGGGCCAGCCGAACCCCCTTCTTCGTCAAGCGCAAGGCGTCGGTGCGGCCGAGCGGTGGTTCGACCAGTTTTTCGCGCTCGAGCTGCCTGCGGAATTTGCTCACGGAGGCGCGCGTCACGCCGAGCGCGCGCGCCACGTCGGCTGCGCGGGCCGGCCTGCGTTCTCCCATGGAATAGATGACCTTGAGGTAATCCTCACGCGCGCGCTCGGGAGAGCGATCGGCGCTCTTGTTAACCATAGTTGACAATTACGCCGCCTGCCGGCGCGCCACCTGTCGCGGAAGCGCGCTTGTAGTGGTGCAGTGTCCTGGGCCACGGGCGTCGTAACAGGGCTGTAGTGGATCGGCAGATGGCCGCGTTGCTGCGGCGCTTCCTCTTGGACGTCGTCGCCGACGCGAGCGATGAGCTGCGCCAACTTCGGGGCGTTGCCGCGCGTATCCCGAACGCCGAACTGCGACGAGAAGCGCTCGCGAGCATCACGCACAAAGATTTTCACGTGCACGGCGGCTGCATTCTGGCCACCTTCCTGCCGAAAAAGGTCGCGCGCGACTACGTCCGACTGGTGGCGGTGTTCGAGACCGCCGTCGACTATCTCGACAATCTGTGCGACCGCACCGGAAGTCAGGATGAGGCGGACTTCCGCGCGCTCCACGAAGCCTTAGCGGATGCGGTTCGGCCTGGGGCGCCGTTGCGACAGTATTTCCGGCACCGCGCGGCCGATGACGGCGGCTACTTGAACGGCCTCGTCGAAAAATCGCAAGCGTGCTTCGCCGCATTGACGAGTTACGACGTCATCGCCCCGTATGTCGCCGAGGCCACGCGGCGCTACAGCGAGCTGCAGGCGTTGAAGCACCTGCCGCCCGGCGAGCGCGAACGGCGTTGCGCCGAAACGTTCGCGCATGTGGCGACTGGGATGCAATGGTTCGAGGGTGCAGCAGCGAGCGGCTCGACCTTACCGACCTTCGCCCTCGTCTTCGGGGCGATCGTCGGCTGCGATGACGCTCGCGCGCGAGAACTCTTGCAGGCGTATTATCCGTGGATCTCGTGCTTCCACATCCTGCTCGACTACTTCATCGATCAAGCTGAAGACGCGGCGCACGGTGAATTGAACTTCGTCACGAGCTACGGTGATCCGGAGGCCGCGACTGCTGGGCTGGAACGCGTGGGCCGCGCCGCTCTCGAACGAGCTCGCGTCACATCGGATGCCGAACATCACATCCTCGCGCTGCGCGCCATGTGCGGTTTCTATTGCACGCGTCCGAAGGTGTTCGAGCAAGGGTTGCAAGACCGCGCCGGCGCGATCGCTGGGTCGGTCGGCGTTGACGTCACGGCGAGCGCCTGGGGGCTTTCCCGCAACCGTGCTCTCGGGCCGCTGCTCGCGCTCTATCGCCGCGTCGCGCGACCGTGATATAATGAAGCTGCCGAGCGCGCTGGGCGACCGCGGGCAACGAGCGATCGTGGCCTGAGGAAAGTCCGGGCTCCGCAGGGCATGGGTGCCAGCTAACGGCTGGTCGGGGCGACTCGAAGGAAAGTGCCACAGAAACAAACCGCCGCGTGACCTCGGTCGCGCGGTAAGGGTGAAATGGTGCGGTAAGAGCGCACCGGCAGCATCGCGAGATGCTGGCCGGGCAAACCCCACCCGGAGCAAGACCGTCGGATGGCCGCTTCTGCGGCACGGGCTGCCCGCCTGACCCGACAGTACGTCGCACGAGATACCCGGCGACGGGTATCCTAGAGAGATGGTCGCCGTCGCTCTACGAGCGTCACAGAATCCGGCTTACAGGCGCGTCTCGGCACATCCGCCAAGTAAGCGAAGCGTGGAACCTGCTCCGACGCAAAGCGCCGCTCACCACCTTGGGACGACGCCTACGGGCGTCCACTTCGTCATCGTCACAGGCCTCTCTGGTGCCGGCAAGAGCCAAGCCGCCAAATGCCTCGAGGACCTCGGTTACTTCTGCGTCGACAACCTCCCACCAAGCCTGATCCCGAAGTTCGCCGAGCTCTGCCGCGTCAGCCAGAACCTGCGCAACGTGGCGGTCGTGCTCGACATCCGCGGCGAGGAGATCTTCGGCGATCTGCTGAGCAACCTGCGCGCGCTCGAGCGCGACCACATACCGCATCGCGTCGTCTTCCTAGACGCAAGCGACGCCGTCTTGGTGCGGCGCTACTCCGAGACGCGGCGCAAGCATCCGCTGTCGGATCGGGGACGGGTGAGCGACAGCATCGCAGCCGAGCGCGAGGAGCTCAAGCCGATCCGCGACGCGGCCGACGTCATCATCGACACCTCGTCGCTGACCCTTTCCGCGCTGAAGGAGAAACTGGCGCACGCGGTCAGCGGCATCGCGGAAGAGCGCATGATGAGCGCCTCGGTCGTCGCGTTCGGCTTCAAGTACGGGGTGCCGCTCGATGCTGATCTCGTTTTCGACGTGCGCTTTTTGCCGAACCCAAACTACGTGCCCGAACTGCAGCCGCTCACCGGTGACGACCCGGCTGTCGCCGCCTACCTCGACAAGTCACCCGAGGTCGCCGCCTTCAAGCGCAAGCTGCGCGAGTTCTTGGACTTTCTCGTGCCCCAGTTCGTGCGCGAGGGCAAGTCGCATCTGACGATCGGCATCGGATGCACGGGCGGTCGCCACCGCTCGGTGTACATCGCGAACGACATCGCACGCCACCTGGGAGCCCAACGGATCAAAGCCTTTGTCGAACGACGCGACGCGCAACGTTGAAACCCCGCCGCAGCTGCGGCGGTTCCTGACCTGGATGCGCCCCGGCATGAAGCTCAAGCGCTGGATCGTCCTGGCGCTCGTCGGGTTCGTGCTCATCCTCGATGGCTTCGGCCGCGTGCTCAAGCACTACGCGTTCAACTTCCACATCAACGACACGATCAACGCGCTCGTGCCCAAGCCCATCCCGGGCGCCTTCATCGATGCCGCATTCATCCTCGGCGGCAGCGCGCTCGTGTACTATGGCATCCGTCAATGGATGCGCTCGATCGTCGCCGTCATCAGTCCACACGACGGCAGTCGTTTGATCGAGGTCATCTACGAACGCCGGCAACTCGACCGTGGGTATCGGCTCGTGGCGATTGGAGGAGGTACGGGCCTTTCCACCGTCCTGCGCGGCCTCAAGCAGTATTCGACGAACCTCACCGCGATCGTCACGGTGACCGACGACGGCGGTTCCAGTGGTCGCTTGCGTGCGGAGCTCGGGGTGCTGCCCCCCGGTGACATCCGCAACTGTTTGGTGGCCCTTGCGGACAGCGAGTCGATGATGGCCGAGCTCTTCCAGTATCGTTTCAACGAAGGCGACGGACTGGTCGGCCACTCCTTCGGCAATCTTTTCATCGCTGCGATGTGCGGCATCGCCGGCGACTTCGATCGCGCCATCAAGGAAAGCAGCCGGGTCCTCGCCATCAAGGGCCGTGTGCTGCCGTCGACCCTTGCCAACGTGTCGCTCGAAGCCACGCTTGACGACGGTTCCGTCGTCTCCGGTGAAACGTCGATATCGAAGTCCGCGCGGCCCATCCGCAGTTTGCGGTTGGTGCCGGGCGCCTGTCAGGCGCTGCCTGAAGCGATCGAGGCGATCCTCGCCGCCGATCTCATCATCTTGGGACCGGGGAGCTTATATACGAGCATCATGCCGAATCTGCTCGTTCCGGGCATCGCGGAGGCGATCGAGCAGGCGAACGCGGCGAAGATCTTCGTGTGCAACATCATGACGCAACCAGGCGAGACCGCCGGCATGACCGCGAGCGATCATGCGCGCGCGGTGCTTGAGGCCAACGGGCGCGGCCTGTTCCATACCGTCATGGTCAACGTCGGCCAGGCAAACCGGCTCTTGCCCATGTACGAGCGCGACGGCGCGTTCATGGTTCCCGCCGACCTCGACGCGATCCGGGCGTTGGGTTGCACGCCGCTCACGGGCGACTTCGTCTCTGAAGGACACCAAGTGCGCCACGACGCGAACAAGCTCGCGGCTACGCTTTTGAAAGTCGTCGACGAGCGCAACGAGCGCTACGGTTTGAACGCCCTGCTCGGCTCCGCCTCGCGACGTAGCTCCCCAACCGCCAAGTAGCAGCCCAGTGTAGCGGCGCACCTTCAGGTGCGCCTTGGCCGACCTAAAGGTCGGCCGCTACGGACGGGCTCGAGTCTATGCGGGGTGCAGGCTGAGGAGGCGCGCAAGCGTCTCGGCAGCGGACATCAGCAGCTCCGGGGCGCGCCGCATCGCTTCTTCTACTTCCATCGGTCCTGCCACGATCGAGAGCGCGGCGTCGATGCCTGCGGTGTGCAGCTCGTGGGGCGCGCAATCGACGCTCCCCGCGAGCGCGACCACCGGAATGCCTTGCTTGTGCGCCGCCTGCGCCACTGCATAGGGTGCTTTCCCCGCGAGCGTCTGACGATCTAAGCGACCCTCGCCCGTGATGACGATCGATGCGCCTGCGATGCGTCTTGCGAAGTCGAGCACTTCGAGCACGAGCTCAGCGCCAGGCCGCAAAGTCGCTTGCGCCAGCCCCAGGAAACCGCCGCCCGCGCCGCCCGCCGCTCCCGCGCCGGGCACGTCGCGGATGTCCACGCCGACCGTGGCTTTGACGACGTCCGCGAAATGACGCAGCGCCTCGTCGAGGACGCGCACATCCTCAGGCGACGCGCCCTTTTGCGGGCCGTACACCGCGGACGCTCCCATCGGACCGCACAGCGGGTTGCGCACGTCGCTTGCGATTTCGATCCTGATGCCCTCGAGCCGCCGCGCGAGGCTGGTCAGGTCGATCGACGCGAGATCGCGCAACGCGGCGCCGCCTTCGGGTAGCGGCTGGCCCTTCGCGTCGAGAAAGCGCGCGCCCATCGCGCGCAGCGCCCCCGTGCCGGCGTCGTTCGTGGCGCTGCCGCCGATGGCCAGGATGATCCGGCGTGCTCCGGACTCGATCGCGGCCACGATGAGCTCGCCGGTACCGCGCGTCGTGGCCGTCAGCGGATCGTTCGTGCCGGCGGGTACGAGCGCAAGGCCGCTCGCCTGCGCGAGCTCGATGATCGCGGTGTGCGCATCGAGCATTCCATAGCTCGCGCTGACCTGCCGTCCGTTCGGGCCGGTCGCCTTGGCCGAGACCATACGCCCGCCGAGCGCGTCGACGAGCGCCTGCGCGGTGCCGTCGCCGCCATCGGCCACAGGGATCTGTTCGAGCTTGGCGTCAGGCAGCCAGCGCGCTATCCCGCGCGCGATCGCTTGGGCTGCTTGTGCCGCGGTCAGACTTCCTTTGAACTTGTCGGGTGCGATGCAGATGCGCACGTGGCGCTCGCGCTAACGCCGCGCGGCGGCGAGGACTTCCGGGTTCAGCGCAGTCGGCGGTGCCTGGCCTGCGAAGAACGCCACGACGTTGCGCGCCGCGATCTCGGCCATCTTCGAACGTGTCGCGATGCTCGCGCTGCCGATGTGCGGCAGCAGCACGACGTTCTCCAACTCCACAAGTCCTGGCGCGAGCCGCGGCTCGTTCTCGTAGACGTCGAGGCCCGCTCCCGCGATGACGCCGTCGCGCAGCGCTTGGACGAGAGCGGCTTCGTCGATCACGGGCCCACGCGAGGTGTTGATGAGGATCGCCGAGCGCTTCATCTTGGCAAACGCCTTCGCGTCCATGAGATGGCGCGTTTCGGGCATCAGGGGCACGTGCAGGCTGATGAAATCGCTCTCCGCGAGCAGCTCGTCGAACGTCACGTAACTGACCCCGAGCTCGCGCTCTACATCTGCGCTCGCGCGCACGGCATCATGGTAGGAGACACGCATCGCAAATCCCGCTGCGCGGCGTGCCACGCCCCTGCCGATGCGCCCGAAGCCCACGATGCCGAGGTTCGCATGATGCACGTCGTGGCCCAGCAGCTGCATGATGCCCCAGCCGCCCCACGTCTGGGTGCGCACGAGACGGTCCCCTTCGGGGATGCGACGCGCGGTCGCCATGAGCAGCGCGAAGGCCAGGTCGGCCGTGGTGTCATCCAGCACGCCGGGGGTGTTCGTCAGCACGACGCCCGCCGCGGTGGCCGCCGGCACGTCGAAGTTGTCGAACCCGACGGCAACGTTGGCGACGATGCGCACGCTCGGAGCGGCCGCAAGCAATGCCGCGTCGACCTTTTCCGTCAACAGCGTCACCAGCGCATCTTTGCCGCGAGCGTTGTCGACGAGCTCCTGGGCCGTGGGTGGCCGGTCGTGCGGCCAGACGTCCACCTCGAAGCGCTCGCGCAGCAGCGCGAGGCCAGGCTCGGGGATGACGCGGGTGACGAAGACCTTCTGCTTGCTCAAGCTAGCCGTCGCTCAAGCTAGCCGAGCGGCGCTGCTGCCGGTTTCGGACGGCCGCTGTATCCCATCTTCGCTGACATCTCAGCCGCCGCCGCGACCACGGCTTTGATCAGCCGATCTTTCGCGACGGGTTGTTGGCCGATCTTCGCGACCGAGGCCGAGATCGCCGCGACCGGCTTCCCCGAATAGTTGAAGAGCGCGGCACCGACGCAGTACAAGCCGTCTTCCGTCTCTTCGTTATCCTCTGCGTAGCCTTGGCGGCGGACGCGTTCGAGCTCGGCGCGGAGCGCTTCAGGATCCGTGAAGGTGTTCTTCGTGAGGCGCGCGAGCGGTTTTTGGGCGATGATGCGATCGGCTTCAGCGCGGTCCAGGTTCGCGAGCAACGCCTTGCCGATGGCCGTCGAATGCAGCGGGCGCCGGCTGCCGATGTCGGCTTGCATGTGCACCGAACGGCGCACGTCGATCTTGTCGATGAGCACGACCTCGGTGTCGTCGAGGACGCCCAAGAACACCGTTTCGCCTAGGCTGTTCGCGAGTTGTTCGAGGTAGGGTTTCGCGATGGCGTGAGCTTCCATCGACCGCAAGATGCCGCAGCCCACCTCAAAGGCCTTGAGACCGAGCGAGTAGCGGGCGTTGTCCGGGTTCCAGCGCACGAATCCACGTGCGCGCAACGTCTGGAGGATCCGGTGGACGCTGCTCTTCGAGAGGCCGATGGCCTGGCCAAGCTCGCGCACCCCTACCTCTTTGGTCTGGGTGCCGAGGTACTCCAAGATCACGAGGGCGCGGTCGACGGAATTTACCTTCGATTCGCCGCGCGGTTTCGCCGGGGCGCTAGAAACGTCGCCAGAACTGATCGCCACGGTTCCCTCCAAGTCTTGGCCCAATCGATCGTCGCGCGTCGTGGTCGACGTCGGAACAAGAAACACGCGGTGCCGTAAGACCTCGCGCGTAATCTGAAAATCGGGACGAGCCGGCTCCGGGACAAGCCTTCCCGCAGCCAAACAGCGGTTCCTGGTGGCGAAACGCCCGGCCGCTGCCGTCTAGCTGGGCGGGAGCGTGAAGTTGACGTTGGCCGTCGTCGTGTTCGCCGTGACCATCACGTTATTCTGAGGAGGCGGGATTCCGTAGCCAGTTGGCACTGCGGTCACCGCGACGATGTCAGGTGAGAGCGCGTCTGTTACGGGCGCCTGCTGGATCGTATAGGTGCCATCGCTGCCGCTCACGCCGGACGGACCGTTGTCGACCTGAACGGTGACGTTTGCGACGGGCTGGCCCGAGCTCGAGGTGATCTTCCCTGAAATCATGCCATAGTTGCCGGGCGGGCCTGCCTGGTTTTGGCAGGCGACCACGACCGCAACGAGCGCGAGGGTGCAAATGAGCCTGACAAGACGTACGATCATGTGCTCCTCCGGGAGGCTTGCGGTGTACGTTGCCATCCCGCTAGCCTCCTTGCGCGAAGATGCGCCGCCGCAGCCAAGCGAGGGCCACGAACCCGGCGATGATGACCAAGGCGGCGGCGAGCAAGTCGAGGATTCCAGACGCCGTTTGGTAGGAGCCACCGCAGAGCGCGGCGATCGCGCCCGTAAGCGCAAAGTCCAAACGTCCAAACCAGCTGCTTGCAGCTCCCGAATCGTGCTCAGCTTGTGCCGCGACGTCGGGGGGGTTCCATCCGATTGTCTCGACGGTATCCGCGAGGCGTCCGTCGGGATCGATGATGAGCAGCTTGGCGTTATGGATGAGATCGCCCGTCGGGTCGGCGATCACCGAGATCCCAGCTTCGCGTACGAACTCCGCGACGGCTTGCGGGGACCCCGTCACGAAACGCCACCGTCCGCGGATGTCATGCTCGCGCGCATAGTCCGCGATCACTGCCGGCGTGTCGCGTTGAGGATCGATAGTCACTTCGACGAGCCCATACGAGCCCGGGGCCAGCAGCCGATTCAGCTGGGCGAACCGCTGCGTGATGAGGGGGCATTCGTCTTTGCAATGCGTGAAGATGAACCCGACGACGACTCCTTTGCCCTCAAGATCCGCAAAGGTGAACCGGTGTCCGTCCTGGTCGATAAACGGCGTGCCGGGCAGCCGGTCGCCGATCTCGATCGGGCGCACCTGCTCGTCGAACGGGTTCGCGAGAGCTCTTGTCCACATCGCCGCGAGCAACAGCAAGATGAAGGCGGCGACGAGCGTGCGGGGGGCGGTCATGTGTCTCATCGAATGCGATGACTCGTGGCCAGAACTTCGGCAACTCGCGGTTGCTTAACTGCAGCCGAGCGGCGACAGCTCCTCGCGATGCGACGGTGGTCGCCGCAGGAACGCCAGGTTGTCGTCCGTGGGCTCTTGGGGCGACTTGCGATCGCGGTGGAGCCCGCGATCATCGCGCTGCTCTTCGGCGTGTTCACGAGCGCGCTCTGGCGCATGGGAGTCGACGGCACGCCAGCACACGCCGGCCTCGAACTGCTGGCGCCCATTTTTGGCCTTGGTGCCGCCGCTTTCACCGTTTATGCGATCTACTTGCTGCGAGCGCCTTTGCGCGCGCTGCGCGAGACCTACGAACCGATCTTCGTCGTGGACGGTTTCTTGCGGACGCGTTCGCGCGACGATCTCTCCGAGCGTGGCTATAACGGCTACGTGGCCGTGCTGCTCGAAGATGGCAAGGTGGCGTGCGAATGGCCGACCATGGGCGATGGCGATCTCGCGCCGCTGCAGCGCCCGGCGATGTTAGAGTTCAGCGAGTTCGGTGGCATCCACCGCATCGATGGAACGCCGACCGGCGTGTTGCCGCAATCGATGCAGAACATCGGCGTGGGCTCGAACAAGCCGCCGCCGCCATAGACGAAGGCGGACCTAAAGGTCCGCCGCTACATCTCTGGGGTTAGGGCTCGGGAAGACCGCTCAGTTCGGCCTTGATGGTGTCGCTCGCGGGCCAGACGTGGAACGAGCCGGAGTAGAACACGGACACGAAGCCCATGAAGAAGATCACGACGATGCAGACCATGAAGAGATAGCGCACGACCGGCGGGATGCCCCGGCTCTGCGGGATTTCGTACTGCTGATCTTCGTATCCGAGCGCCATCGCGATCCTTTCTTCGGGAGATATTCTATTCTTTGGGGCGATATTCTATCGCCCCCTACAGACAGAGAACTTCGTTTAGGTGTTCACGCGGCCCCAGACGCCGAATGCCACCAGGATCACCTCGACGCAACCGATGGCAAGCAGGATCATCATGATCTTCGTGACGTTGTCCTCGAGCGCCGTCTTCTTCCACTCTGCCCGCAGCGCCACGAGCGCAACGACGCCCACCACCACGGCGCCGGCGAGCGCGATGCCCCTGAGGATGAGAACGAGATGCATGCCGTCCGCCCTCTAGTAGATGTAGAACAAGAAGAACAGCGCCACCCAGATGACGTCGACGAAGTGCCAGTACAGCGTCGCCGCCGTCAGTCCGAAGTGTCGCTGCGGTGTGTACGTGCCGCGCAGGGTCTGGATGAGCACCGTGATGAGGAAGATCACCCCGATGAAGACGTGAAACCCGTGCAGCCCGGTCAGCGTGAAGAACGAGGCGCCGAAGGTGCTGCCCGACCAGGTGTCGTGGAGGTGCGTGTACTCCCAGGCTTGTCCGCCCAAGAACATCGAGCCTAAGATGATGGTGGCCACCGTGAACCACACGAACTGGCGAAGGCGCGCGTGGCGCATGCCTTCCATAGCATAATGCATGGTGGCACCGCTGCCGAAGAGCACGATCGAGTTCACCGAAGCCAGATACAGATCGGGTCGCTCTATGTGGATGCCGAGGCCGTAAGGCCAGACGGGCGACGCGTTGCGCAGGTATAGATACGTGAAGATGAAGTCGCCGAAGATGACGCAGTCGCTGATCAGGAAGAACAGGAACCCGAGCAGGCGATGCCCGCGTACTTCTTCGTACTCGGCGTCGGTCGGGACGTAGACGTGCGAGGCCATCAGTGGAGCGGCACCGTGGCGAGTTCCTGGCTGATGTTCGCATACGGCAGCGGTTTGCCGTAGTCATACGGTCCGGACAGCACGATCGGGATGTCCTTGAAATTATAGTACGGTGCGGGAGACGGGATCATCCACTCGAGCGTCCGCGCACCCCAGGGATTTGGCCCGGAGATCTCCCCCTTGCGCGCGGTGCGCAGAGCGTTGTAGAGGAAGAGCAGCATGGACGCGCCGAGCACGAACGCCGAGATGGAGACGAACAGGTTGGTGCTCGCATACACCGGGTCGTACGTGGCGACGCGACGCGGCATGCCGAGCAGCCCGATCCAGTGCATGGGCAAGAACGTCGCGTTGAAGCTGATGAACATCGCCCAGAAGTGCCACTTCGCAAGACGCTCGTCGAGCAGGCGCCCTGTCATCTTGGGCCACCAGTAATACATCCCGGCGAAGATCCCGAAGACGCTGCCGCCGAAGAGCACGTAGTGCAAGTGCGCCACCACGAAGTACGAGGCGTGTTCGTGGACGTCGACCGGCACCGACGCGAGCAAGATGCCGGTGAAGCCGCCGAACGTGAACGTGGACAGGAATCCCAGCACGAAGAGCAGCGGGCTATCGAGGCGGATCTTGCCGCCCCACAACGTGGCTACCCAGCTGAAGATCTTGATGCCGGTGGGCACCGCGATCGTCATCGTGAGGATCATGAACAAGAACTGTTCCCAGTGCTCGAGTCCGCTCGTGAACATGTGGTGCGCCCAGACCATGAACGACAAGAGGCCGATGGCGGCAGACGAGTACGCGATCATCTTGTAGCCGAAGATCGGACGTCGCACGAACGTCGGGATGATCTCCGAGACCAAGCCGAACGCCGGCAAGATCATGATATAGACGGCCGGGTGGGAGTAGAACCAGAAGACGTGCTGCCAGAGCACCGGAGCGCCGCCCTTGTACACATCGTAGAAAGGTACGTGGAAGGTGCGCGCGATGAACAGCCCCGCGAGCGCCGCAGACAAGTTCGCGGTGGCGATCATCGAGAGGAACGCGGTGGTGGCGGTCGCCCAGACGAAGAGCGGCATGCGCGTGTAGGTCATACCGGGTGCGCGCATCTTGACGATCGTGACGAGGAAGTTGAGCCCGGTGATGGTCGCCGACACGCCGATGAGGAATATTGCCATGCACCACAGGCTCGTGCCGAACGGCATCTGCAGCGTGATGGGCGGGTACTCCGTCCAACCGGCCTCCGGCGCTCCGTAGAGGAAGCTTGCGAAGAGCAGGATGCCAGCGGGCGGGAAGAGCCAGAAGCTGATCATGTTGAGCCACGGGAAGGCGACGTCGCGCGCGCCGATCTGCAGCGGCATGACGAGGTTCCCAAAGCCGCCCGTGAGCAGCGGGATGATCACGAGCCACACCATGGCCGAGCCGTGCACGCTATAGGCTTGGTTGTAGGTGGCAACCGAGAGCACGTGGTTGTTCGGTCCGGCGAGCTGCGCGCGCATCAGCTCCGCGAGCAGACCCGCGAGGATGAAGAACAGACCGCCCGTGATAAAATACTGGACAGCGATCACCTTGTGATCGAGGCTGAACACGTACTTCTTGATGAACGTGTCCGGCGGCGGATGGATGTGTCCACCGGTGACCGGGGGCGCCTGCGTCGTTGAGGTTGTGTTGTCCATGACCTCCCTATTCCCTCAATGCAAGGTCTTCAAGTAGGCCACGAGGTTGGCGATGTCCGTATTGCTGATCCCATTGGCCTGCATGTCGGGCATCACGCCGATCGCGCCGTGCGCGCCGTGCTGCAAGATGCTCGCGACGTTCTCCGGGGTCGCCTTCTGGCCGTTGACGAGATTCGGATGCGCCGGATCCGTGAAGATGCCGGCGAGACCCGGGCCTACCTTGCGCTGCGCGAACGGCGCCGCGTTGTGGCACACTGTGCATTTGGTGTTGAAGAGCGCTTGCCCGGCGGCAGCATCGCCGGCCGCAAGGTTGACCGCGACCACGGGCGCCGACGCGGCGTGGAGCTGGCTCTGATACCACGCGTCGAAATCCGGCTTGGATTGCACCACGACGCTGCCCCACATGTGCGAGTGACCCTCGCCGCAGAACTCCGCGCAGACGATGTGGAACGTGCCGATCTCCGTCGGCGTGAAGTGGATCGGCACGACCATGCCTGGGATCATGTCCTGCTTGAGCCTGAACTCAGGCACCCAAAAGGAGTGCAGCACGGCCCCCGTGAGCACGTCATCCGTCGCCTCCTCCGAGGTGATGTCGACGGTCACCGGCACGCCCACCGGCAGATGCATAACGTTTTCGACCGACTGATGCAAGCCCGGGTAGCGGAACTCGAAGTACCACTTGTGCCCGATGGCTTCCATCGTCACGGCGCTCGCTGCGGCTTGCCCTGTCGGGTAGTACATCGGGATGATGAAATAGCTGAAGACGGCCAGCGCGACCATGAGCAGCGCCGGACCGATCGTCCATGCGGCTTCGAGGGCGCGGTTATCGTGGATGGGCGAACCGACCGCGTCAATGGGCTCATCCGGCCGGTGGCGGTAGCGGATGGCGAAATAGATCATCATCCCATTGACGTACACCAAAATGGGAACGCCGAAGAACCAGCAGAACCTGAAGAGCCGGTCGATGGGGACGCTGACGTTCGACGCCTCGGGCAAGAACTTGTCGATCGGGAAGATGACGACGACGTACATGAGCGCCGCGCTGATGACGCCGCAGACGATGACGGCTCGCCAAAAGCCGGCGTCGAGCAGATGTTGCGGGTGCTCGTGCTTCACAGGCTCTCCCACATACGTAGACGTCCGCGACTTATACGCGTGTCGGGACGCATCCTATCCATCGAGTGCCGAAGGTGGGAGTCGAACCCACATGAGGGTGACCTCGCGCGATTTTGAGTCGCGTGCGTCTGCCAGTTCCGCCACTTCGGCGACAAATGTCGAAGTTATCGTCCGCGGGTCGCGCATCCTCGCTCGCACGAACTACCCGCGACCGAAACGGTCGATGACCATGCCCAAGAAGAGCAGCGCCAGGTAGAGCATGGAGTACTTGTACATGGCGAGCTCGCTCTTCTTCGTACCGGCGCGCGCCACCCAGAACGCATAGGCGAGGAAGACGCCGCCGAGGACAGCCGCGATCGCGAGATACGCGAGGCCCATCAGATGCATGGGGACGAGCACGAGCGTCAAGGCGATGAGCACGATGGAATAGAGCACGATCTGCCGCTTGGTCTCCGCTTCGCCGCGCACGGCGGGCAGCATCGGGACGCCGACACGCGCGTACTCATCCTTCTTCATCAGCGCGAGGCTCCAGAAATGCGGCGGCGTCCACACGAACACGATGAGGAAGAGCATGTAGGCGGTGAGGTCCAGACGGTGGGTCACCGCCGCCCAGCCCACGAGCGGCGGGATGGATCCCGCGGCCCCGCCGATGACGATGTTCTGCGGGCTCGTGCGCTTCAGCCACATGGTATAGATGATGACGTAGTAGAGGATGCCGGCGGTCGAGAGGCAGGCTGCAAGCGGGTTCACGGCGAGCCAAAGTTCGACGAACGCCAGCACGCCGAGCGCGATGCCGAAGACGAGGGCATTGCGGGCCGGCACGCGGCCGCTCGGAATGGGACGCAGTTTGGTGCGCGACATCTGAGCGTCGAGATCGCGGTCCAAGTACATGTTGATCGAGGCCGCAGACGCTGAAGCAAGCGCCCCGCCGAGCAGCGTCCAGATGACGAGCGAGAGCGATGGCAGGCCACCGGCCGCCATCATCATGGCGGCGAGCGTCGTGAACAACAACAGCGACATCACGTTCGGCTTGGTGAGCTGGACGTAGCTCTTCGCGACGGACCACGCCGCTGGATCGGCTGCCGTTCCCCGCCCAAGCTGCGCACGGTAGGTCGCGAGCGCGAGCGTGGCCACAAGCAACACGCCCGTGGCTTCGTGCACGGAGCGCAAGACGGGCGCGAGACCAGAGAGCACCGTCAGCACGCCAAGGGTCACCTGCGCGATCGCGAGTGCGACCGCAAGCCCGACCCAACGGCGAAAATCTTGCGGCGCCGGCGACGTCAAGGTGAAGACGCCAAGCGCGATGACGAGGGCGAACGTCAGATACGCCGCGTAGCGATGACCCATGTGGATCTGCTGCAGCGTGTTGGCCGGCCCTGCCCAGCCGTTGCACAGCGGAAAACCGGTGCACGCGCCGCCTGCGTGCGAGGCGCTCATGTAACCGCCAGCGATGACCGCGACGAACGCCGCAACCACGGACAGGAGGGCCAGGCCGCCGAGCGACGCGCGGATCGATCCGCGAAACGCTGCCGACTTCTCTGGGTTGAGCTCGAGCCACGCGCAATATGACAACAACAGCGTGCTCACAAAGGTGGCGATGCCGACGACCAGGTGCGCAGCGACGCTCGGCGGGTCGTTGACATACCGGATCGTGAGGGCTCCGATGACGACCTGCAACAACACCATGGAAAGGGAGATCCAGGCGAGTCGCATGGCCTCCGGCAGTTCGCGCCGTGCACGGTAGGCGGTGACGAACGCGGCCGCGATCAGGACGGTGAGGACGGTGGCCCCGACCCGGTGCAGCCACTCGTACTTGACGGCGCCCGCCAAGTCGGGCAGCCACACGCCCTGGCATCGGGGCCAGTCAGGGCAGGTCATGCCCGCGCCGTTGATGCGCACGACCGCGCCGAACACGACGAGCGCGAACGCGAACAGCGCAGCTCCCGTGCTCGCGAGCTTCAGGCCCAAGAAGCGTGGATTCGCCGGAGGGATCATCGGATGGACGGCGCTTCCATTCCGCGCGACGCGTTTACCTTCCGCGGCGTCGCTCGCATCAAGCGGCGGGCGACCCAAAGTCGCACGCCGGCGAAAGGTCGCGGGCTACTCCCCCGCCCAAACGCAGCACATGCAGCTGCATCTGCGCGCCCCGCGTGCGCGACATGCCGAGCTCCGCTTACCAGGCGACAAGTCCGTTTCGCATCGCGCGTTCATGCTCGGCGCTATTGCGAGAGGTACTACCTGCATCCGCAACGCGAACGCGGGCAAGGACGTGACACGAACCGTCGCCGCCCTGCGACAGCTCGGCGTGAGGATCGAACGCGCGGAGCATGTCTTCTTCGTCCACGGTACCGACGCGTTGCACACCCCCAAGGGCCCGATCGACTGCGGCAACTCCGGCACGACGATGCGACTGCTCGCCGGACTCTTGGCGGGCCGAGCAGACGCGATCCTCGACGGCGATCGCAGCCTGCGCCGCCGCCCCATGGCTCGTCTCGTTGAGCCGCTGCGTCAGATGGGCGCGCAGGTAGCGTGCAGCCGGGCGGGGCTGCCACCCGTGCGCGTGGCACGCGAGCCACAGCTCCATGGCGGGCGCGTGCGGCTCGACGTCCCTTCTGCGCAAGTAGAGTCGGCAGTCATGCTGGCCGCGCTGAACGCGGCACGACCCACGACCATGGAGTCGCCGTGGCTCGTGCGCGACCACACCCCGCGCATGCTGCGAGATTTCGGCGCGCGGATCACCGTTCGGGGAAACCGCACGACCTTAGTGCCAACGCGGCCGCGCTCGCCTGGCCGCATCGACATCCGGGGCGATCTGTCGGCTGCGGTCTACTTCCTCTGCATGGCAGCGGTGGTACCGGGCTCGCGACTGCTTCTGCGAGATGTCGGCGTCAATCCGAGCCGCGCCGCGATCTTGAGCATCTTGCGCGCGATGGGCGTCGCGATGACCATTCGAAAACGGCGGCACGGAGGCAGCGAACCAAGCGCCGACGTTCAGGTTCGCGGCGGCAGCACCTTGCGGACCGTGACCATCCCGAAAGTCGTCGTGCCCCAGATCATCGACGAGATACCTGCGCTCTGCGCTCTTGCTGCTGCCATCCCGGGGACGTTCGCGATCCGCGGCGCAGCAGAGCTGCGCCACAAGGAGTCCGATCGCATCCAGACGATAGGCGCTCTGCTCGCGAGCTTCGGCGTGCGACATCGTTTGTATGCCGATGGCTTGTCGATCCGCGGCGGTGCTATCCAGGCTCCGAAAGGCGTGCGCACGTTCGGCGATCATCGCATCGGAATGGCAGCAGCCGTTCTCGCGGCGGCAGCCCGGGCGCCGATCACCATTCTCGACTGCGCGTGCATCGAGACGTCGTTTCCCGGCTTCGCACAGACCTGGCGCGCTGCGTTCTAAGGCTGACCTGTCACTCGTCGGCCATGGATCCGGCGAGCGTCGGAAGGAATGTGGAAAGAAACAGTTTTGTCGCAAACGCGACGCGATCCACGCTCAGCCCGATGCGTGCCGCCGATGAGACGATGAAAGCGATGCTCTCCGCAGTAGCGGCGATGTTCGCGCGCGCCTGCTCCACGCCAGACCCGACGGCTTGGAGACGCTCGCGGATCAGCGGCGCCTGACGGAGCGCCGCGACCGTGGGGTGGGACTGAAGCGTTTGTGCGCGTTTGACCACCTGCTTCGCGCGCACGAACAGCGCGATAGCGAACGCGGCGACGAGCACGAGCGAGAGAGTGCAGGCACCCAGGCCAACGTAGGCGGCGACGCTCATGATGGGGTTTTCGGCTCGCTCTTTTTCGAGCCGCCAGAAGTCTGCTTAGGTTCGCTTGCAGGCTTCACGGCCGCGGCCTTGCCGTCGCTTGCGGAGGTTTCGCTCTTGCCGGTCTTCGACTCGCCGCCTTCGGCCGCGGGCGCGGCTTCCTTGCGCACCCCAGACGCGCTATAGTCGGTCTTGTGAAAGCCCGATCCCTTGAAGACCACCCCGACGGGATGGAAGACGCGCGCGAGTTTCCCGCCGCAGTGCGGGCATTCGGTCGGACGTTCGTCGTGAAAGCCGTGTTCGATCTCTGACGTGCGGCCGCACGCTTTGCAGCGGTATTCGTAGACGGGCATTGGCGGTCAGTCTTCTTCGCCGACCGCGCCTAGCCCACCCGCACGCCTTGCGCGGCGACGGCAGGTCGCACATCGCCGACCGCGCTCTCTTCGAAGAAGCCATCCGCCTGCGTCGTGTCGCCCGCGCGCTCTTCCAAGATGTTCTTCAGATGGACGAGCGACCTGCGCACGGCTCCGCTCAAGCGACGGCGCCCGACGATCGCGTGATACAGCGCGGGCAACCCACCACCATAGACGGGATAGCCGACCGTGCACGCCAGCCGCGTGACGTGTCCGCGTCGTTCGAAACGGAAGTCGATGCGCCGCGCGGCGGAATAGAACGCCTCGAACGAGAGGAATGCGTTGCGGATGAAACGCGTGATCTCCAGGTTTTCCTGCCAGCGACGGCGCCCAGCGTGCATGCACACGTGGACGTCGACGCCGCGAGCGAGCGGCTTGTGTTCCGGCTGTACGGCCGAGACAACGCACCACAACCACGTCGGCCAGCGACCCAGGTCCATGACGTAGTCGAAGACAGACTCCGCAGGAGCGTGTATGTCCGCGTGCTCGCTCGCGAGGCACTTCATGCGGTTGGCCCGCCGCTAACGGTGATACCGCAAGAAGGCCGGCACCTCGATCTCGTCCATGCTCACGGGCGCCACCTTCTCGATCTCGCCCACGCCGATCACTCGCTGGCGGTCGCGCGCGCGCGAACCGAATCCGGTCGCGAGCACGGTCACGCGCACTTCGTTTTGCAGCCGGTCGTCGATCGTCGCGCCGAAGATGACCTCGGCATCCGGATCCACCGCCTTGCTGATCAGCTCCGCGGCTTCGTTCGCCTCGTACATCGACAGATCCGGGCCGCCGTAGATGTTGAAGATCACACCCTTGGCGCCGTCGATCGTGGCCTCGAGCAATGGGCTCGAGATGGCCTTGTGCGCCGCATCCGCAGCGCGGTGCTCGCCAGAACCCGTGCCGATGCCCATGAGCGCCGATCCCGCATCCGTCATCACCCGTCGTACGTCGGCGAAATCGAGGTTGATGAGCCCCGGCTGCGTGATGAGATCGGTGATGCCTTGGATGCCTTGGCGCAGCACATCGTCGGCATACGAAAACGCCTCGAGCAACGGCGTGCGCTTTTCGACGACCGTCAGCAGACGGTCGTTCGGTATGACGATCAGCGTGTCGACTTTCTGCTCGAGCTCCGCGATCCCGCGATCCGCGATCTGCGCCCGCCGCCGCAGCTCGAAGCCGAAAGGCTTTGTGACGACGCCGACCGTCAAAGCTCCCGACCCGCGCGCGAGTTCCGCGATGATCGGCGATGCGCCCGTGCCCGTGCCGCCGCCCATACCCGCCGTGATGAAGACGAGATCGGTGCCCTCTACGAGCATCGCGAGGTCGTCGCGCGATTCTTCGGCGGCTTGCCGCCCGATTTCGGGATCCGCCCCCGCGCCCAGGCCGCGCGTAAGGTTCTGGCCGATCTGCACCGTGTTCTCGGTGCGCGACGATTTCAGCGCCTGCACATCCGTGTTGATGGCGAAGAAATCCGCGCCCTTGATACCGGAGTCGACCATCCGGTTCACCGCGTTGCAACCTCCGCCACCGACCCCGATGACTTTGATGGTCGCCATGTGCTCTGGAACGTAACGGCGCTCGGTCATTGCTTCTCCCTTCACTACGTGAGATGGACGAGATGTGGAAACGTCGTTTGCGTCTTGCTTGCCGCCCTCGCGGCCGGGGTCTTTGTGCGTCATCCCATGACTTCCGAAAACCAAGAGCTCACCTTGTGCCACATGCCTTTGCCGTTCGCGCGGGCAGGTTGTGTGGCGCTCTCGGATTTCGCGCCGAAGATCACGAGGCCGACCGCGGCGGCATATGCCGGGTGCTTGATCGCCTCGGTAAGCCCCCCGACGTGCATCGGCGTCCCCACGCGCGCCGGCAGGTCGAAGAGGTCGGCTGCCAGCGCGTCCACGCCGGCGAGTTGCGCGCCGCCGCCCGTGAG
>DASPVP010000118.1:0-5472 GCA_035622315.1 Candidatus Acidiferrales bacterium | reverse complement strand
CTCATATCGCATGTTTTTCGCCCTTTGTGCGACGCATCACACCTCCCCAAATACCGAGGGAGCCGATGAAATCTAATAAGAAAAGCAAGTCTAACCAGTGTCTCATCTTGAGCGGCGTCCGGCTTGCGGACGCGGAGATTGCTTGGCATGCCGAATATACAAAAAACTCCAAAGCGACAACGCGGATCGAGCCTGATCGAAACGCTTGTCGCGACCGTCGTTTTGACGCTCGCGTTTCTCTTCGTGTCGGGCGACATGATCGCATCGACGCAGACAGAGAAGGAAGCATCCAATCGCGGTTACGCGATTTCGATGGGCAACTACCTCATCGACACGATGCGCGAAGATGCGAACTTCTGGAACGAACAGACCGGAGGCGTGTGGGCAAGCCCAGCGCCCGGTACCGATCCATGCGGCAATCCCTGGCCACCGTACAACGACAACATCACGACGCCGACGTGGCATCCTATGCCGACGTGCGTGACCGGGCCGTTCGCCAACGTTGCCGCGCACGGCACGTACGCGTACATGTGGAACGCGACCGAGCAGTCGGGCGACAGCAACGCGGCCGACCTGAGCGTTTGGATCGAGGATAACACCCTCAGCGACACCGGCACACCAGAAGTTTTCGAGCTCAACCAGCTCAACCGCAACGACCCGACATTGAACCTCGAAGGCGTCACGCCGCCCGCGCCGCCTGCGTCGATCACGCCGACGCCGACACCGACGCCGTCGCCGACCCCGAAGCCGTCACCCACGCCGACGCCGTCGCCGACGCCGAAGCCGTCGCCGACGCCGACGCCATCGCCGACAGCGCCGCCAACGGCGACCCCGAAGCCGTCGCCGACACCGACGCCATCGCCGACGCCGAAGCCGTCGCCCACACCGACGCCAGAGCCGACGGTGATCCAGTGATGCGCCGCGGTCTGCGAGGCTTCACCATCGTCGAGATGCTCATCTCCATGGCGATCATGGGCCTCGTGCTCGCGCTCGCCGTGGTGGAGTTCGCGATGGTGTTCAACCACAACAGCTTGACGACGGCCAACATCAGCGCTGAATCGAACGCGCGCATCTCCATGGCGAAGGTGACCAACGAGCTTCGCCAGGCGATGCCCGACGTCACGGACTTCAACGCGCCGTATCCGATCGTCGTCTCGCCGCCCACCCCGGCGGCGTCGACCGCGCCGACATCTTCGCAGTCGGTCGAGTTCTACGTCGTGCACAATGGTCCGAATGGTCTTACGACGCCGCCCGCGCCCATGCCGGTGGACAGCTTCGGCGACCCGATTCCCTGCTATGACGAGATCACCCTGACATACGACCCGGTGGGGAAGACGATCACGAAGACCGACGCGCTTGTCACCAACACGAATTGTCCGACCGCCGCGACGACGACCAATGTCATCGCGTACAACATCGTTGGCTTCTCGGTCGAAGCGCTCTCGAGCACGCTGCTCGACGTGGATCTGCAGACCGAATCGAGCAACGGCAACTATGGTGTTTACGATCTCAATCAGCAAGTAGCTCTGGGGTATAATCCATGAAACGCATCAAGGCTCGCGAGCGCGGGGTCGCGCTCATCACCGCCCTGCTCATGACCGTGGTCTTCCTCGTGCTCATCGGCGGCCTCATGTCGCAGATGATCGGGGAGATCGACTCGGTTGGCGCGCACAGCCGCAGCGCGGAAGCGCTCAACGCTGCTTATGCGGGCGTCGAAGACATGGTCTTGTCGATCGAAGAGAACGCGTCAGGGCCAGGGCACGGGACACCCGGCGGGATCAACTATTCGTATCCAGCTCCGTCGACCGTCTCCTATTCGTCAAGCGTGATCAACACCTGGAATAGCTCGAGCGGCCTCGTGTACTATGAGATCGATTCCAAGGGCACGGAAACCGTCTCGGGGCAGACTCGTGAGATCGTCGCACTCGTACGCAGCTTCCCGTATTCGTACTACGAGCAGTTCACCGCCGGCAACTCCGGTAGCGTGTACTACGTGACGGGCGAAAACTTCGACGGCCCGGTGTACAACGGCGGGTCGATGAACATCTGGTACGATGATCCGGGTGCCGCCATCTTCAACAGCTCGGTGGAGACGGTGAGCACGCCAAGCTTTTACGAAGGAGCCGGCAAGACGTCGGTGGCGGAAAGCAGCGTGAACTGGGCCGACGTGACCGGCACGCAGGGCCAAAACGCCCTCACCGTCGGCACCAACCCGATGCAGCTTCCAACTTTTCAGACCAACCTCGCGGATGCGAGCGAGGCCTTCTACGGCAACCCGAACGAGACGAGCGGGCTCCCAGCGCCGCCTGCAAACGGCATCTACATCAACGGCAATCCCGCCATGGCGGGTCCGGCTGGTGCGCTGACGACCGGCATTTACATGCAGGGCGACGTGACGATCACGCCATGCAGCGGCACGTGCGGCTCGTACTCGGGCGACAACGAAGTCTTCACGGTGAAGTCTGCGGGAACCGCCGATCCGCTTGGCGCGAACTACACGATCGCGATCAACTTCACGACGAACTCGACGACCGTGACCCAGACGAGCGGCTGCTCGTCGGGCTGCACGATCACGTACTCGGGCGTGCCGTCCGGTCAACCTTCTGAAGGTGCGACCGCTGCGAACGGTGCGATCTTCGTCAACGGCAACGTGACGATCGACTCCGGCACGATCCACGGCGACTATTCGCTCGCAGTTCCGGACTATGACGGCGACAGCGACCATACCATCACGCTCGCCGGCGCAGCGCCGGGCATCGAATACCTTGACGAAAGCTCGACGTCGACCGACGAGTTCGGCGTTTGGGCCAACGACATCACCGTCAACTCGACGACGACGACGGGTTACGAGTTTGACGGCAGCATCCTGACCGGCTATTACGGCGAGTGCCCGCCCTGCACGGACGGGACCTTCTCGAACAAGAACTGGGATGGAGCCGCTCAAGGCACATTCACCTTCCATGGTGGTCTCGTCCAGAACATCGACGGCGCCATGGGCACGAGCTCGGATGGAACGCTCGAGACCGGCTTCGAGCGCGCCTACGAGTACGATCCGCGGCTCGCGGCCAACCCGCCGCCGGGATTCCCGATCACCAATCGCTACGACATCGTCGCCTGGACCGACGTCGGTCAATAGGACAAGGGATGTAGCGGCCGGCTTCGGGCCGGTCCACAAGCCTGCGAAGGCGGCACGGATGCCGCCTTCGCCTTTTTGTGAGCGGCAGGTCGGAGCAACGCTTTCGCGCTAACACGCGCGCATGCGAGAGCCTGTGGTGCCGGTGCCCCTCGATTTCAAGACGGCACAACGCTTCTTGGCCGGCGGCGTCGACTCGCCGGTTCGCGCAGGCAGGCCGGTGGGCGCACCAAGCCCGTTTATCGTGTCAGGTCGCGGCGCGCACGTGGTCGACGCAGCCGGACGGTCGTACATCGACTATCTCTGCGCGTACGGCCCGGTGATTCTCGGACACGGCGATCGCGCTATCGCGGCCGCCGTGGCTGCGGCAGCCCGCGATGGGGCGGTCGTCGGCACGACGCATCCAGAGGAAGTCCGGCTCGCGCAACGCCTATGCGAGCGATTCGATTCGTTGGAGCGCGTCCGGTTTGTGTCGACCGGCACCGAGGCGTGTATGAGCGCGGTCCGTGTGGCGCGGTCGTTCACCGGCAAAGCCAAGCTGATCCGTTTCTCCGGCTGCTATCACGGACATAGCGACGAGATGATCTTCTCAGCGGGCGCGTCATCGCTTTCAGCCGCAACACTGGAAGCCGGCGTGACACAGGCGGTGGCAAGCGAAGTCATTGTCCTACCTTACAATGACATCGCCGCAGTCGGGGCCGCGCTTGGGGCTGAGGGAGACAACACGGCCGCCGTCATCATCGAAACGATCTGCGGCAACATGGGACTTTGCTTGCCAGAGACGGGCTTCTTGGATGCGCTTCGCTCGTTGACGCGGAGACACGGCGTGCTGCTCATCTTCGACGAGGTGATCACGGGGTTTCGGATGAGAGGCGGCGCGCAAGAAGCGCTCGGGGTATCACCTGATCTCACCTGTCTGGGCAAAGCCTTAGGCGGGGGTCTGCCGATCGCGGCCTTCGGCGGCAGCGCCGCAGTTATGAAGTCTCTCGCACCCGATGGACCGGTCTTCGTCGGTGGAACGTTTTCGGGAAATCCAGTTTGCGTTGCGGCCGCGCACGCGTTGCTCGACGTGCTCGACGCAGATCCACGGTTCTTCACGAGGCTCGAAAGAAAGGCGAAGCAGCTCGCCGCTGGCCTGCAACGGATCATCGCCACCGCAGGCCTGACCTTCGCAGTCGTGCAGTGGGCCTCAATGGTGGATTTCATGTTTCGTCCAGGCCCGGCGCATCGCAACTTTGCCGAAGCGGCGGAAGCAGACGCAAGCGCCTACGCCGCGTTCTACCGAGGCATGCTCGAACGCGGCATCCTCTTGCCGCCCTCGCAGATGGAATTGCTCTTTCTCACCGCGGCGCACAGCGAGGAGGACATAGAAGACACCTTACGCGCCGCCGAAGCCACGCTCGCATCAATGTAGCGGCCGACCCGTGTAGCGGCGGACCTTCAGGTCTGCCAGGTGAATGGACTCGACATGCCGCCTCTCGACCCGGACGACATCCAGCGTTTTGCGAACTGCTGGAACGAAGGCCGTTTCTTTGACGCTCACGAGACACTCGAGCCGCGCTGGATCGCCACGCGCGATCGAGGACTGCGCGGCTTGATCCAATTGGCGGCCGCGCTACTCCACTTAAGCCGAGGCAACATCAAAGGGGCGCGCACGACGTTAGAGCGCGCGATTGTGCGGCTGCGCGACCCCCAAAACGCGGCCTGTCCGATCGATCAAACCGCTCTCGCGGCGTTCGGAACCCACGTACTCGAACGGCTGGAGACGACGCCGCCGGACAGCCTCGTCAAGTCGAGGCCGCGCCTCGAGGTGGGGCCGCCTCGGGCTCCCTGAAATGAGGTTTCAGATCTTGGTGCGACGCGTCATGGGAAGGACGTCCGCCGTGCGGGGCTCGACCGCAGACGCAAGCGTCTCGACCACTTGCGGGTCGAACTCCGTGCGGGTCCTTGCATCGATCTCGTTGAGCGCGTCCATCGTGGACATGGGGACCGGTCCCGCGGTCAGCTTCACGAACGCCTCCGCAACAGCGACGATGCGCGCTTCAAGCACGATCTGATCGCCCACCAGCCCTCGCGGGAAGCCGCTGCCGTCGACACGTTCGTGGTGTTGCTCGATGACTTGCGCGATCGTGCGTCCGTCACGCCAGCGCGCTACGAGCCGCGATCCCATCTCGCAGTGTATCGCACCGCGCTCGCCTGCGGGCAGCGCGAGGATGCCGACATCGTGCAACAGCGCAGCGCGGCGCAAAATCTCAAGGTCCGGTCCGTTGATGCCGAGCGCGGCGCCCATGCGCGAGGCGATCTGCGAGAGCCGTCGCGTGTGGCCGCGCTCCGCGCCA
>DASPVP010000117.1:0-3713 GCA_035622315.1 Candidatus Acidiferrales bacterium | reverse complement strand
AACGTCACCTTGCGGTTCTGCGCGATGTACCAGACCGCGTCGAAATTCTCTTTGAGCACGTCGCGAAGCCGCTCGTTGACCTCGCTCTCCTTCCAATAGAACCCCATGCGGTCTTGCGCCCACTCGAAGTATGACACGGTCACGCCGCCGGCGTTTGCGAGAATGTCCGGGATGACGGTCACGCCGGCTTGCGAGAACATCCCGTCCGCCGCAGGCGTGGTTGGCCCGTTCGCGCCTTCAGCGATGAGATGCGCCTTGATCTTCGAGGCGTTCTCCACCGTGAGCTGGTTCTCGATGGCGGCAGGCACTAAGATGTCGCATGGCAGCTCGAGCAGCTCGGTGTTGCTGATGCGCTCGCCCGGCAGCCCTTCAAGCGTGTGACGCTCGTTCTTCGGATCGTTGACATGGGCGATCGCGCGCTCCACATCGAGACCCTGTTTATTGTAGAGACCGCCGAACTGATCGCTGAGCCCGATGATGACAGCCCCGTGCTCGCTCAGGAGCTTCGCGCTGATCGAGCCGACGTTGCCAAATCCTTGCACGACTACCCGCTGGCCTTCGAGCGACTTGCCCATCTTCTCGAGCGCCGACTGGATCGTGATCATCACGCCGCGACCGGTAGCCTCGACCCGCCCGCGCGACCCGCCGACGTTCAAGGGTTTTCCGGTGACCACACCAGGCGTGTGAGAGCGGTTGTGCATGGAGACCGTGTCCATGATCCACGCCATCGTCTGCGGATTGGTGCCGACGTCCGGCGCCGCAACGTCCTTGTCTGGCCCGATCACTTCGATGATGTCCGCCGCGTAGCGTCGCGTGAGCCGTTCGAGCTCGCTGCGTGAGAGCTTCGCAGGATCGCAGGTCACCCCGCCTTTGCCGCCGCCGAACGGAAGATCGACGACCGCGCATTTCCACGTCATCCAAAAGGCGAGCGCAGTCACCTCATCGAGCGTGACGTCGGGATGGTAACGGATGCCGCCCTTCGCCGGGCCGCGCGCGAAACTGTACTGCACGCGGTAGCCCGTGAACACCTCGAAGTCCCCGTTGTCGCGCTGGAACGGGATGGAGATGATCACTTGGCGAGAGGGATGCGTGAGGATGCGCTTGATGTTGGGATTGAGATCCAGATTCGCCGCGGCTTCATTGAAGTAGTCCATCGCCTCGCCGAACACGGATTCGTGGTCGGTCTTGTGGCGATTCGCCGATACCGTCCCCTTGGGGCTGTTGGTGCTCGCGGTGGTCATGCTCGGCTCCGTTCAGACGTTGAAGCGGAAATTGACGACGTCACCTTCCTGCATGATGTAGTCTCGGCCCTCGCTGCGGAGGAGACCTGCCTCCTTGACCGCATTCAGACCGCCCAGGCGCTGCAGGTCCTCGAACGAGGCGATCTCCGCACGGATGAAGCCGCGCTCGATGTCGCTATGGATCTTGCCCGCCGCTTGCGGCGCCGTCGTCCCCCGCACGATCGTCCACGCCCGTGTCTCTTTCTCACCTGCGGTGAGAAACGTCATGAGGTGCAGCAGACGATAGCCGGCCACGATCAAACGGTCCAAGCCTCGGGATTCGAGCCCAAGCTCTCGCGCGAACGTCTCCGCCTCCGCAGGCGGGAGTGCCGACAGCTCCTCTTCGAGCTTGGCCGACAGCGCGATGACCTCGGAACCTTCCTCGCGTGCGCGCTCTTGCAGTTGTAGCACGCCAGGCGCTGACGAAGCGATTGACGCTTCGTCTACGTTGGCGACGTAGAGCAGCGGCTTTGCGGTGAGCAACGACAGTTCCTGTGCAAGCACACCCTCGCGCGTCGCCGGCGCGAAGATGCGCGCAGGTCTGCCTGCATTGAGTTCTGCCGCGATGCGCTCGAGCGCCGCGACTTCATCAGCGAGCTTGGGTTCGGCTTTCGCGCGCGTGCGCGTGCGCTCCAAGCGGCGCTCGGTCGTCGCAAGATCGGCCAGCGCGAGTTCCGTCGTCAAGATCTCGACGTCGCGCATCGGGTCTGGTGCGCCTTCGACGTGGACGATGTTGTGATCTTCGAAGCAGCGCACGACCATCGCGACCGCGTCGACCTCACGGATGTGCGAGAGAAACGCGTTGCCCAGGCCTTCGCCTTTCGAGGCGCCGCGTACGAGGCCGGCGATATCGATGAACGTCGTGGTCGCGGGCACGATCTGCTTGCTCTTGAAGATCCGCGAGAGCACATCCAAGCGCGGGTCCGGCACAGGCACGATGCCGACGTTCGGGTCGATGGTGGCGAAAGGATAGTTGGACGCGACGACACTGCTGCGCGTCATCGCGTTGAACAGGGTCGATTTGCCGACGTTGGGCAGACCGACGATCCCGCACGCGAGCGACATCAGCCCGGGTTCGCCGCCGGCTGATCCGAGGGAGGGTCGAGCCGCGGAAGAAAACCATTGGATTGCAGTTCGGTCGCGATCAACTCGCGCAGCATCGGCGGTGCGATGTGCGCTTCTTTCCGTTTGGTCTGGAAGTGGACGCGAAACGTCGCGCCGCTCGCGCTGATGTCCGCGAGCACGACGGTCAACCCTTCGATCTCTACCGCGCTCTTCTTGATGGCCTGATTCGCGATTTTTGTGAGTTGCTCGCGCAAGGTTGCGACATCGCCGCGCAACGGTACGACGAAGTCGATGCTCAAGCGGAGCGGCAACCTGGTGGCGTTGGCGGCGAAGACGATGCTGCCGTACGGCACGGAGACCACGTAACCGCGCTCGTCGACGACGCGGACCTCCCGCAGGCTCATGGCGTCGACGGAGCCCCGCACGACCCCATTGCCCGTCGTCAGTTCGACCCCGTCGCCCACGTCGAACGTGTCCTCAAAGAGATAGAACACGCCGGTGAGGACGTCACGCACGATCGCCTGGGCTCCGACGCCGATGACGATGCCGATCACACCTGCGGACCACAACGCCGGCGCGACGTCCACGTGCCAGACGTTCAGCACGAAGAGCAGCAGCGCGACGAGGATGATGAGTCCGGTGAGCGACTTCGACACGCCCGCATAGGTCGACACGCGCGGCAGCAGACGGCTGACGAAGCGACGCGCGTAGAATCGCGTGATGCCCGCGATGATGAGTCGCCATAGCAAGAATGCGACGACGATCGCGATGATGGTCAGGAGCCATTCTCGGCTCCACAAAAGGCTCGCAAATTTCAAACGTTTGGCGCTTTCACCCTGACCTGTAGCGGTCCTCTCATCCCGACGCGTGAGATAGGAACCGGTTTTTGTGAGGCGAAGGCCACGCGGAAATCCCTTCGCGAGGCGGTAGTTGCATGAGGCAGATGAAAGTAGACAAGCTCGGCATCGACTTGCTGACGCACGACCCCGTCGTGATCCTGAAGGATCTCGAGGGCAAGCGCTATCTGCCCATCCTCATCGGCCCGTTCGAAGCCACCGCGATCATGCTGGCGCTCGAAGCCCAATCGGTGCCCCGTCCGCTCTCGCACGACCTCATGAAGGCGATCTTGGACAATCTCAACGCGAAGCTGACGAAGATCATCATCCACGACATCAAGGACAGCACCTTCTACGCGAAGCTCGTCGTCGAGGCGGGCGGCGAGGATCAGGAGATCGACGCGCGGCCGAGCGACTGCATCGCGCTCGCGTTGCGGGCCAACGCACCCATCTTCGTCACCGACAAGATCGCGTTGGAAGAATCGGTCTATGACAAGAAGACCGAAGAAGAAGAGATGCAGCGCTTCCGCAA
>DASPVP010000116.1:0-6008 GCA_035622315.1 Candidatus Acidiferrales bacterium | reverse complement strand
GGATCGCTTTGGGCAAACCGCCGCTCGGATGAGCGCCGAACTCGAAGCGCAGGGGTGGCGGGAGCTGCGAGCCGATCTCTTGCGACATCCTCAGGCCTTCTTGCGCCTAAAACGCTCGAGCACGTACTGGCATATCTGCTTTGCGGCTTGCCCGGAGTAGTAGGCGAATTGACGGGGCGATGTCGCAGTCTTTCCCATAGCGACGTCGATGACACCGCGTGCAAACGTCTCGAGCTCGTCGTCGCGTTCGAGCTGGTACGGATTGCGCGGCGCTGCTGCATCCCCCGGGGAAGACTTCGGCTCCTCGCTCATGCGTGTTGGATGATGAACGGATTCGAGCGCCGCTCTGCGCCGATAGTCGTCTGCGGTCCGTGTCCAGGCAACACGCCGACCGCGTCGTCAAAGGCGAGCAGTTTGGTCCTGATGGATCGCATGATCTCGTCGTAGGAACCGCCCCACAGATCGGTGCGGCCGATGCTGCCCGCGAATAGGGTGTCGCCCGAAAGCAACAACGGGGCGCGTTCTTCGACGACAAACGAGACGCTGCCGGGCGTGTGTCCAGGCGTGTGCAGCACGGTGAGCGCGTGCGGTCCGAACTCGAGCCGCTCACGTTCGGTCAGGTAGCCGTCGATCTCGGTTGTGCTTGGGGTTGGAACGCCTAGCCATTCCGCCTGTGCCGCGATGCCGTCGTAGAGCGGCATGTCCGCTTCGTGCAGCAGCACGGGGGCGCCGGTCAGCTCTTTGAGTTTTGCAAGACCGCCGACGTGGTCGATGTGCGCGTGTGTGGCGACAATCGCCACCACGCTGAGGTCGTGACGTCGCAAGACGTTCGCGATCCTATCGACGTCGTCTCCGGGATCCACCACAATCGCAGCGCGCGTCCGCTCGTCGCCCAAAATGACGCAGTTGCACGCGATGGGTCCGACAGGGAAGGATTCCAAGAACATATCGCGTCGCGACCCTTTGTGTGGGGGACGAAGCGGCCCTGCAGGCCCGTGCGAAGGTCCGTAGATACGGTGCCGTCAAAACGCACATCGTTTTGAAGACCGCCGACGCCACAGCCATGGCACGCGAACTCGACGCGCGCATCCTCGAGCTCATCGCCGCGCCCGCATCCGAAGAGCCCGCGTTCAACGCGATCGCGCTCGATTTGTTCGCGTACCAATACGCATACAATCGCGCCTATAGCGCCCTTTGCGATCGGCTAGGTCACACGCCCGCACACGTCACGACGTGGGCCGACGTGCCCGCGATCCCCGCGGCCTCCTTTGGGGACGTTCGTCTCGCGTGCTTCTCCCCAGATCGGACGCGCCTGCGCTTCGCCTCGAGTGGTACTACGCGGGCAGGCGGTCACGCATCGATGCACGAGATGGATACGACCGAGCTGTACGACGCGGCCCTCGAAGCCCAATTCCGGCGTTGGGTCATGCCCGACCTGGATCGCATGCCTATGGTCTTCTTGTCGCCTTCGTATCGCGACGCGCCGGCATCGTCGCTCGCCTATATGTGCTCGCGCTTGTTCGACCGGTGCGCGAGCGGCGGCGGTTTCTTCATCCGCGACGAAGTACTCGACGCGGCTGGCGCGACGACTGAACTGCGGTCCGCGTCCACGCCCGTGCTCGTCTTCGGAACGGCGTTCGGATTCGTGCACTTCCTCGACACTTGCACGAGGAGTGGCGACCGCTTCTCGCTGCCAGCCGGAAGCCGTCTCATCGAGACCGGAGGGTTCAAAGGAAAATCGCGGTCGGTCGAGCGGGACCGGCTCTACGACCTGCTAGCGCGGACATTCGGCATTCCGCTAGAGCGCTGCGCATCCGAATACGGCATGTGCGAGCTGACGAGCCAGTGGTACGATGCGCATCTCGCCGACGCGCTCGACAACAGGCCGCGGCGCATCGGCATCAAGGTCGGCCCCCATTGGACGCGCATGGCGGTCGTCGACCCGATCACAGCCTTGCCAGTATCTGATGGAAGCGAAGGTCTGCTTCAGGTCTTCGATCTCGCAAATCGCGGCTCGGTCGCTTGCGTGTTGACCGCCGACCTCGTGCGACGCAGCGGCGATGGGTTTATCTACCTCGGTCGATCGCCGGCAGCAGCTCCGAAAGGGTGCAGCATAGCCGTCGACTCGATGCTGCGCTCCGATGCCTGACCTGCAGTCCGCCGCGGAGGCGCGTCTCGCTTCGTTATCTAAGGGCGCGGCAGAGTGGAGCGACCGCGGATCTGCAGTCCGTCAAGCCGCCCGTGAAGGCTTTGCCAGCGGCGAGTGGCCCGCGCAAGTCGTCGAGATCGCGCTCGACAACGCGCTCCTGGATGCGCCGGCCGTACTTTCAGACCAGTTCAAGAACGCGACGTGGCGAGAGCACTCGACGCAGCGCAAGAAAGTGCTCGCGATTCTGCCTGGTAATGTGATTGGCCCGACGCTTGCCACCGTCTACTGCGCGGCTGCCGCCGGTGCAACGCTGCTGCTGAAGAGCTCGAGCCGAGAGCTACGCCTGGCTGAAATCGTCGCTGACCAATTCTCAAGGCTCGCGCACGAGTTCGACTCCACGATCGCAGCGATGCGCTGGAGCGGTGGGGACGAGGATTTCGAAGCCAAAATCTTCCGCTCGGTCGACCGGATCGTGGCCTTCGGCTCTGACGAGACGATCGCCGACATCAAGCGCCGCGTGCCGCCCACGGTGGACATCGTCGGCTATGGCTATGGCTACAGCGTGGGCTTCATCGCGAATGACGCTGATACAGCAGCCGCGACAGCCGCGGCGCAGGACGTCGCGCTGTTCGATCAGCGAGGCTGCCTCTCGCCTCAGACGATCTACGTGGAGGGAGATGAGGCCAAAGCCATCCTCTTCGCTCACGCGTTGCGTGCCGAACTCGCACGGCTGAGCGACGTCATACCGCGAGCACAGGCTGGCGACGCCGAGCGGGCGGCCGCCGCTGAATTCGTACGACGGCTGCGCGTGCGCGCGCTTCCGCCCGTGACGCACGCGCTTGACACGGTGCTTGTGGGACCGCACGCGAGCGGTGTGCCCGAATTCGTCGTCGGCGTTGAAGTCTTCGGCGAGCCCGTGTGCGCCGGATTTGGGCGGATTGTCATCGTCAAGCCTGCACCGTCCGCCGCAGCTGTGACGCGCGCGCTCGCAGACTACGGGGTCCATCTCGACACGATCGGGATTGCGGGGAGTGTTCCTGGTCCTGAAGCCGCGTTTGCCGGCTGCACCCCCGCGCGCATTTGCCGCCTCGGCGAGATGCAACGCCCTCCTTTTGGTTACCGGCCGCGCATCGCCGACTTCATGGACGGTTTGGCAGCGTGACCGTGCGCCCGTTCGGCGAGCGGCTCGGAAAAATGAAGGTCAAACCTCCCGGACCTGCGAGCCGGCGTTTGACCCGCGACCTGCGACGCTTTGAAAGCCGCAACGTCACCTACGTGGATGCGGATTACCCGATCTTCCTCGCGCGCGGGGCCGGTGCGAATGTCGAGGACGTCGACGGCAATGTCTACGTCGACTTCTCGGCGTTTTTCGGCGTCGCTGCGACCGGCCACAGCAATGCTCGCGTCGCTTCCGCGGTGGGCGCGCAAGCGCGCCAGCTCTTGCACGGCATGGGCGATGTCTATCCGACAGAAAACAAGGTCGCGCTCGCGCGCAAGCTGTGCGAGCTCACGCCGGGCAACGGCGAAAAGCGCGTGATCTTCGCCTCGACCGGCGCTGAGGCGGTCGAAGCGGCCCTCAAGACCGCGGTGATGGCCACGGGTAAGCCAGGCGTGCTGTGCTTTTCTAGCGCCTATCACGGACTCGGCTATGGCGCGCTTTCAGTCACCGATCGGGACCTATTCCGAGCGCCCTTCATCAGGCAACTGGGCCACTTCGAGCGACGAGCGCCCTATGCGTATTGCTACCGCTGCCCGCTCGATCTGCAATATCCGTCCTGCGCCTCCGCCTGCCTGGACTTCGTCCGCACGGCCCTCGATGAGCCAGGCGGCGAGAATATCGGAGCGGTCATCGTCGAGCCGATGCAGGGCCGGGGTGGTGAGGTGCCTGCACCCTTTGGATGGCTCCGAAAGCTGCGCGACTTGTGCGACGACCGCGGCCTCCTGCTCATCTGCGATGAGATCTTCTGCGGATTTGGGCGGACGGGCCGCTGGTTCGCGTGCGAGCATGCGGACATCGTCCCGGATCTCATCTGCGTGGGAAAAGGACTCTCCTCCGGCTTCCCGATCGCGGCCTGCGTGGGTGCTGCGGAAGTGATGGATCGCTGGCCGGCTTCCGCCGGCGAGGCGATCCACACGAGCACCTTCCTCGGACATCCCGCTGGCTGCACGGCAGCGCTTGCATCGATCGAGCAGATGCAGGAACGCCGGCTCGTCGCACGAGTAGCCAAGCTCGAACGCTTCGTGAGCCAGCGCCTCGGCCGGTTGCGCAAAGAAAGCAAGGGCCGCATAGGGGATGCGCGCGGTCTCGGGTTGATGTGGGGGCTCGAGTGCGTCGACAGCGACGGAGCGCCGGACAAGCCGCGCGCGCTTTCGGTGATGAAAGCGGCGCTTGCACACGGCCTGCTGTTGCTCACGAGCGGGCCGAACGGCAACGTTCTCTCGTTGACGCCACCGCTCGTCATCACCGTCGATCAACTCGATTTTGGCATCGAGGTGCTTGCATCCGCGATCGCGCGTGATTGACTCACAGCTTATCCACAGCGGACAAATCGCTATCCACAATTTTCTTTGAAAAACGAACAACCGTTCAGTTGCGCGCTCACGGGTGTTTGAGTATACTGCGACTACACCGACCGCGGTGCCGAGGAAGTCAGCAACAACGGATGCCATGTTTCGAAGCGTGGAGAGCTGAAGGCCTCGGAGATGGTACCCCTACCGTTGGGGACCCGGCTCACGCTGGGGGATGGCTCTGGGGATCGCGTCCCAGTTAAGCCCTACAACCGGACCAACTGGCTAGACAGAATGGTTCGCAAGGTAAGGCGAAAGCGTCATCGGCCTAACAGTCAACGACCGGGCTCCGCCCGGTCGTTACTGTTTTCTGGGAGCGTCGTGTTCGACGTGCGACGGGCGCTTAGTTCACTTGGACTTCGTAGGTCAGCACCGTCTGGCCGTCTGCCGGCACGGATATTCTCCAGAGCGCGGTCGAGCTCGAGGTCTTCTCGTGCGGCAGCGACTCCTTCGAGATCTGCCAATTGCCACCGAGCTGCTCCGTGTACTCGACCACCACGGGCTTGGTCTTGGCGTTGCTTACTATCACACGGTAGTCCGTCACGTACTCGGTGCGCGGGTATGGCATCTGCGGGATCTCTTGGTAGCCCGTCTGTATGCGTCGCACCCTGATGTCGAACGACTGGCCCAAGTCGAGATCGACCAGCTGATTGCGGGGCGTGTCTTCTATTCCGTCGTCCCCGATAAACACGGGTTCGCCGGACTGATCGGCCTTATAGAGGTGAAAGGTTCCGGAAGGCAGCGGCACGCCAAGACCCTGGCCCGCGTTTTCGAACTCCAGCGTGACGCCCACCGGGATGAGCTGCTCGTCGGATCCTCGACTCGTGTAGTCGTTCACCGTGCTGGACGACGAGTAGATCGTGCTGACGGGAATCCCGCGAGCGAAGAGCAGGAGGGTCTGCTTCGTTTCGCCCGCGCGGAGCGACGTGCTCTGCGGCAAGCTGTACTCGTAGAAATCGAAGACCGCCTGTCGAGTGGCTTGGCTGTTGTTCACCGCGTAGACGTCGGCGGAGACGACCCGGCCCAACGTCCGCACCATTGGCATCCCCGGCTGAGCCCGCTGGACGCTGCCTGCCACCACGCGCACCGTGGCGTTGTCGAAGTCCATCCCGCTATCGTTGTGCAGCGTGATGAAAGCGTCGATGTCGAGTTTGTCCGCGTCGGCGTTCAGGCGGGCGACGTAGTCTGCCGCCCACGAAAGACCGTTGGTCAGGTACTCGAGCGCAACCGGGTGCGGCGCCGCCGCCGGGCTGTCGAAGTCCACGATGAAATCCGGCGTCAGCGGCATTGC
>DASPVP010000115.1:0-28134 GCA_035622315.1 Candidatus Acidiferrales bacterium | reverse complement strand
CATGGATCCATCGCTGCACAAGCGCGCGATCCTCGCAGCGATATCGTGGCGCACGCGCTCGACGTCGCTGCGCGCGAGCGCATCCGCATCGCCGGCGTGCTCCGCGTCGACGATCCGTGTGCGCTCGAAGAGAATCTCGCTCTCGTCGGCGCTCTTGCCGCGGAAGAAGATGTATTCGACCGCCTCGACTTTGGCCCCGAACATCGCCTCCACCCCAGGGATATAAAGCAAGGTCTGGAGGTTCAAGCCGCGCGGTGCGTTGCCGAAGAGCTGGGTGTCGTCGTCGATCCGGCCAAGAGCCTGCCGCACGGCTTCGACCGTCGGGGCGTAGCGACGCCCCGATTTGTAGTCGCGGATGAGGAGTCCGCCACTGCGCAGACGGTCGACGCGGTCGACCTTACCATGGATCGTGAGGTTCTCGAGCGAGGAACGCACTGGAAGCTCGCAACCGAGCACGCGGAACGGGCTGCGAGCCGCCTCGTCAGCCATGCGTTGCACGTACTCGTCCAGCTTGCGCGCGAGGTCCTCACGTTCGTAACGGTCGAGCGGTCCTTCACCTTCCGGTCCGGTCGCCGGCAGGATTTCGCGCAGCGCGCTGCGGCAACGGTCTACGATCGTGCGCGCATCCCCGCTTTCGAAGTCGGTCTCGCGCTCGTGCAGCCGCGCGAGCAGCTGGTGGAGCATTTGGCCGTATCGCGTCGCCTCGTCGCTGTGGCTGGGCAGACGCAGCACGTCGGCATAGTAGAATTGCCTCGGACAGCCGACGAAGCGGTTGATGCTCGTGGGCGACAGCGCCGCGATGGGGACCACGATCCCAGGCGGCGTCTGCTCCGCCTGTTGGATGTCGAACAGCATCGGATCCGCCGCCGAAGCACCGGCCGACGTCGAGCTCGCCGCTGTACGGGGCGCTTGGAAAAGCGCCCCTTCCCGCGCGGTCTCCCGTGAGGCACCTTCGATCGTGGCGCCTTGTCGGTCGGCTGCGGTCAATCCACGCGTGTAGCTCGACGCTTGGAGCTCGACCGCATCTTCATCGACCAGCGCAGCGGTGACGAGCACCTCTTCGCGCGCCCGCGTGAGCGCGACGTACCACAGCGATCGTTCCTCGGTACGCGCCGCGTCGTCATCGACGAAGATGTCCACCTCGCCGCGGCGCAACGCCTCGATGCTCTTCTCCGGCAGCAAGCGATTGGGCCGGACCGAGGCGGGCAAGGTCCCTTCGATCGCGTCGGGCACGGCGACGAAATCGAACTCGAGTCCTTTGGCCGCGTGGATCGAGATGACGCGCACGCCGTCTTGGCCGGCATACGGCGGCTGGCTCGCGTCGGCGAGGAGAGAGATCGTCTCATCAAGATTCGCGACGAAGGCGGAGCAGGCGTTTGGAGCGAGCCGGCCCTTTAGACTCCCGTTGCCCGCGGACGATGCGGCCGCTGAGCCAAGCTCCTCATAGTCCGCCGCGGCCTCGAGCAACGCGCTCAAGCGAGCGGGCGACGCGTGCGGATCGAAGCCCTCGACCGGCCGAGTCTCTCTCACGGGGCGGAGCAGATCCAACTCGAAGGCGACGGTCCGCGCGAGCTGTCCAGGGCCATCGCGCTCGTACGCTGCTTGGCAGCGCCGCCAAGCGCCGAGGAACGCGCGCATCGCTCGGACGCCCTGCGGCGGATTTTTCTCGAGCATCGACAGCGGGTCTGCATCGCCCTTGCGGCGCCCACTGTCGAAAGCGAAACGCACGTCGATCGGACGGTAGCCGACGATCGGATTGATGAGGAGACGTTGCCACAGCCCAAGGTCCTGCGGTTGGGCGAGCAGCCGCAGCGCGGTGAGCATGGCGTCGACGAGCCCGTCCGTATGGAATCCGGCCGTCGGTTGAGCGGCGACGGGCACGCCCGCTTCGCGCAGCGCCGCGATGATCAGCTCTTGATAGGGTTGCGTCTGGCGCAACAGCACTGCGATCGCCCCTGGTGCGGTTCCGGCCGAGATCCTGCGCACCACGGCGTCTTTCACGCATCGAACCTCGTCTTCGACCGTCCGCGGCCGTTCGAAGCGGACGGCCCCTGCTTTCGTCCTGTCGGCCGCATGGGTCTTCGAAGCGGCGTCGAGCGCTTGATCGGCGTTGGCGACGTCCAAAACCGCTTGCGCCGAACGGCGATTGTCGTGGAGTTCGAGCGTGACGCAGGCGAACCGGTCTCGCGCGAGATCGACGTTGCCCGGAGAAGCGCCGCGGAAGCGATAGATCGACTGGTTCTTGTCGCCTACGAAGCAGAAACATGGCTCGGGTTGGATCGCGGCCCGCATCGCTGCGAGCAGCTCGAGCTGCATCCGGTCGCTGTCTTGGAACTCGTCCACGAGGACGTGCCGGAAGCCGGCAGCGCGCAGCCACGCGCTCGCCGCGCTGGCCCCATCGCGCAGCGCGCGCTCGGCTTCGTTGACGAGATCGCGATAGTCGGCGAGATCGAGGGCCGTGCGCTGCGCTTCCATGCGTTCGTAAAGCCGCGCGAGATCGCGCAGCCGGCGGTCGTCACCGGCGAGCGCCGTGACGCGGTCCGCGGAGACGCCGCGCCCTTTGAGTTGCGCGATGACGTTCAGACAATCGGTCGCGAACTGAGCGCTTTCCGCGACGCCGCGATCGACGCTTTCGAGGGAGAATCCGGCGTCGCGCACGAGCCTGTGCCAGAGCAAGCGTTCTTTGACCGGCGTGAGGAGCTTGCGCTCGTGCGTGCGCGATTGCTCGCCTTCCAACAACCGGCCGCAAAAGCTGTGGAACGTCTTGACGAAGAGCTCCGAGACCGCGAGTCCCTTGCCGCGCAGCTGGCGCAAGCGCAAGAGGATGCGATCGCGCATCTCGTCGGCCGCGCGCCGGGAGAAGGTCAGCACGAGGATTTGGTGGGCCTCGATGCCATCGGCGACGAGCGAGGCGAAGCGGCGGGCCAAGGTCTCGGTCTTTCCGGTGCCGGGCCCTGCGAGCACGAGCAGGTTCTCGCCGCGCTGGCGGATGACAGCGAGTTGCTGGTCGGTCGGCGGAAAGAGATCGAGCACCTGCCTGCGTTCCCCCTCGACGTGCCGGCGAACCTCCAGGCCGTCGCGACGGAGACATGTGGGGAAAGCGGGGTGCGTTGCGAGCTTCCACGGATATGAACGAGACCCGGCTGCAGGCTACAGTTGGCCGTAGGAGGACGGCCTCTAAAGTTGGCCGGTCAGATAATCATGAAAGCAATCTTCTTGAGCATCATCGTCGCGGCACTCATGGTGAGCGGCTGCGCGGGAGGGCTCAGCTCCCTCGACCCCTTCAAGTCGCTCATCCCGTCGCCGACGCCGACACCCACGTTGGGGGTCCAGCCGGCAAGCCTAACGCTCTCTTTGGGTCAGCAGAAAGACGTCACGGCGAGCGAGAGCGGGCAAAGCTTCTTCACGGCCCAAAGCACCAACGTGAACATCGCCTCTGTCGCGCCGGTCAACGGGACGAACAACGCGTTCTCGATCACCGCCGTCGGCGCGGGATCGTGCGATGTCGACGTCATGGACGAGAACGGACAGGTCTTCCCCGTCAAGGTGACGGTGAACTAGGCGACGTCTCACGCAGCGAGCGCGCGATGAACTCGGCGCGCGTGCTCACCCCGGTTTTCTTGAAGATCGAGGTGACATGGTTCTCGACCGTGCGCTCGCTGATGGCGAGAAGGTTGGCGATGGCCTTGTTGGTCTTGCCGTCTGCCACGAGCTCCGCGACTTCACGTTCGCGGTCACTGAGCGCGCTCGCGCGACGATTGCGTCGACCGCGCGGCGCGTGCTCGGCATCGAGCCGCGCCACGTCGCCGAGCGCTCCGACTCGTCGATACAGTTCGGCCGCTTCTCGGTAGCGTCCGAGCTGTTCGAGGGCCAGCGCCTGGAGTGCCGTCGAGTCGCCGTTTTTCTCAAATCCTTCGGCGGCTTCGGCCGCGAGGCGTTCGGCGCGATCGTTCTCTCCTCGTGCGCGAGCGCGGTAGGACTCGAAGAGCGCCATGACAGCGGGTCCGAACGGTGTCGGGTGCCGCTCGGTCCATTCCCGGCAATACTCGACGAGCCGGACAAGATCGCGATCGTGTCCGACTCGAGCGGCGAACAGCAGCCTGTCGACCGGACCGTTGCCGACGGTTGTGTGAGAGATCACCTGATGGATCACCGCTTGAGCGCGCGCGATGTCCCCTTTTGCGATCGCAAGCTCGGCCAGCGCCGCCCCACAGCGCCAGGCATAATGTCCGCCGACCCGGAGACCGTCTTCGAGCAGCGCGAGGTTCGCGACGTGTTCGAGGAACGCTGCGTCGCCCTGGTGCAAGGCGATGCGCACCGCGCTCGCTGTGACTGCAGACGCCATCAGGTGCATGTCCCAAAGCCCCGGCACGGCGAGCGCGGCGTCGACCGCCGCGCGCGCGATGGGGAGGGACTCGTCCATGATGAGCTCCGCCCTCATATAGCGCGCTTTGATGCTCTTGTCGAGCAGCAGTGCCTCATCGGCCACCGCAACCGCTCGCTCCAGCATCGCAAACGACCGCTCGTACTCGCTGGCCTCACCGTAGATGATAAAACCGGTGTGCAAGGCGTCGTACAGCAGCTCGGCATCGCCAGCCGATGTGGCGGTCGCGATCGCGAGATTGAGGTCGGCCTCAGCACGTTCGAGGTCGCCGAGCATCGCGCGCGCGTACGAACGCAATTGATAGAAGCGAGCGTCGAGCGCGCTGTCGCGCGGGCCGGAAAAACCCTCGGCCTCAGCCAGGATCGAGGCGACCTCTCGTTCGTCTTCGAGGACGGTGGCGAGATACAGCCGTTCCAACAAGAGACGGAAGCGGATCGGACTTTCCAGGCTCGTCAGAACGGCGAGCCCGCGCTCGACGGAGCGCATCGCAGCATCTTGGTGCCCAAGCAAGAGCTCGGCCTTCGACATCGATCCGTACAGGGCCGCGCGCCGCTCGGCGTCCGACTCTTCGCCAAGCGCGTCAAGCGCGAGGGCATACGAGCGAAGCGATCGTTCGACAAGTCCGGCTGAAAAAAGCGCCGCGCCGAGCTTCTCGAAGAGGCGCGCTCGGTCGAGCCTCGCCGGGTGCGGTGTGCCTGCGAGCGCGCGCTCGTAGTACGTGGCCGCTTCGCCGAAAGAGAGCGAGCGGCTCGAGCCGTCGCCGGCCCTCTCTGCGTACGCGGTCGCCTTCGGCACATCCCTCGCCATCCAATAGTGATAGGCAAGCGAGACCGGGTCTATTTCGGCTTCGGGCAGCTTCTCGATCGCCCGCGCGACCCGCGCATGGATCGCCGCGGCTTCGGGTTCCAAGATCTCGTGATACAGGATCTCGCGGATGAGGGCGTGGCGGAAGCGATAGACGGTCGGATCCACCTGTTCCGTGATCAGGTGGCAATCGCGTGCCCCACGCAGTGCCCCCAAGACGTCTTCCATCGGCGTTCCCACGGCGGCCTGAAGAAGCTTCGGCCCGAAACGCAGGCCGATGACCGAAGCGTTGACGAGCACCACGCGCTGCTCGCCGGTCAAGGGGGCCAGGCGTTCCAAGACGAGCGTCCGCAGATTGGGAGAAACCGACCGCATATCGTCCCCGGCGCGCAAGAGCTCTTCCGCGAACAACGGATTCCCCTCGGCAAGCGTGAGGACTCGATCGATCGTGCGCGGACTCATCTCGCGTTGGAGCGTGACGGTGCGTGCAAAGCTGCGCATCTCAACGGCGCTGAGCGGTCCGACTGGAATCCGGCGCACAGCCGGCCTGCGCTCGAGCCGAGCCAATGCGGCGGAAAAGTTGCGGCTCTGTGGCTCGTCTTGCCGGTACGTGAAGACCATCGCGACGCGGCTTGCCGCGATCGCGCCCGACAAGTAGACTGCCAAATCGAGCGAGTCCGGGTCTGCCCAGTGCAAGTCTTCTATGACGATCGCCAGCGGTTTGGCGGCCGAGATCGTGCGCAGCGCCTCGGCGTAGGCGTCGAACAGTCTGCGTTTCGATCCCTGAACGTCTCTCTGCGATGTCACACCCGAGAGCTCCGGCATGAGCGGAGAGAGAATCGAGCGAACCGCGACGGCGTTTCGCAAAGCATCTGGGGCGGCGCGCAGCACGGCGCGCAGCGCATCGACGAACGGCGCGTATGGCGCCTGTGCGTAATCGAGGCACTCCCCGACTCCGGTGCAGGTGCCTCTGCTTGCAATGTCCGCAAGCCAATCGGTCACGAGCCTCGTCTTGCCGATGCCCGCATCCCCGAAGATGAGGAAGAGCTCCCCGCGGCCGGACGACGCTCGAAGAAATCCTTGCTGCAGCTGCTGCAGCTCGGCCCGCCGGCCCACGAGCGCGTGTCGCTCGCCTGCGGTCAAGATGGCCATTGGCACGTTTTGGCGGCGCGTTGCGAGGAATCCCGGATTCTTCGCGTGCGAGCGGGACGGTACGATGGGTGCATGCAAGACCGGATCCCCATCATCCCACCAATCCCGACGACTGAAAGCGACGAGAGCGCTTCACCAGGGAAACCAAGTCGAACACGGGTGCGGACGCACCAGACGAAGGCATTTGACGCCCTTACCGAACTACTCGTCGCATCGGAAGATGAAGGCGTCCGATCGCCAAGAGGCTTGCGTATGTTGAAGCGGTTTGTCGTCTTGGCCCTGGGCGTTCTGTGCCTTGCCGGGATGCCCGCCGCTGCGGACACGCAGGCATCGCCTTCGCCCGCGCCCGTGTCAGCCCAACCTGCGCTCGCCATCGCCTACGATCAAGTGGATCGCCAACTCGGCGGTAACGCGACCCCGCCACCGCCCGAGGCGTTCAACGATGAGGTGCAAGCCGCGCTTGACGCGCGCAAGAGCACCGGCATCAGCATGCCGGCGGGACCGAGTCTCGGTCAAGAAGCCATCGAGATGATCCCCGGCATCGGCATGATCTACGGCATGGCGCAAGCGAAAAAGCAGCAAGACGCCGCGAAGAAGGCGGAGCAGGAGGCACAAGATCAGCTCTCCGGCAACAAGCCGCCGGTTCTGACCCGCTATGCGTTCTACAACGGCTGGACCCGAGTGGAGACCGCGAACTCCATCATCATCGCGAAGCCGGACCAACACGTCACCATCTTCATCGACCCGCAGGCCAAGACGTATCACACGTACGATACGAGCGGCGCCGCCCAGATCGAAGCCGCGCCGAGCGCAGCGCCGCAATCGGAGTCAGGCGCAAGCAGTGCGACAGCGATCGAGTCGAGCGGGCAGGCAGCGACCATCACGATCGACGGCCAACCAACGGTCGGCTTCAGCCAAGACGCGCTCGTGACGCTGTCCGGAAGCAGCGGTTCGTGTCACGACGGCACCTTCCGCGCGAAGAAGCTCGTGTATTACGCGCAGATGGCTGAGCCGTTGCCGGACTCGAAGGTCACGCCCCTCGACAGCCTCGCGCTCCCAGAAGGGTGCAGCGCTACCATCGCGCTGCAGACGTCTGGAACGGCCGAACCCGCAGGGCAGATGTGGCTCTATAAACTCGTCACGGTCGTGCGCGATCCCAACGTCCAGACCCAGACTGGTAACACGGGCAACTTCGATTTCAGCGGCATGATGCAGGGGCCGCAACAAAGCGCCGGACTACCGCCCAACTACATGCTCTTCTCAGAGCGGGGCAACATCCGTCAGCTCTCGGCCGCGGATGCGTCGTTGTTCGACGTGCCTGCGGGCTACACCGAAGACAAGTAGCCCGCGGCGCTATTATTTGAAGTTGTTGTCGAGCGCGTCGAAGAGCGACGGCAAGGTCGAACCCGACGGTCCGAAGACGAGCTCGGTGTAGGTCGCGGTCGACTGCGCTTTCGTGCAGATCACCACAGCTTGATAATCCGTCTTGGTCCCATAGACGGCTGAGTTGCTCGCGTGGCTTTCCGAATGCACGTCAGTGAAACCGGCTTTGGCCAACCCGACCGTGGCGCTCGTCTGACAATCGCCGACCGAGCCCTTATAGATGCCGGAGCCGTAGCGGAAGTCGTAGTTGCCTGCGGCCGTGGCAACGCTGGACCCTAAGGCCGCGAGGATAGCCAAGACTGCGAAACCTGCGAGCAAACGGAAACGAAGCGGTTGTGTCACGTGTCTACCTCCCGACGATCACATACCGGTGACGACCTTGATGAGGTTTCGCGCGAAAGGCGCTCCAAGCCCTGTGGTGAGATCGTATCCCGGGCCTGCGAGAAAGCCTGGGTCGAGATCGCTATAACCCGGGCCCTGCGAGTTGGGCACGGCGTTGTCGCCGTAGGTGATGTCATAGAAGACCGACTGATACGGCAGCGACCCGCTGCCGCCGTAGATCGAGTAGAGCAACGGTGCCGGATTGCCCAAGCGGTAGCTATGCGGGTCTGGGCCTGAACCGCAGCTCGTCGTCTGTTTGCAGGCCTCGAGCACGAGCGCCCACATCGCCGCCATCTCTTGGGACGACGCGCTCGTGCCGCCTTGATCGAAGAGCAGCGCCTGACCGTTCGACGTGCAGTTCACCGTTATGCAGTTGGCGATTTCGGCAACGCCGGTCGCCGGGTCAGCTTCGATCGCGATGTCCGGCACAAGGCGATTCGATGAATTGCAAAACTCGCCGGACGAGTCGCAGAATGAGCCCGTCGGTTGGTAGGCGGGCCGGGTCATGACATCTGAGAAGGCGCCCCCACCCGCGCCGCCGGTCTGGGTAGCGATGCCCCACGCGCTCAAAATCCCGAGGAGACGTCCGTTGCTGCCCACCGGCGTGTTCGTGCCGCCGACCGCGACCACGCTCAAGTCGGAGGCTGGATAATCCGCACAGATGATGTCGGCGGTGTCGGGGTTGCCATCGCGCTGACAGCCCTCGGCGCCGGAATCACCCGAGGAGAAGAAGATGGCCATGCCCTCGGTCGCCATGGCCGCGAAAATATCAGGTTCCGCTCCGGTGCCGTTGGGCATCAGCAGCGGGTTGTCGACGCTCGCATAATCCTGTTCGCCTTCGCCGAAGCTGGCCGAGACCACGTCGGCTGCGTTGTCGTTCACGATCTGTTGGAACTCGTCGTCGACCAAGCCGATGCCGAGCTCGGGCTGCCCGTCGCCGGGCGGACACGTACCGGGCGCGTAGCATTCGTTCGGGTTGTAGGCGAGGTAGAAGAGCACCGAGACGCCCGGCGCGAGCGACGACGTCTGCTCGGTGTCGAGCTGCGCTTCGCCATCCTCTGGATTGCACGCCGGCAGCGGTCCGACACAGCCGATCGGCGTCACCGGCGGCGGCGTCTCGAGGCCGTTGCTATAGCAGCACGCCTCGAATACGTCGGTCACGTTGACTTGTGTCACCGTGCTGCCACCCTGCACGTTGAAGACCTGTTTGAACAGCGGCACATCGTACTGCGAGATCGGCCCCGTTCCTACGATCCCGATCGTGATCCCATTGCCTTTGCAGCATGACGCGCTGATGTTGTACGCCCCGGTGTAGTCGAACACGCTGCCGATGTCAAACGGCGACGAGCCGACGAGGAAGCCCGGGCCCCAGACGAATTTGCGCGGAGGGACGATGGAATCGAGCGGACGGCGCATGCGGTGGAAATTCACGATGCCGGCGAACCCGCGGACGGCGAGCGCCGTGCGCGCGCGCGGCGCCGAGACCGGGCCGAAGAACGTCACGCCGTTCTTCGCGAACCAGCCCATGTGGGTGTCGAGTGCTCGCTCGAGGTTTTGCTGCGAGCCGACCACCCGCAGCATCAGCCGCTGCTTCCACGTGCGCACGCCCAGCCCGCTATCGAGGAAGTAGCGTGCGGTGCGTTCGTAAGCAGGGCGCGGTGCGCCGAAGAGATCGCCGATCTGTTCCGGTCCTAAGAAATGACGGTAGTAGCGGGAATGCGGATCGCTGACCGCACGCGCGTATGCCAAGAGCCCCTGCTCGTCGCGCATCTGCATCACGACGTCGATGCTCATCCAGCCCAGGTGCGCGGGACCGAGATAGGTGGCGCCGCGCAGCGCCTCGGCGTCGTATGCGGGTGAGAGCGAGCCCGCGCCGGCACCGCCGACTGGAACGATGGTACGAGGTCCAGGTGCACCACCCACCACGGGCCCAGGCAAAGAGGTAGCGGCGAGCGCCGCGCTCGACATGGTCGCAACGATCGCGAGCGCGACGGCGAACAGCAAGACCTTCATCGTGCGACCCTCCGGCGGACGAAGTCCGCCATCGCTTTGAGCTGCTGGTCTCGGACCTTGAGACGTACGCGCTGCAGATCGGTTTCCGCTATCGCGAGCTGCGTCGCGAAAACGATCCGAGCGGATGCGAGGCTCTGCGCGTTGCGCGCGAGCGCCGAGCGCAGCGCCGTCTGTAAACCGATCGTCTCGTCGGTCGTGGTCACCTGGACGGGCACCGAGGAGACGATAGGTACGGATTGACCCGAGAAATCGTAGTAGGTCGAGATGACGTCTGCGATCTGGTCGCAGACGGGCCCGACGGGGGCTGCGACCCACTGGTCGCTCGTCTCTTGCTCGGACGTGCCGAAGATCGTGTCGAGTGCCGTGCGCAACTCGTGCAGGTGGATAGCGGTCGTCCCGAGCGCGGGCGGCACTTGGCAGCTCACCGGGATGGTCGCGGAGCCGAGGTTGGTCGTCGTGTCGCTTGCGAGCACCGGGTTGACGGGGTACCAGGCCGGGACCGGGATGACGATCGGCGTCGGCGTCGGTGCAGGCGCGCCGACCGACGAGAGCGTGTAGATGATCAGGCCCGGTGAGGGCGTGGAGATCGAGAGTGTCGTGCCCGTGCCCACGAATCCGAAGAAGCCGGTGCTGGGGATCGTCGCCGTGCCCGAGCCGTCGCTGTTCTCAGTCGCCGTCGTTGTGCCGGCGGCTTCGGTCTTGTTGAGCGTGTATGAGCCGTCCGCATTGAAGGTCTGCGTCGTCGCCGTCCCATCGGGATCCATCTCGGACACGACTTGCGCGGCCGTGTTGTTCCAGCTGGCCGCGAAACCAGGGAATTGGCCCACGATGCCGTTCCCGCTGAGGTTCTGGACGTCCAGCACGACGCCGTTGCTGTCGGTCGAGTGATAGCCGATATCGAGGATGTTCCCGGTGGTCGGGAACACGTAGTAGATGTCGTCCGTCGTCGTGATGGTCTGCAGCGCGGACGATGCGACCTCGAGCGTCGCGAACTGCGTGGCCACCTGTCCGTGGAACGACTGCCGAGCGTGCACGGTGGCGTTGGCGCTCAAAGTGTAGTCGATCGTCGTGGGGACGGGCGTCGGCGTCGGGAACGTGCGGGTGTAGGTGACCGTCTCCGTCCCCGCGGTCGTGAACTGCGCGCAGTCCTGCGGTGGATACGAGAGGTTGGGCGACGGGCACGCGCTCGGCACGCCCGAGGGACCGTTCGGAGCAGGCGCGGCGCCGACGTTGCACGATGCGAGCATCGTGGCGATCCCGAGCGCGAGCGCGAGAAAAGCAAAATCACGATACCGAGATAGCATGGGAGGCGACTCTTTCAGGAACCAGGACCTCGCAGGCGCGAGGTTGCCCGGCATTCGTCCAAGAGCGTGCAAATCCCGCCGCGTCCAAGGTTAAATGGATATTAGGGACTAGCAAGCGTGCAGCGAGAATCGTCCATCCTGAATTCATGAACGTCGATCGCACCTTGGGAACCATCCTCGCCTGCACGGTCGCTGCGCTCGTGCTGCTCGCTGGGCTTTTGCCCTCGCGCACCACTGCGACCACGGTAAGGCTCACCGTTCACGGCAGTCCGTCGCCAAGTCCAAGTCCAAGCCCCTCGCCGCTCGAGTCGCTCACGCCCGACGAGATCCTCGGTCGGACGGACGCCGCGTTGCGGGCCAACCCCGATCCAACGTACATCTATTACAAGATGCACGAGGTCTTCGTGCATCACGGCAAACGCTACGAGTTCGACTACCAGATCTGGTATCGCAACGATGGCAAGGGTCTCATGCAAAACGTCATGCCCAACCGCGACGGCTCGCACGAGACCTTCTTCGGTTATCCGTTCCCCTCGGCGCCCGACAACAACATCCTGCTCTACGCGACACCGGCGCCCGCGATCACAGCGGCGCCGCCGGTAGGCACGCCGGCACCTGGTGCGACCGCCGCGCCGCTCTTGTCTTCGGAATCCGTGCATGCGGATCGATACTACGACGTGACGCTCGTTGGGATCGAAGAGTATCAGGGCCACCAAGTCTACCATCTGCAGTTGCGCGCGCTGCAAGACCAACAACGGCATCCGTGGACGGATCTCTGGGTGGACACGCATCTCTATGAGGTGTGGCGCGCGCATGCGGATGCGACGGGCAGATCGGGACCGCTCGTCGGTCGCGCGATCGCCGATGTGCAGTTTGCGCCGTACGGAAACTACTGGCTGGTGAAGCAGGCATCGGCAGACGCGCAGGGCCATATCGCTATCTTTTCGGATAGCGGCCACTACGAGTACTATTTTTCAGACTTCGGTTTTCCGAATACTCTACCAGATTGGTACTTCGACCAGCAGGCCTACGGGCAGCACCACTAGCCACGCCTGCCGGGACGCAAGTGACGAATCCTCCGGTCAATACGTTTCTCTATTGACCAGGTTCGGTGCTCGTGGGAAGGCCTGGGAGGAGGGTGCCGCCGTGCGAGAGATCGGTCCATTCGAGAAACGGAGCCTGCGCAGCGATGCGCCGGCCGTGCGAGGCTGGCCCAAACCCGACTTCGTGCGTACGACGCTCAACGCTAGAGAGCTCCATGCCTACTACATCGCGCTGATATCGTCCCCGACCCTCGCGGTCGTCCGGAAGAACCTCAAACTGCAATCATTCAATTAGATCTTCATTAGAGATACGACAGACTGTAGGGGGCGACTGCAAGTCGCCCCTTCCATTTTTCTAAGCGCCGATCTGCGCGATGATCTGCCCACACAGGCTCTTGAGCACGGGATCGCCCGTGTACTTCGCGGCTTGCTCGAACTGAGATTTCGCGTCCGAGTCATCTCCCTGTCGCAGACGGATCGCCCCGCGCAGGAAGTACGCTTTGGCGAACGAGTTGCTCAGCTTGAGCGCCGCGCCTGCTTCCTGATCCGCAGCGACCAGATTGCCGGTTCGATAGAGCGCGAGCGCCTTATCATAGTGCGCTTGGACGTATTGCGGATGCAGGAGCGCGGCAACGGTGAACTGCTCGGCCGCCGTGCTCGTGTCGCCTTCGAGATAGGTGGACAGGCCCATGTCGAAGTGCGCTCGGACGGATGAAGGGTGTTGATCGATGATCTGCTGGAAGATCGCTTTGGCTGCATCGAGCTGGTTGAGCGCGATGTCGGACACCCCGAGGTTGAAGAGCGCCGGCACGAAGTCGGGCTGCAGTTTCAGCGATGCTTGGAAGTCGTCAGCCGCAGCCTGGTACTGCCCGAGCGCGTACTGGTCGAGGCCGCGATCGAAGAGCGCTTCGACGTCGTCGCTTGAGAGCGACAGGGCGTCGTCGAACTTCTCGATGGAGCCCTGATAGTCACCGGTGTGGTAGAGCGTCACGCCGTCCGAGACCAGACTGTCGACGCGCAGGCGGTGGAAAAAACTGTCCGCAGACGCGATGCTCACCGACGTCAGGACGACGAGCGCCGCCGCGATGAAGGCCTTCATTGTCCGCCTCCATAGGGGCCGTAGCCGTTCTGTCCCGCGGGCGCGGGCAAGCCGCCCATCATCGTGCGCGAGGTGACCTCTTGGGTCGCCTGGTCTTGGGTGATGCCGCTCGGTCCGATCGCGTCGATCATGTTGTACGGGCTCTCGTCTTCGAGCAGGCCTGGGCTCGACAGAGCCTTGTCGGCCATCTCGAGCGCCGATGACGCCGTCGCCTGTGCGGGCGCGCCCGTTCGCGCAAGCAGAACGCCGCCGCTCAAGAGCAAGGCGCCCCCGATCGTGATGAGCCGTAGGAGAATCGCGCCCTGGACTTGTCGCTTCATGTGCATCCCATTTCTAGCCCTTAAGCAACCATCGCCGGAAGCCGAACGGTGAAGACGCTTCCTTCACCCACCGTGCTGCGCGCCGTCACCTCGCCGCCGTGTGCGCGAGCGATCCAGCGGCACAACGGCAAGCCGAGACCGTGGACCTCGTTGATCGCCGGGCTCGGGCTGACCGCAGCACCATTTAGCCGCTGATACCGTTCGAAGATCCGCTCGAGGTCGTCCGCCGCGATGCCGCCGCCCTCGTCGCGTACCGCGATGAAGGCGGTGTCGCGCGTTTGCCACACCGAGACGTCGACGGTGGAGCGTTCGCGGCCGTGTTTGATCGCGTTGTCAACGAGATTGCCCACCAACTGCGAGAGCTTGAGCTCGTCGCCCATCACAACCGCGCTCTCGCTGCGGCCCATACGAAGGTCGACCGTACGCGCTTGCGCGAGCGGCTGCAGATCGCGCAGCACGCCGTTGACCACCGCGCGTAAATCCGTGGGCTCGCGGTCGAGCGCGCTGTCGGCATCGAGGTGCGACAGGGTGATCAGCTGGTCGATCAGCCGCTGCATGCGTTGTGCCTGCTCGTCGATGAGGCGCAACTGCTCGCGGACGCCTGCCGGCAGGGAGGTATCTGCCAGACCGACGGACGCCTCGGTGCGGATGACCGCGAGCGGTGTGCGCAGATCATGCGAGGCATCGTTCGTGAACTGGCGCTGCAAGGCGATGGCGCGCTCGAGCGGCCGCAGCGTGATCTTGGCGAGAAACGCGGCCACTGCACCGACGAAGACAAGGCCGACGCCGTTCGCGATGAGGAGCCTGACCAGGTAGACGTCGAGCATGCGGTGCGCCGCGGCGACGATCCCGGGATCGTCGCGGAACGGCTCGATGTCTTGCAAGACGACCATCGAGAGCAGAACGTAGACGATGATGGAGAAGGCCGCGAGCAGCAGCGCCAGTAGTAAGGCATAGGCCAGCGTGAGGCGCACGCGAGGCGCCCCGATGTTCGTCATGACGCCGCGCCGGTCGATCATGCTTTGTCGATCGTGTAACCTACGCCCCGCACGGTGCGGATGAACTGCTCGCCGCACGCAGCGGAGAGCTTGCGTCGCAACATCTTCACGTACACTTCGAGGATGTTCGAGTTCCCCCCGTGTTCGCCGCCCCACAGCCGGTCGAGGATCGAGTCTTTGGTCAGCACGATGCCCGCGTTCTCCATGAGATAGAGCAGCAGCCGATACTCGGTACGCGTGAGGTGCAAAACGCGCCCCTCGCACGAGAACTGATGGCGCAGCACGTCGATCGAGAGCTTGCCGACCGTCACCGTGCGCGGCTTGACCTCGTTCTTCGGCCTGCGCAAGAGCGCGTGCACCCGCGCGAGGAGCTCCGGAAACGCGAAAGGTTTGGGCAGGTAGTCGTCAGCGCCGCTGTTGAGGCCGGTGACGCGATCGGTCACAGCGTTGCGCGCGGTGAGCATGAGGATGGGCGTGGAGATGCCCTGCTTGCGTGCCTCCGCGCACACCGAGAGACCGTCGCGCCCAGGCAGCAACACGTCCAGGATCGCGACTTGGTAGTCGTTGCCGCACAATTCGTGCAGTCCGTTGTTGCCGTCACCGACAGCGGTGACAGAGAACTTCTGCGCCTCGAGCGCGCGGCGCAGCGATGAGGCTAGGCTGGGATCGTCTTCGACCAATAAGACTCGCATGTTTGTGGTATTTCGGCAAACTTCGAATGGCCAGCCTGCGCCCCGTTCGTGCGGCTTTCAGGGGCTTTTCAGGAATCCGGCTCGGCCTCTTCGATTTCGCCTTCTTCGAAGGCGAATGTGCCGGTGTCGAAACGGACGAGATATGGCATATACGGTCCGTTGTTCATGCTCTCGAGGACGCCCACGGCTCCTCGCTCGACCTTCCCGGCATCCCCGAGATCGATCGATCGTAACGCCCGTACCCTTTTCCCGACCTGCATCGACGGACTCACCTCGGCGACTGGCTGCTTGCGACGCCTTCCGTAAGCCCCGCGTCCCCTCCCCGGCCCAAACGCCCCGGTACCTGCCGCTAGCCTGTGGCCTACGCAACTGTCACAAAGGCCTCAATCCGTGGGTCAGAGGGTAGAGGTAGTATCATCTTATGAAGTGGTTCGTCGCCCTCACCCTGGTCGCCGCGTCGGTGTCGCTCCTGGTCCCGGCACTGCTGCGCGCGTCCGAGGCCGCCCAGAACGGAACCCTCGACAGGATCCACGAAACCGCGGCCTTCTAGCAGCGCCCCGCACGCAGGGCGCTAAAAAAAGCGTGCGAAAGCAAAGCCCATTACTTGTGCTCTGATTTGGAGGCAACATGGGCTTTCGTATTTTTTTGGGCGCAGCGTTCGCGTGCATCGCCCTCGTGCTCGCGGCGGGAGGGCTCATCGTCCCGGCGCACGCCGCCGGCAGCGACATCAGCTATAACGAAGTGACCCGCATCGTGATGGGCGGCCCGGCGCCGCAGCCAGGCACGTATGGCCAGGGCAGCTTCGACGCCGACTTTGCGAACGCCACGCAGAAGAAGAGCGGCGGCGGCTTGTTCGCCGCGATCAAGAACGCCATGGGAGCCATGCACAACGGCTTTGGCTCTACCTATTACTATCTGAACAACATGGAGCGCGACGACGACCTGACGAACCAGTCGGGAACGATCACGATCCCGGCCAAGCAGCAGACGATCCACCTGGACCTCGCGAACAAGACGTATTGGATCAGCACGCCGGGGCCGATGGCGCAAACCCAGCCCGTGGCGCCCACAAACCCGCAGCCGCAACAGAGCATGGCCCCGCCGCAGCCGGGGACCGAGAAACTGACCGTGTCGATCGCCACGACGGGACTTGGATCGAAGAACCTCGGCGGCGTCGATACGGACGGCTATCAAGTCGTGTTCAAGATGGTGGCCTCACAGGCGACGGGCTCGTGCAAGAACGGCTCCTTCCAGACGACCTTGACCGAGTTCGTCTCGAGCTACCCCGAGCCGTCGCTTGTATGGCCGGCGCCGCCCGGAATGGTGGGCAAGAAGCCGCCGACGATGACGATCAGCCCATCAGTCATGGCGGCGCTCGGCGCGGGCTGCAAGCCCACCGTGACCGCGAACGTCCACACGGGACCGGTCGCGCCGTCGGGTCGTCTCGTTATGTGGTCGCTTATCACGGTCAACATGGGCGCGCAATCCGCACCCGGCTCGTCCGGTGGGGGTTTCCAGACCGTGACCGAGCGTGGCGACGTCAAGCAACTCGGCTCCGGAGACTCGGGACTCTTCGGTCCGCCGGCTGGCTTCACGCAACAACAGCCGCCACAATAACCGCGCACCACGCGCGCCTAACGTAGGGGGCGATAGAATATCGCCCCCTTTCCCATGTAGGGGGCGATTGCAAATCGCCGCTCACAGACAGGTAGGGGGCGATTGCAAATCGCCCCTTTTTCTTACGGCAATCGTTCGCGGCCCGACGGGGCCGTAAGATCCTCAAGCGGTCCGATAGGAACGATGCGGGTCGGGTTGATGTCGTCGTGCGTGTAGTAATAGTGGCGCTTGATTTGGTCGAAATCGACGGTCGAAGCGATCCCAGGCACTTGATAGAGATCGCGCAGGTAGCCGAAGAGGTTCGGATACTGGGCGATCTCGCGCAGGTTGCACTTGAAATGGCCGAAGTACACGGGGTCGAAGCGCACGAGCGTCACGAACAGGCGCCAATCGGTCTCGAGCGGGATCGACCCGATGAGATAACGGTGCGTCGCGAGCCGCTCCTCGAGCATGTCGAGCGTCTTGAACACCTCGCGCGCAGCCCGCTCGTACGCTGCCTGCGAGCCGGCGAAACCGGCGCGATACACGCCATTGTTGACGGTCACATAGATGAGCTCGTTGAGCTCGTCGATCTCGTCCGCGTGAGAATGCGGGTAGAGATCCAAGTCGTTCGTCGCGAGCGGATCGAAGACGGTTTCGAACATCCGCATGATGTCGTCGTCCGAGTTGTTGACGATCCGCTTGGTCTTCTTATCCCAGAGCACGGGCACGGTAGGGCGTCCGCGGAAGCCCGGCTCCGTGAGGTAATACGCCTCGCTCAAGTACGCGAAGCCGTTGATGGGGTCGAGCGTGTGGCCCGGGCCTTCGGTGAACCGCCAGCCTCGGCCATCGCGGATCGGATCGACGACGCTCATGCTCACCGACCGATCGAGGCCGCGCAGCAGGCGCGTGATGATCGTGCGATGGGCCCAGGGGCAAGCGAGAGAGACGTAGAGATGATAGCGCCCGGCCTCGAGCGGGTACTCCGCATCTGGCTTGTCAGAGATCCAGTCGCGGAACGCGTCTTCTTGACGGACGAACTCGTCGTCGCGGGTCTCGTCTGGGAATTGGACTTTGAAGGTCACTGCGTCTGCGCCATCGCGTCGATGAGGATGTCGGCAACCTCGGGGCGCGAGAACTCACCGGGCGGCCGTTGCCCTGCGCGCAGCATCTCGCGCACCTTCGTGCCGGACAGGCTCACGCGTTCGGACGCCGGGTGCGGGCAGGTCTTGTCCGTGACCATCGCCTCGCAGGCCTTGCACCACGACGCGTTGTCGAAGCGCAAGATCTTGATGCCGAGTTCGTCTTCCAAACCGTCGAAGATGTGCTGGGCGTCGAACGAGCCGTAATACGACCCTACGCCCGCGTGATCGCGGCCGACGATGAAATGGCTGCAGCCGTAGTTCTTACGTGCGATCGCGTGGAGGATCGCTTCGCGTGGGCCAGCGTAACGCATGGCGGCAGGGAAGATCGAAAGCACGGCACGCTTGGCCGGATAGTACTTGGCGAGCAGCGTGCGATAGCAGTCCATGCGCACGGGGGCCGGGATGTCGTCGTCTTTGGTCAGGCCGACGAGCGGATGCAGCATCAGGCCGTCGACTGTCTCCATCGCGACTTTTTGCAAGTATTCGTGCGCGCGATGGACGGGATTGCGGGTCTGAAAACCCACGACGGTCTTCCACCCGAGCGCGGTGAAGAGCTCGCGCGTCTGTGCTGGGGTGCGATATTCTTCGGGGAACCCGAAGTTCGGCGCGTCGAGCAGCGTGAGGCGCCCGGCGACCAGCGTCTTCGGCGCGTTCGCGATGAGAGCGACGCCGGGATGAGCGACGTCCGAGGTGCAATAGACGGCCGGCGCTTCGCGCGATACGTCCGACGCAAATATTTCGGTGACGTCGAGCGTCGCGAGAACGCTGCCATCGCCTGTCACGAGCGCCGCTTGGCCGTTCGCGCGCACGGCGGCAAGCTCGTCATCGCCCACCGGCAGCGTGATCGGGATCGGCCAGATGAGCCCATTGCGCAGCCGCATGTCGCTGATGATCGATTCGTAATCGGCCTTGCCCATGAATCCGTCCAACGGCGAGTATACGCCGGTCCCCAGACAAACGGTGTCGCAGATGGAGCGATCGCTCAGACGGATGCGCGGCAGTTGGGCTGCCTGCTCGCGCGCTTTGTCGAGCGCAGAGCCGCGCGCTTGCGCGTCGGCGAGCCGATCGCCGTATGGGGCGTTCAACTCAGGGGATGACATGCAGCGTCAAGAGCGACCTGGACGCGAGATAGTCGAGAATGCGCCGCGCGCTTTCGTCGGGCGACTCCTCTTGCGTGCGCACCTGGACCTCGGGGGTGGGCGGCGGCTCGTACGGGTCGGAGACGCCGGTGAATTCCTTGATTTCACCGCGACGCGCCTTCTCGTACATCTCGACCTTGCCGTCACGCGTGGCGCACACGTCGAGCGGACAGTCGGCGAAGACTTCGATGAAGCCGGGGCCGATCTGGGCGCGCACCTCGTCGCGAGTCTTGCGGTAGGGCGAGATCGCAGAGCAGATCACAGCCACGCCGTTGCGCGCGAGCAGGTGGGCGACAAAACCGATGCGCCGGACGTTTGTGTCGCGGTCTTCGCGAGAAAAGCCGAGGCCTTTGGAGAGATTGGTGCGCACCACGTCGCCGTCGAGCATCTCGACCTTGAGGCCGGCGGCGCGCAGGCGCGGTTCCAAGAGTTTAGCGAGAGTCGTCTTGCCGGCGCCCGAAAGGCCGGTGAACCAGATGACGAAACCTTGCGATTCGCTGCCCATGCCACGCGGCTTATCGACGCGCCGACAGCCGCCCTTTTCGCGCTGCTAGTTATCGCACTGATGCAGCGGGTCGGATGGGGTCGGCGTCGGGGTGGGCACCGGAACGTTGTACTGAAATGAGTCGAACGTCCCCGTGCCGCGAGCGCGGATGTGATGGCGCGTGATATCGGTCTGCTGCAGCGTCACGACGTCGTAGCCATTGACGTTTGAATAGTATTGCGTGAGCGAGATGTTATCGTCCGAGTCGCGATACGACCAGCTGAAGTGCTGCAGATTCCCGTTGCGCTTGTTGACGGTCACGTCCAATAGCGAAACCTCGCCGCGGATCTTCGGCACCATGTGCAGGATGTACACGCCCGGGTCGTCCTCGAGCCCGATATTGTAGCAGCGCTGCCATCGGCTCGCCATACCCATGGCACCTTCGACCCGCGTGATGCCCTCCAGATACGACGGCGTATGAGGGAAGTCGTACACCGTATAGCCGGGGGCTGTGTAGTACACGTGACCGTCCAGCACCGGATGCAGATAGGGGAAGTCGACCTGCTGGATGTCGAGCACGATGTGAGCCTGGTACGAGTGGATGTCCGGATTGTTGCTCAGGATGAGGTCGATCACGCCGGCAACGTCCGTTGGCGTGAGCTCGGGTCTCGGGGTCGCTTCGACGCCCGGTTCGGGCTGCGCCAGGCCCGTACCCAAACCCGCCGCAACGGCCATGACGAGGCCTGCCACCACGCAGGTGGCGAGGATGCCGAGGGTACGGTTGCTCGATCGGCTCATGGCTCTATAGTATACGCGCAACCCGGCTGTTTCATTCCCAGAGCGGTCCCAGCTTGTGGACGGCTGTGCCGGTTTCATCGCGCTCTCACGAGCTGCAGGCCGACAATGTCCGGCCTCGCCGTCCATATGAGCGCGCTCACTAGCGGCGCGGGTTCGATAGGAAACAGTTGCTTCGGGGCAAACTTCAAGCGCTCCAGCTCGACTGCATGGACGACGCGCAGCCGCCGATGTGTTGAAGAGAGGGCGGCCGCCTAAGAAAGCACCTGCAGCCGCGCTTTTTTCTCTCCTGCGAAGCGGCTGGACGATGACCAAACGAGCGCGAACCGGAGGCCTGCGCAAGAAGGCGCATCGCTTCGGCGCGCTCGCCAAGCTGCGCCGGGAACAACCGCATCTCTTCGAAGCCCTCGAGCGTCGCGATCGCGCGCAAAGCGAACGCCTCTCGGCCACCCGCTCGCGCGCGCGCAAGACCGCGTCATCTATCGAGCGCCGCCGCGAACAATACCTGGAGATCCCCGCCCCGCAACCGTCGGTGCCGATTCCGCGGAAGATCCTCGCCACGATCGCCGCATCGTTCGTCGCTCCGATCGTCTTGGCGATCGTCGGTAGCGCGTTCTATCATCACGCGCAGGTGGTCGCGGTACACACGCAGAGAAACGTGCGAACGTCGCTCCGGCATCTTGCGGGCGCCAGACACGCAAACGTCGTCGCGAGTGCGGCCGCCGCGCCTCACGCGGCCATCCACGCCACGCAAGTCGTGCATCCGCGAGTGGTCGTGCCAGAGAAGGTGAGCGCGCGTCCAGCCGTCATCGCACGGCACGCCGTTATAGCGCTCCGGCCAATCGCAAAACGGGCGATGCCGATCGCAGGCCAAAACCACACGTCTCGCCCGCGCGCAGCCCAAACGGCGCCATCGCTCGCGGGGCGCTTCGTCGCTTCCGTGTTGCAGACGATTTTTGGTTCGGCGCCCCAACCGCCGCCCGCCCCTGCACGTCGCGTCGCAGTCTCTTCGCGCGTCGCCTCTCGCGCGGTGCTGCCGAAGCCCGTTGCCGCTCGAGGCCCGGCAGCCAACGCGTCTGAGGCTTCTCCTTGGTCGCTTGACGCGGACGGGATGTGGGTAGCGACCGTCCACGCGCCCGCCTCGATGACCGGCGCCACGTTCTCTGCTTCGACCGGCCAGCTCATCGAACTCGAACCGTCTGCTGTGGCTTCTGACGAGGCGACCGTCACGATCGGTTGGGCGCGCCCGGTGACCGTGGATATCAGTGCGCAAGGACAAACGCTCGTGAAGACGCTGCCTGCCCCTGACGCCGGCGCCGAGGCATTCGACGTGGCCGCCCGCGCGGTCGGGCCGCATCTCGTCAACGTCGGCTGGACGCCGTTGGGGGATTCCGTCGGCGTCAGCCAATACGAGGTCTTCCGCTCGACGGGCGAAGGCGACCGGCCGGAACTCGTCGCCACGCTCCCCGCGAACAAGCACGCCTATCACGATGTCGACGTCGATCCCGATTCGCGCTATCGCTACAGCATCGCAGCGGAGACGAGCGAGGACTCCATTCAAGCAAGCGCCCCCACCGTGCAGACCCCAGATGCGTTGCCGGTCGCATCCGCGCGTGTGGTCAGCGGCAAAGGCATGTTCTTGTACTTCTCGTCGCTTTTGAGCGATCCGCGGAATTTCAGGCGCTACGACCCGGACCACGTGATCGCCGAAGCGCAGCACGCCGGCATCCATGTGATCGAGCTGCGCATGGCGCGCGGTGCCTGCACCATGGCCCAGACCGACGCTGCACACGCGTGGCTCGACGATCTCGTAGACGATGCGGCAGCAGCCGGCATCAAGCTGCTCGCTTGGACCGTGCCGCGACGCGACACGACGCAAGATCTCGCCGAGACGATCGCAGCCGCGGAGTATCGCACGCCCGCGGGCAACGGATTTGACGGCGTCGCCCTCGACCTCGAGACCGGTGCGAACTACATGGGCGACGGTGCGAAAGCGCGCGAACGCATGGTGCAATACATCCACGACGTGCGTGCCGCCGCGGGTCCCCAGTATTTGATCGTCGCCACCGTCGCTTCGCCGAGCATCGGCGATCAAACCGCGTACCCGTATGCCGCGATCGCGCGATATGCGGACGTATTGCAACCGATGGAATATTGGCATTATTTTGATGAAGCCGCGCATCACGAATACGGCCGCGGCGAGGTCGCGTCCGCAGCGACCGACGCCGTGACGCAGACGCGAGAACTCGCGGGACGCGACATCCCGGTGAACGTCGCCGGACAAAGCGTCGCGCTCGAAGGGACCGATGCGCCCTCGGGCCGGGAGATCAGCTGGTCGCTCGACGCCTCGAAATCCGGTGGTGCGATCGGCGAGACGTTCTTCGACTGGGCGGGCACTGGCCCGGACGCGTGGGCGGCTATCCAGGCGTTTGACTGGTAGGGCGCGAACTTCGTCGCGCCATGTCCGAAGCCTCATCTCAACCAGTTGAGCGCGTCGACCTGCGCGAGCTCCCTTCTTGGCAGCGCCACGATCGCGTGCTGTCCTCGTTCGACCGGCTCAACGCCGGCCAATCCGCGGAATTCACGAACGACTACGAGCCCAAGGCCTTGCGCTCGCATCTCGAAGCGGAGCGCGAGGGCTTGGCGCTGTGGGATATCCGCAACGCTGGTGACAACCGCTGGATCATCAGGCTCACGAGGTTGCCCGATCCCGCGATGCAAGGCGACACGCCGCGCATCGCCTTCCTGCGCCAAGTCCGCATGTTCCGCAACGCGCCGATCGACTTGCTGCGCGAGGTCGACCGCTCGGCCAAGGAGCGCAACTACCACGACCGCATGGTGATCGTGGCGGAAGGCACGAACTGGCCGACGCTCGGGATCGTGCGCCGCGGCGTGGTCGAAGTGACCCGCGCTGCGGATGAGGGCCGCGAGATCGTGCTCTACGACGTCTTGCCCTATAGCATGTTCAATGAAGCATCCGTTTTCGACGAAGGTACCGCAGAGGCCACGGTGATCGCACGTGGTGAGGTCGAGATCATCGAGCTGCCGTCGCAGTTCGTGCGCGGGTTGTTACAGCGCAGCCCCGAGATCGCGCTCGGCGTTGCGCGGTTTTTCGCGCAGCGGCAACGGCGCTTGAGCGGCGCGGCAGGCAATCTCGCCTTCGGGCGGGTGCTTACGCGCATCGCGCGCGTGCTCTTGGACTACGCCTCGTCGAAAGAGGGCATGGCGCCAGGCGAGAGCGGGGTCGAGCGCATCACGCAATCCGACTTGGCGGCTCGGGTCGGCACCGTGCGCGACATGGGGAGCCGTGCGCTCTCGCACCTCGAGGATATGGGCGCGCTCGAACTGCGCCGCGGCCGCGTCGTCAAGCTCGATCGCGCCAAGCTCGAAGAGATCGTCCGCACCGGTCGCTGAGGGGCGTGCGCTCCACGCGCCGTCTCGCTACTTCTTGTCCTTGAAGAGGTCTTCTGGGCGCTCGGCGCGTGCCACGCGTCGCTGCCATTCACGCATGCGGCGGCGCTGACGCCAGCGCTCGATGCGCTCTTTGAGCGTCGGTCCTCCGCGCCGTATGCGAAACGAAAAGCGCGTGACTTGGAACAGATAGGCGAAGGCGACGGTCGCGCCCACCGCGAGGATCGCTTGCACCGCTCCGCCGTACAACCCCGTGCGTCCGAACAGCTCGATCGCGATCGAGATGAACGCAAGCCAGCGCGCTTGCAAGGGGAAGATCAGCAAGAGCACGGTCTGGTAGGGCGCCATCGCCGCGAACGCGACGACCATGGAGACAAAACCGCCCACCATGCCGTAGAACAGCGCGCCTCCCATCCAGGGCGAGAGCGCGATCTCGACGAGACCCGGCACGATCCCCGACGCGAAGAAGAAGAGGAGAAACCGTCCGGATCCCCACGCCCGCTCGAGCGAGCCGCCGAAGAAATACAGCACCATCGCGTCGGCTAAGAGATAGAGGAAGTTCGCTCCGTGGGCGAACGGAAACGTGAACGGCTGCCACAAGTGCATAGAGGAGAACCATGCGACGCTTGGCGGCCAGGCGAGCAGCGCGGTGATCGTGCCGTGCAGCAGCCAGTCCGCGATGAAGGCCACCCCCATCACGACGAGCAGGCCATAGACGGCGGGGATATCACCCCCGCGCGACACAGGACCGAACGAGTACGTCCGCATGGCGCTTGTGCCTTGGCCTAGGCGGCGGCGCGCTCCTTGACGCACGCGAGCACGATCTGAGCGCAGCGATCGAAATCTGCGAGATCGATCCACTCGTTCACGGTGTGGATGTCGCGCATGCCGGTTCCCAGGTTCACGCTCGCGATGCCGTGCCTGTTGAACACGTTTGCGTCGGAACCACCGCCGATGGTCACGGTCTTCACCGTGGTGCCCTGCCTGCGCGCCGCTCCACAGACGAGCTGCACGATCGGAGCGCTATCGGGAATAGCAAAACTGTGATAGTCGCGCGAGCTTTGCTCCTCGACCCAAGCGCGCCGCACTTGGCCGTTGAGGTCGATCTTCGCCCGCGCTGCGGCGTCTGTGAAGCAGGCGCGGGTCAGGCGCATGATCTCGTCGAGGCGCGCCTCGTCGATCGCGCGCGCCTCGCCCCGAACGACGCACAGGTTCGGAACGACGTTCGTCGCGGTCGGGCCATCTGCGATGACGACGTTGGCAGTGGTGCCGGCATCGATCCGTCCGAGGGGCATCGCCGCGATCGCCTCGGCGGCCACGCGGACGGCAGAGATCCCGTTTTCCGGAAACATGCCCGCGTGGGCCTCGAGCCCATGGACCGTGAACACGTAACGATCTGCGCTCGGCGCCCGGGTGACAAGTTCCGTGGCGTTGCACGAGTCGAGAACGATCGCTTCGCGTGCGTGGAACTGGTCGAACTCGAGCGCCTTGGCGCCGAGCAGACCGATCTCTTCGCAGATCGTGAAAGCGATCTCAAGCGGTCCATGCGGTGTCTGCGCATCGCGCAGCGCGCGCAAGACTTCCAAGATGACCGCGAGGCCGGTCTTATCGTCGCCGCCGAGTATCGTCGTCCCGTCCGAGCGCACGCGCTCCGGCTCGCGGACCGGTTTGACGCCCTCGCCCGGCGGCACCACATCCATGTGGGCTGACAAGAGCAAGGGCGGCGCCGAGGACGCAGTCGCACCGACCTTGGCGATCACGTTGCCCGAATTGGAGCGCACGCCGGCTCCGGCGTTATCGACGCGAACGTCGCATCCGAGGTCCACGAGGCAGCGCACGAGATACTCCGCTACGGGCTTTTCAGCTTTGCTCTGACTGTCCAAGCGGAGCAAGTCCAAGACGGTGTCGGTCATCCGGTCGCGGTTGATCATGCGTGCTCATACCGCCGTGCGCTCGTCCGTTCCTGGCGTTGCGGCCAAACCGCGGTGAGGCCAGTCACAGAAGCGTGCTTGGCGGGGGTGCCCTGCCTCCCTTCGCCGATTACTCATGTAGTGGCGGATGTTGCAATCCGCCAGGTGACAGGCGCACCACAAAATCGCGCCATTCAAGACGGGGACTGACATGCTGAGCACACAGGCACACGGTCGAGGCGACGATACGGAATTCGACGCAAGGGTCAAACAGCTGCGCACCTGGTCACTCGTGACGTTCGGGCTGTGCGCCGGCGTTTTGTTCGGCGGGATCTGCGGACTCTTCGTCTATGCGAATTCGCGCACGCCGAACGTGCACGATGGCCTGTACATCGTGATCCAGAGCTTGGGCATCCTCATCGGCCTTGCGTTCGGCTACTTCGCCGCACGCAACGTCGACGCGCAAGACGACCTGCTCGAGTCCTCTCAGCGCGCGGCGACAACTCTGCTCCGCCGCTACAAGCCGAAAGCCGGCACCGCGAATCACAGCAACGTCGGGCAGCGCACCATCGGACCGAGCGACTCGGGCGAGGAGTTCCTGAAGACCTTGCTCGCAAAGACACCTTAAGCGTCCGCGAAGCAGCGATGTAGGGGGCGATTGAAAATCGCCCCTCTTTTATATCACGCGCCTCGCACACGCAAGGGGGCTCTTTGCGGACGCTGCGAATAGCGCGCCATGAGCCGTCTCGTCTTTTGCTGCATCGCGATCCTCGCGCTGGCCCTGACCGCCTGCTCGGGCGCGACGAGAGCGACCGCGCTCGCGCTCGGAAACGCTCCGTCGTTCTTAAGCGGACCACCAGGCTTTGCGATCTCATACATCTCCGAGCGGGTGCCAGGCGCGCGCTTCATGGCGTTCGCGCCGAACGGCGACCTGCTCGTGTCGGAGACGACCGAAGGCAACGTGGTCGTCATCCCCCACGGTGCCGCCCCTGACGCTCGCCCCACGATCTTCGCGAGCAACCTGCCCTATCCGCATGGACTTGCTTTCTACAAAGGCGATCTCTACGTGGCGACCTGGTCCGGGGTTTTGCGGTATCATTATCCATCGAACGACGGGACCACGTTGTTTTCGAATATGCCTCAAGGCGGCGACCACAACCGGCGCGCGCTCGCGATCGCGAGCGATGGCACGATCTACGTGTCGTCAGGGTCCGACTGCAACGTTTGCGACGAGAGCGACGCGCGCTTCGCAACAGTGCTGCGCTATGCGCCCGGCGACGGGGCGGCAAGCATCTACGCGAGCGGTTTGCGCAATGCTTCGGGTCTGGCCTTCGATGCGAGCGGGAGACTGTGGGCTGTCGTGAACCAGCGCGACAACATCGGGCCGACCCAAAGCGTCACCGACAACCTCCCGCCCGACGAGCTCGATGTCTTAGCGTCAGGCGAGAACTTCGGCTGGCCGCAATGCTATCCAGATCCCGCCAAGGCCGACCGGCTGCCAAATCCTGAATATCCAAGCGCGCGTTGTGCGGGCCAAACCCCGGCAGCGCTCGATTTCCAAGCGCACTCGGCTCCTCTCGGCATCGCCTTTTACTATGCGAGCCAATTCCCACCAGGGTATAGGGGCAATGCGTTTGTCGCCTTTCACGGATCTTGGAACCGATCGACGCCCACCGGCGACAAAGTGGTGATGGTCAAGTTCGCCTCGGGTAAGCCGACCGGATATAGCGACTTCATCACCGGCTGGATGGAGAACGACGGATCCTATCGCGGCCGTCCCGTCGGTCTTGCCGTAGGGCCGGACGGATCGCTCTACATTAGCGACGATCTGCTCGGCTGCATCTACCGCGTCTCTTACCGTATGTAGCGGCCGACCTTCAGGTCGGCCTGTGCTTGTGCCAACGTGCCGGACCTCGGCGTCTCCTCGTGTAACTTCCGGGCATGACGACATACAAACGCGGCGAGGTGCGCGCGCTTTCACACACCTCAAAAGTTCTCCAAGGCAACGCGCTCGGGGATCCAGCGACGCGCGACCTGTACTGCTACCTGCCCGCAGGTTACGAAGGCTCGAGCGACCGCTA
>DASPVP010000114.1:0-2842 GCA_035622315.1 Candidatus Acidiferrales bacterium | reverse complement strand
CGGTGATCGCGCGGGCGATCGGTTCGTCGAGCGGCCCACTGTTGCCGATGCACGTCGTGCATCCGTAGCCGACGAGATAGAAACCTAGCCGTTCGAGGTACGGCGTAAGGCCGGCCTTGTGGAGATACTCCGTGACCACTTTTGAGCCGGGCGCCAGACTCGTCTTCACCCAAGGCTTGACCGACAGACCGCGTTCGACGGCGTTCTTGGCAAGCAAACCCGCACCGACCATCACGCTCGGATTCGAGGTGTTCGTGCAGCTCGTTATCGCCGCGATCACAACCGCGCCGTCATGGAGATCCACCTCGGAGCCGTTCTGGTCACGATAGGTAGCTTTTCTGCGCGCTGTCGCCGCGGTTGCAACGCTCCCGCCTTCAGAGGCCCATTGCTCGACGGCGCCCGACGGCGCTTTCGCCGGTCCACGGCCTTGCTCGAATGAAGCGAGTGCGCTCTCGAACGCGGCTTTCGCTGTCCGCAGCGGCACGCGGTCTTGCGGTCGCTTAGGCCCCGCGAGGGACGGCTCGACATCTGCGAGATCCAGCTCCAACAGGTCGGTGAAGAGCGGGTCCTGATCGTCGTTGGAGCGGTACAGACCCTGCACTTTGGCGTATGCTCGGACCAGCTCGAGCTGCGCGGCCGGGCGCCCGGTCAAGCGTAGGTACTCGATCGTCGCATCATCGATCGGGAAGATCGCGACGGTCGAACCGTACTCCGGCGACATGTTACCGATCGTCGCACGATCGGCGACGCTCAGACTGGAAAGGCCGCTTCCGAAAAACTCGACGAACTTGTTCACAACGCCGCGCTTGCGCAGCATCTCCGTCACGGTGAGCACGAGGTCGGTTGCGGTGGCGCCAGACGGCATCCGTCCTTTGATCCGGAAACCGATGACTTCCGGGATAAGCATCGTGAGCGGTTGGCCGAGCATGGCCGCCTCTGCCTCGATCCCGCCGACGCCCCAGCCCAGAACGCCGAGCCCGTTGACCATGGTCGTGTGCGAATCGGTCCCGACGAGCGAGTCGGGGTACACCGTGACCTCGCCGTCGTGTTCGTGCTCGAAGACCACCCGCGCGAGATACTCGAGGTTGACCTGATGCACGATGCCGGTGTCGGGTGGCATGGCGACGAACCGCGACAGCGCCTGCTGCGCCCACTTGAGCAACGCGTAGCGCTCGCGGTTCCGCTCGAACTCGAGGTCGGCGTTGACGCGGAAGGCACGCGCATCTCCCCAAGCATCGACCTGGACGGAGTGATCGATGACGAGCTCGACGTCTTGCAACGGGTTGATGCGTTTCGGGTTGCCGCCGAGCGCAGCCATCGCGTCGCGCATCGCCGCAAGATCGACGACCGCAGGAACGCCGGTGAAATCTTGCAGCAACACCCGCGCGGGATACATGGCGATGTTGACCGGGGGATGCTTTTTAGGATTCCAGGAGGCGAGGGCTTTGATCTGCTCGACCGTCACGGAGCGCCCGTCTTCGCGGCGTAACAGGTTTTCGAGCAACACCTTCATCGAAAAAGGCAATCGCGACGGGTGACCGACGCCCGCGCGCTCGAGCCGTTCAAGGCTGTAATAGGAGCGCGTTTTGCCACCGATCTCGAGCGTCGCCTTGACCTTGAAGCTGTCCATGATGCTCATGCCCCGGTCACCCTCACGACGGCCCCGCCGAAAAGCCAGGGATCCCGTCGAAGGTATAGAGATGTTCGGTTTTGATGTAGTCGTAACCGGCGGCGCCGATGCTCTCGAGCAGCGCGAGGATGTCGCGGTTGTCGAGCGCGATGCCATCCTTGCCTAAGTATCTGGCGCGCCAATGATCGGTGCAGAACGTCTCCGGCAAGCCGTTCGGCCAGACGACGGTCCCTCGGTTGAAGACAGCCTGTAGCTTCAGCCGATCCGCACCGAACGCGCTCAACCCTTTGCCCAGTTCGTCCGGTTTGCCGCGCGTCCAATCGAGATACACGTCCACCCCGACAAGCGCTTTACGCTCGGGGCTCGCCTCTTTCGTCTTGGCAGCGACCACCCTCGTCGAACCGGCGGCACGATAGGAGGCCGGGCGCAGCCGCTGCGGTTTCTCGCCCAGCCGGGCGATGACGGCCTGTGCGAATTCTTTGGTGCCGACCTTCTCTTTGCTCGTGCCTTCCTTATAGATGTCATACGTGTGAATGCCGTCTTCGATCGTGCGCAGCCACGCGTTCTGCACGCGGTTAGCGACCTCGGTCTGCTCGATATGGGCGAGCATGAGGATGGCGCCTTGCAGGAGGCCGGAGGGATTTGCCACGTTCTGGTTGGCGCGCCGCGGCGCTGAGCCGTGAATCGCCTCGAACATCGCCGCCACGTCCCCGATGTTCGCGGACCCCGCGAGGCCGACCGATCCTGCGATCTGCGCCGCGACGTCCGAGAGGATGTCGCCGTACAGATTGGGCAGCACGAGCACGTCGAACGCCTCCGGCGTATCGGCGAGCTTCGCCGAACCGATGTCGACGATCCAGAACTCGTTGGTCAGGTCGGGATACTGCGCTGCGATCTCATCGAATATCTTGTGGAAAAGTCCGTCCGTGATCTTCAGGATGTTGTCTTTTGCGAAGCAGGTGACTTTCTTGCGATCGTTCGCGCGCGCGTACTCGAAAGCGAAGCGGACGATCTTTTCTGTGCCCGGCCGTGAGATGAGCTTGAGCGCCTCGGTCATCTGCTGCGTCTGGCGATACTCGATGCCGCCGTAGACGTCTTCTTCGTTCTCGCGGACGATGATGACGTCCATGTTCGGGTATTTCGTGTCGACGAACGGAGCGTATGCCACTGCGGGGCGCACGTTGGCGTATAGACCGAGCATAGTGCGCGTGG
>DASPVP010000113.1:0-21226 GCA_035622315.1 Candidatus Acidiferrales bacterium | reverse complement strand
ACGCCCATGAAGCTCTTGGCACCCGCCGTCATCGGCGTGGTGTTCATCTGGATGTTGCCGGTGATCCACGACAGCTCGCCCGGTTCGGCGATGACCATCTCGCCGGGTTGCAGGGTGATCTCTAAAACCGGCAGAGTCGTTCCTACGATGCGATGATCCATTGCTCTCTCCTAAAGCCACGCGTGCATGCGCGGCGAACGGGCGACAGATGTGCGTGCAGGGCTTGCGCTCGCGCGCCCGACGCTTCGCCGCACTAACCGAGAGGTCCTCAAACACCGGTGCTGCAATAAGGGTCAATGGTGGCCAAAGAGGTTCCGGCGTACGAGCCGCAGACGATCGAGCCGAAGTGGCAGAAGATCTGGCTCGAGCGCGGACAGTACGTCACCCGCGAGCGTCCGGATCGGCAGAAGTTCTATCTGCTCGAGATGCTGCCATATCCGAGCGGCGACCTGCACGTCGGACACGCTCGCAACTACACCTTGGGCGACGTCATCGCGCGTTACCGCCGCATGCGCGGGCTCAACGTCCTCCACCCGATGGGGTGGGACGCCTTCGGACTGCCCGCCGAGCAAGCCGCGATCGCCCGCGGGCTGCACCCGCGCGAGTGGACGAACGCGAACATCACCAACATGCGCTCGCAACTGCGACGGCTCGGCACATCGTACGATTGGACCCGCGAGATCGACACGTCGTCGCCCGAATACTACCGCTGGACGCAGTGGCTGTTCTTGCTGATGTTCCGCAAGGGCCTCGCCTACAAAGCTGAAGCCACGCTGAACTGGTGCCCGAACGATCAGACGGTTCTCGCCAACGAGCAGGCCGAGGGTGGTGTGTGCTGGCGCTGCGGTTGCAAAGTCGAGCGCCGGAAGTTCAACCAGTGGTTTTTCCGCATCACACAGTACGCGGACAAGCTGCTCGAAGGTCTTGACCGGCTGGATGCGTGGCCGGAGCGCGTCAAGACGATGCAGCGGAATTGGATCGGTCGTAGCGAGGGAGTGACGGTCGCTTTCTCGATCGAGGGCGGCCTGGGCAAGATCGACGTCTTCACCACCCGCGTCGATACGATCTTCGGCGCGACCTATCTCGCGATCGCCCCCGAGCACCCGCTGCTGTCGCGCATCATCCAAGGACGTCCCGAGGCTGATGCGGTCACGGCCTTTGCCGCAAGCGTCAAGGATAAGAGCGAGCTCGACCGCACGCAGCTGATGGAAAAACAAGGCGTTTTCACGGGCGTGTTCGCGAAGAACCCGCTCAGCGGCGAACGCATCCCCATCTGGGTGACGAACTACGTGCTGGCGGAATACGGCACGGGCGCCGTCATGGGCGTGCCCGCGCACGATCAGCGTGACTTCGAGTTCGCGCGCGCGCACGAGCTGCAGATCCGTACGGTCGTCAAACCGGCCACCCCCTCGAGCGCGCCGAGTCCAAGCCGCCTACCGGCGGCGTTCGTCGACGACGGCGTGCTCGTGAACAGCGGAGAATTCACCGATCTGCGCAGCGCAGACGCGCGCAAAGCGATGACCCAGAAAGTGGTGCGCGCGCAGCTCGGCACGGCGAGCATCAACTACAAGCTGCGCGACTGGCTGATCTCGCGCGAGCGCTATTGGGGTGCTCCGGTACCCATGGTGTTATGCCCGCGTGACCGCTACGTGCCAGTTCCCTTGGATCAGCTGCCCGTGCGTCTGCCGGACAACGCGCCGCTGACGGGCACGCAAGGCAGCCCGCTCGCCCAGGTGCCCGTATTCATGAAGACCACCTGTCCGAAGTGCGGGGGGCCAGCCACCCGCGAGCCCGAGACGATGGATACCTTCATGTGTTCGTCGTGGTATTTCTTGCGGTACCTCGATCCGCACAACACGAAGGAACCATGGAGCGTCGATCTGGCGCGTTATTGGGCGCCGGTCGACCATTACATCGGCGGCATCGAGCATGCGGTGCTGCACCTCATGTACGCGCGCTTCTTCTATAAGGTGTTGGCCGAAGAAAGACTCGTGCCGGGTGACGAGCCCTTCATCCACTTGTTCAATCAAGGCATGGTGCTCGGCGAGAACCACGAGAAGATGAGCAAATCGCGGGGCAACACGATCGGGATCGACGAGGCCGTCGAGACCTACGGCGCGGACGCGCTGCGCCTGTTCGAGCTGTTCGCCGGTCCTCCCGAGTCGGATTTCCCATGGTCGACGACCGGCATCGCGGGATGCACGCGCATGCTGCAACGAGTATGGCGACTCGTGCTCGGCAACGTGGCCGCTTTGGAGCGCGATCGTCAGCGCGCAAACGAGCCGCCGGGGGCGCTGACCCCAGACGAAGCGGCGCTACGGCTGAGCGTCCATCAAAAGATCGCGAAGATCGGCGAGGAGCTCTCCGACCGCATGCACTTCAACACCTCGGTCGCGCACATCATGACGTTGTTGAACGATGTCGAGGATTTCGCCGCGAAGAACCCAGAGGCGGACAGCAGCGTGGCGCTCGGCGAGGCGTTGCGCACCCTGCTCTTGCTCCTCGCGCCGTTCGCGCCCCACATCACAGAAGAACTGTGGCAACGCACGGGCTTCGCGGGCAGTGTGCACGATGAGGCTTGGCCCGCGTTCGATGCGGCTGCAGTGCAGCGCGACACGGTCACGATCGTGGCGCAAGTAAACGGGCGGATGCGCGGCACCTTCGAAGCGCCGCTCGGGGTGGATGAGAACGGCGCGCTCGAGCTTGCCAAGAAGCTCGAGACGGTGGCTGCTCAGCTTGACGGGAAGGCGATCCGCAAGCTCATCTTCGTCAAGGACAAGTTGTTGAACATCGTCGCCGGGTAGCGCCGGCGAAGACGACCGGCCCTAGCTAGGCGTCGCTGTGCGGAAGAACGACACCGTCTTGTCGATGCCCTCGGGAAGGTGTGTCTGCGGTTCCCAACCGAGCGCCGATGCCGCCTTGCCGATCGCAAAGACGCAGCGATAGACGTCCCCAGCGCGCTTCGGCGCCGCCACCACACTGACGTCTTTTCCGACCGCGCCCGCGATCGCTTTATGCAGCGCGTTGACCGACGTGCCGACGCCGGTGCCGATATTGATTATCTCGTTGTCGGCCCGGTCGAGCGCGAGCAGATTCGCCCGCGCCACGTCGCCGACGTACACGTAATCTTTTTGCTGCTCGCCATCCCAATCAACGCGGATCGGCTCACCGCTGAGTATCCGCCCCGCGAAGATCGCGATAACGCCCGCTTCGCCATTCGGGTCTTGGCGGGGGCCATAGACGTTGCCGTACCGCAATGAGGTATAACGCAGCCCGCTGCTCGCGGCGAAGTAGCGCAGGTAGTGTTCGGCGATCATCTTCGTGATTCCGTACGGGGACTCGGGCAACTGGGGATGCTTTTCGTCGATCGGCAGATATTGCGGCGTGCCGTATGTGGCAGCCGACGAAGCGAAGATCACCTTCGACACCTTGTTGCTCGCCGCGAGCACCAAGACGTTGAGGAGGCCTTTGACGTTGACGTCGGCGTCGAACGCCGGATCCTGCGTAGAGATGGCGACGCTGTGCTGGGCCGCGAGATGGCAGACCACCTCGGGTCGCACTTGCGCGAAAACATCCGCGAGAGCACCGTCGCGGATGTCTATTTCGAAGAGGCGCGCTTTTGGGTTGACGTTCGCGCGACGGCCCCCGCCGTGCGCCCAGAAGGAGTCAACAATCCCCACCTCGTGACCCGCCCCGACGAGCGTGTCAACGACGTGAGAGCCGATGAACCCCGCACCGCCGGTGACCAGGACGCGCACGCCTAGCGCATCCCGAGACCGACGGTGGGCCCTATCTCAGTTGAGCTGAGTCCTAGAGGCGGAGATGGCCGGTCACGGCGAGCAGGATCAACACGAGAAGCACGATGACCAAAGCGTCCACTCTTCACTCAACCCCTTTCTGCAAAACCTGATGGCTGGACTTACTCATTCCATCTCGGCCCGCGGCGTTCCTCGCGCGGTGGTCTGTAACTTTTTCCCCGGATCGAGGTCGACAAAACGCTGCGATTGACGCTGAGAATGCGTGTCGTGAATGTGATGTGTGTCTGCGCAAATCGCATCGTTGTGGCGCGGCCATCGCTTCGCATTGCTCGCGACGTGCTACGCGCTCGGTGTGATCGTCATCGCACGCACCTCGCCGCTCGTCGTCGCAGCGGCGCTCGCCATCTGCACGGCGATCGCTTGCATAACGCGTAACACACTCGCAAAGTTCCTCATCCCAGCCGGTCTCGCACTGGCGAGCGGAGCGGCCGCGGCTGCACTCGCGCTCTGGCACGACTCGCAACGGCCGTACGCGGCGCTCGATGGTCGGCACATCCTCGTCCAAGGCGTCGCGCTCGAACGGCCGCGCCTGACCGATTCCGCGTCACTGCGAGTCCGTATCCGCTCCGTGATCGAGCCTGCCGGGCCAGCGGGTCGGAGCCTGGCTGGAGCGGTCGCTTTGGTGAACTTCCCGGCGGCCCAAATCGGGAGTCTTGCGGGCCAAACCGTCATGGTTCGCGGCCGTCTGGATCTGCCCGGCGTAGCGCCTCGCAACGAGGGCGAACCAGCTGAGAGAGATATCCTCAACGATCAAGGCATCGCCGTGAGCATCGCGGTCCATCGCGCAAGCGACGTACGCGCTTTCGGCGACGCTGCCGGCTGGGAGGCGTGGTGGGCTCGACTGCGTCTTCGGGCAGCGACCTCGATCGAAGCGCGTTTGCCGGCGCTCGAGGCGACCGTCCTCGAGGGCATCTTATGGGGCGACCGTGGGAACCTGCCACAGGCCTTGCGACAAGAGTTCTCCGACACCGGAACGGTCCACGTGCTGACGACCGCCGGATTGCATCTCGGCATCATGGCCGCCCTCGTCGCATGGCTGCTCGGCTTGTTCCCAATTCCTCGGGGCGCGCGGGTGATGACGACGCTCGCTGCGGCGTGGCTCTACGCCATGCTCGCCGGCATGCATCTTCCCACGCTCCGTGCGGCGACCATGCTGACCGCAGGAACGGCGGCGCACGAGATGGGCCGCGGGCGAACCCAGAGCGCGGTGTTCGCCGCGGCCGCAAGCGCGGTCATGCTGCCGCATCCTTTGATCGTGCTCTCACCGTCGTTTTCGATGTCGTTCGCCTGCGTCATCGGCATCGCGCTCGTAAGCCCGGCGCTATCGGAGCTCGGCCTGCGTGAAGGTGGGAAGCTCCCGCATTTTCTCGTCGAGGTCTTGCGCACGAGTCTCGCCGTGCAGATCGCGCTGTGGCCGTTCCAGGCGCTGTACTTCAACGCGTTCACGCCGTATGCGGTGCTGGCGAACGCGGTAGTAGTGCCACTGGTCGGCCTCGTCATGGCCGCGGGCGCAGGCCTGTGCGTGTGCTCGCTCGCGCTCCCTGCGCTGGCTGTTCCTCTGGGGAACATCACGTGGTGGGGCCTGCTCGCGATCGTCGGGGCGGTGCGATTTTGTGCAGCGCTCCCCGCAAGCCACATAGACGTGCCGCCGCCGACGCACGGCTTCTTGGTGCTTTACTGGGCGTGCCTTGGCGCGCTCGTGCTCGCGCTCCAACGCGGCTTGCCCAGACACAAGATCCTCGCTGCTTGCGCCATAGCCGCGCCCTCGCTCTTCCTTATATACTGCGTTCCAGGCCTCGCGCAGATGCACGACCGCCGCATCCATCTCGACGCCATCGACGTGGGGCAAGCCGACTGCTTGCTCGTCCGCGCACCGGGCGGTCACGCCATGCTCGTCGACGGGGGCGGCCGGCTCGAGCGGACCGCTAATGGGTTCGTGGTTGCCGCGCCCATCGGCGATCGGATCGCCGAGCGCACCGTCATGCCATTTCTGCTGCGTCATTGGGTGCTGCGTCTCGACGCCGTGGTGTTGACCCATCCCCACGGCGACCACGCGGGCGGTCTTCCGGTGATCCTCGAGCGCGAGCACGTCGGCACGCTCTGGGACTCAGCCCAATTGTACAGTGGACCTGCTTACCATCGCGCGCTCGACGTAGTGCGGGAGCGCGACATTGTCTGGCGCCGCGCGCTGCGGGGCGATTCGTTCGACCTCGGTCCCACGACGCACGTGGCGATTCTCGCGCCGGAACTGCCGCTCATCACGGGCACTTCATCGGATATCAACAACAACTCGGTCGTACTGCGTGTGAGCTTCGGCCACGAGGCGATACTCTTGACCGGCGACGCGCAGTCGGAAGCTGAAGCGCGCTTGCTCTCCCACGGAAGGGGAGAGCTGCGAGCCGACATCCTCAAGGTCGGCCATCACGGGAGCGCCTATTCCTCAACGCCGGAGTTCCTTGCCGCTGTCCAGCCGAAACTTGCGATCATCTCGTGCGGTTTGCATAACGTGTTCGGCCACCCAAGCCCACGGACGCTCGAGGCTCTCCGCTCGGTTCACGCTCTGACATATCGAACCGATCTCGACGGCGGTGTTTCGGTCGTTTCCGACGGCACGTCTATCCAATCGAACGGGAGCATCGCCACGCCGTAGTGCACGGCGAGCGGGGATGGCGCGAAAACATCGGCGAAGCCCCTTGAGGTCAAGTCATTGCTCTTGGAGGGTAAGATGTTCTTATCGGACCCGCCTCATGACGACGCCGTGCGAGCGCTCGCCGACGAAGCGCTGTCGGAAGAAGGTTACGTGCCCAACTTCGTCCGTTTGTGGAGCTGGCGACCCGATGTCCGCCGAGCATTCGATGCCGCGAGAAGCTTGCTTGCGACCCGGACAGATCTCACCGACCGTGAGGTGGCTATCCTCAACTCGACGACCGCGTCGCAATTAGGCGACGCCTATTGTTCGATCGCATGGGGCTCGAAACTCGCGAGCCTGACGAGCCCGGCGACCGCCGCTTCGGTGTTGCGCCGCGCGGACTCGCCAGAGCTGAACGGACGCGAACGCGCTCTCATGGCGTGGGCTTCGGCGATCGTCGCCGATCCGAACGCCACGACGCGCGACGACGTTCAAGTGCTCAAGGGTGCCGGGCTCTCGGAACGAGAGATATTCGATGCGACGCTGCTCGTCGCGTTCCGGCTCGCCTTTGGAACCGTCAATGGCGCGCTCGGGGCAGCACCCGACAAGAAGCTCGTCGAACAGGCACCCCCAGATATCCGCACGAGCGTGACCTACGGACGCGCTGAGGACGACGCGAGAGTTTGATCATCGCAGGTCGCGTCGTGCTCGTCCTCCTGGTCGTCGCCATGCTCGGGCGCCTTGCGGCTGCCGCAATGACACAACCCGCGCAAGACTGGCCGACCTACGGCTACACGCTCGCGAACACGCGACACGTCGATTTTCGGGAGATCGATAGCGCGACGGTGCACCAACTCGTGCCTGCCTGGAAATTCCGGCTGGGCGAATACGGCGTCATCGAAGATACACCGATCGTCACCGGCGATACGATGTACGTCACGACCGGGCACAGCAACGCCGTCATCGCCCTCGACGCCGCGACCGGCGCACTGCGCTGGCGTTATCAACCGCCCCCGCTCCCGCGGCCTGCCATCAACCGCGGCGTGGCCGTCGAAGACGGATCTGTCTTCTATCTCACGCTCGATAACTGGTTGGTGGCGCTCGATGCCAGCTCGGGAAGCGTCCGCTGGCGCGTGCGGGTGGCGGATCCTGAGGCAGGCTACCGCGAGACCATGGCGCCGCTCGCTTGGCATGGCTTGGTGTTCGTCGGGTGCGCGAGCAACGAGGTGAGCGTGCGCGGTTTCGTCGCCGCGTACGCCGCGAGCACAGGCGCGCAACGATGGCGCTGGTGGTCGGTCGGACCGGGGTGGGAAGGCCGCTACGTCCAGACCGTCAACGGCCTCTCGCTGCATCGCGACATCGCAAGCGAAAAACGACTCGCGCCGAAATATCGAGATGCGTGGCGCCACGGTGGTGGCGCGGTGTGGATGACGCCCGCCCTCGACGCTGCTCGAAGAACGCTGTACTTCAGCGTCGGCAATCCGTCGTTTCGCCCGAATCGCAGTCAACCGGGCGACAATCTCTATACCTGCTCGATCGTAGCGCTTGACGCCCTCACCGGGCGCCTGCGCTGGTATTACCAAGAAGTACCGCATGACATATGGGATTACGACGCGGCAAGTCCTCCGTTGCTGTTTGAAGCCAATGACGCAACTCACCATCTCGTCGATGCTGTCGGCCAAGCGGGGAAAACAGGCTGGTTCTACGTGCTGCGCCGCAGCGACGGAAAACTCATCAGAGTGTCGCAACCCTTCGTCGTGCAACATGGCATGTTCGACGTTCCTCAAGACTCCGGCACGTTCGTGGCGCCGTCGGGCGGTGGCGGCGCGGTGGCGCCTGCGGCATTCGACCCCGCGCTGCACGCGGTCTACGTCGGCGCACGCTCAGGCACGTATTTCAAGCACAAGGTCGACCTCGACTGGGTTCCAGCCGGAACGCCGGTCACCGTGCTCTCTGCGATCGACGTCGACAACGGCAAGATCGCATGGCGGCACGTCACATCGACGGGCCAACTGGGCAATATCATGGACGGGCCACTGTCAGCCGCGGACCTGGTGTTCATGGGGCAGGAGAGCGGTGCTGCCTTTAACGCCTACGATGCGAGAACGGGAGCCATCTTGTGGACGTATCAGGCCGATCCCGGCGGCGAGAGCGAGCCGGATCTCGCGCATCGTCCATTCTCTGTCTGGCTGCATGACATGCTCTCGCCGTTGAAGCGATGGCTGCTCCGCGAGCCTGCACCACCTGGTCCGCAATCCTTTATCCAAGCCTCGCCAATGGCATATACCGTCGCGGGCCGCGAGTACATCGCAGTCATCGCAGACGCGTACGAGCGCTACGGCACTTCGCCCGGCGACACAGTGTACGTGTTTGCACTTCCGCGTTAGCAAAGCGTGAGACCCACGGGGACATTGAGCGCCAGCGCGAGGACATAAGGCTCAGGTGCTAAAGCGCGCTCGCTCCTGAAGACGTCATGAGTGCCTGCAGCGTTTCACAGTCTGGTGGTCACCGCCGAAAGTCCGTACCCTCCGACGAGCGGGGTGCCTCTGCGCAACTGGCAGAACATCAATGCGCTCGCGCGCTTGGGCCGCGTCGACCTGCTCTCGCTTGGCGTGCAAGCAGCACCAGCGCACATCCCGCTGGTAGACGCCTGGGAGCACGTGGTGCTCGAGCGGGGCGACGCGCAGTCGCAGACCGGGTATCCGATCTTGACCGAGCCGCAGGCGGAGCAGGCGTTGCCCGCGATCCGCCGACTCGTCGCGGAACGTCAGCCTGACCTCGTGCTGTTTGAGAATATCGCCATTCCAAACATGACGGGTCTCAGCGGCAACCAACACCTCGTCTTCGATTCGCACAACGTATTCGCGGCACTCATGCGAGAGCTTGGGCGTCCGGTGGACGGAGTGCGCGCGCTGGAATCTCATTTCATGGCGGCGTGCGACCAGGTCTGGCTGTGCAGCGATGCCGACGCGAGCCTCGTGCGCGCTGAATACGGTGCGCGCGTCCGAACAGCCGTCATTCCCAACGCGATCGATATGGAATTCTACACCCCCGTTGCAAATGGCGTGCGGCCGCGAGCTCGCACGTCGGTTTCGACGCTCGCCTTCATCGGAGCGTACTGGTACGAGCCCAACCGCCAAGGTGCGCTGTGGCTGTTACGCCACGTGTTGCCCTTGCTGCGAGAGCGAGAACCTGCGACCCGGCTCGTCTTCGTGGGTCCGGGTGCGACCGATGAGATGTGCCTTGCTGCGCACGATGATAGCGCGGTGGTCGTCACGGGGCCGGTCGCGGATGTTCGCCCGTTTCTCGCCGCAGCCGGGGCCGTGGCGATACCGCTCTTCGCGGGAGGCGGCACGCGCTTCAAAGCGCTCGAAGCGCTCGCTGCAAAACGGCCGGTCGTCACCACCTCCAAAGGAGTGGAAGGGCTTGACGTGTCCGACGGGGTCGACGTCATGGTCCGCGACGACCCTAATGGATTTGCCGAGGCGGTGCTCGCGATCTGGCGCGACGCGCGTCTTGCGAGCCGCTTGACCGAAAATGGCTATGCTCTCGTCGAGCGCTTGTATGCGTGGCCGGTGGCACAAGCACGCGTGCAGAGCGCTCTGGCACAGCTGCGGGTTGGGACTTAGGTTAAGGCCAGGTTAGGAACCATGATTCACGCGGGCCGAAGGTCCTATTTGCTATACTGTCCCCCTAGCGCCAGCCGCCCCGGCCGGCGCTCGCTTCGAGGTGCTGGATGCTCGCGAAAGATCCCATCACAAGGACGTACGCCTTCCGGCCGGACGTTGTCGCCACCATGTTGGATGACGGCGCCGTGCTATTGGATCTCGAGTCGAAGTTCTTCTACAGGCTGAACCGGACCGGGTGGATCATCGCGCAACGTTTTGAGCTTGGGGCCACGTTGGGCGAGGTGGACGATTATTGCCGCCGCCTCGGTGCCGGAGCGGATGAGGCGGATGCCATCGCCGCCGTGGTCGATCTCTTGGTCAGCGATGGGCTCATCGCCCCGATCGACGCAACAGGACAGCCGGACGAAGCGGTCGATGGTCCTGACGCTGGTGCGTGGGCGACGCCGACCATCGAAAAACAGGCGGAACCGTTGCAGCGCATCATCATCAGCGCATTCGATCCAAGTGTGCCGCTAGTGGAATGAGTCACAGCGTGCAGGCGACGCGCGAGTCCGTCGCCGAGCGGACGTTCCATTGCGGCCCGCTCGGAGTGCGCCTGCAAGCCCAAGCCGCGGATCTGTTCGAAAAACTTTCCGACACGCTCGATCTGTACGACTTGACCTGGCCAGGTCCGCATCGCCTCGTCAGCATCGCAGCTGCTCGTTCTGGTGCGGCTGACGATCGGGCGCGTGGCACGTACCTGCGCTGCGCGCGGATGCTCGTCGATCGTTGCGAAGACGGCCTGCGAGCGACGACGAACTCCGGCGCCCTCGCGGTCGGCACGTTCGAGGAACGAGGCGAACGGTGGCAGATCACGGTGCCTGAGGCACTCGTCGAGGCGGGAAAGCTCGAGGAGCTCGAGGATGTCTTGAGCCTCGTCCTCACCACCGGCTGGCGGCGCGAAGGATGGACGCCAATCCATGCGGCGGCTGTGGTCAAAGATAGCACGTGTGCCGTCTTCTGCGCGCCGACCGGTGGCGGCAAGACCACGCTCACCGCAGCCTTCGTGCGCCGCGGTTGGAACGTGTTGGGCGACGACAAACTGCTGCTCCGCGTGCGCGACGGGCGACCCGAAATAGCGGCGCTCTTGCACACATTCAACCTCCATCCAAAGACGCGCGAGTGGTTTCCTGAGGTCGGGGATCTCGAGCTCCTGCCGCGCTACTCCGTGTGGACGGAAAAGCGTAAGGTATCGGTCGCTTCGATTTGGGAGCATGCGCCCGTGCGGACAGCCCTTCCGTCCGTGCTCGTCTGGTTGCAGCGCGGCGAGGCGGACGGCCCCGCTCTCATGCAGCCACTTGCGGAGCGCGAGATCCTCGCGACGCTCTTGCGCCAAACCGTCATCCCAGCCGATCCGGCCACTGCCCGCGCGATCGTCTCGCCGATCGCCGCTGCAGCTGCGCAACTGCGTGGCGTGCGCCTCGAGATCCCAGCCGACGCTTACCGCGACCCTGCTTTTCTCGAGCGTCTCGAGACGGCTCTGGTAGACGCGCCGTGAGATCCGCAAGCGTCGTCATCCCCGCCTACAACGCCGCCGCGACCATCGGCGACATGTTGCGCGGCCTCGTCCAGCAGACGAATCCGCCGGCCGACCGCGAGATCATCGTCGTGGACAATGGTTCGAGCGACCGGACAGCCGAGGTCGCCGCGAGCTTTCCAAGCGTGACCGTGCTGCACGAAAGCACGCGCGGACCAGCAGCTGCCCGCAACCGTGGGCTGCGTCATGCCACAAAAGAGATCGTGGTCCACCTGGATGCCGACACTTTGCCCACACGCACCTGGCTCGCGAAGATGGTGGCACTTTTCGACGATCCGACGACTGTGTTGGCCGCGGGCCACACGCTCATCTTCCAACCGACGAACGGCGTCGAACGATACTTCGCCGGCGCAGGGTTGTATGAGACCGATCGCGCGATCAGCCGGCCGCCGTTTCCGTTCGTGCCGTCGCTCAACATGGCGGTGCGCAGGGACGCTGCACTAGAGATCGGTGGGTGGGCAGAAGACCTCATGACCGCAGAAGACGTCGATTTTTCACACCGCATCTTGCAGCGCTATCCTGGACCGATCGCGTACGCGCGTGGTGCCGTGCTCTTCCATCGCGTGCGCTCCACGCCGCAACAGCTCGCCTCCTTGGCGCAGTCCTATGGGCGAGGAGTCGCGCTCATGTACTTGCGTTACCCGGATGAGGTCCGATGGGACGCCTACAAGACGGCCAAGACGAACGCGCGAATCGTCGCGCGCGCGGTGGCCTCGGCCGGTTTGCGGCTCGCGCAGCGGCTCGCACTGACCACACGCGAGCGTGCCGAATTCTCCCACTATCATTTCGTCTGGTCGCGAAACTTCGCTGCGGGCTTCTACGACGAGTATCGCGTGCGACGGCAGGCCGCCAAATGAGGGTGAGCGTCGTCGTGCCGGCATTCAACGCCTCTGCGACCATCGCGACCTGCCTGAAAGCGCTGCTGGCGCAGCGGTTTTCCAAACCCGACTACGAGATCATCGTCGTCGACGACGGGTCGACCGACGACACCTTCGCTGTCGCCTCGGGTCTCGGCGTTCGCGTCGTTCGGCAGCCCAACGCCGGCGCGGGTGCTGCGCGCAACGCCGGCTGGCGCGCGGCCTCGGGTGTGTGGGTCGCATTCACCGATGCGGATTGCGCTCCAGCACGTTCGTGGCTGGCGACGCTCGTCGGCACGTGCGAGCGCCGGGCGGCGGTGGGCGCAGCGGGCAAGACGCTCGGGCTCGGCTCGCGGTCGGCGGCTGCGAAGTTCTGCGATCTCGATGGCGCGCTCGATGCCGAACGTCACCTGGCGCACCCGCAATTCCCGTTCGCGCCGTCGGGCAATCTCATCTATCTGCGCAGCGCGCTCGAGCGGGTGGGCGGATTCGACGAGCGTTACAGCTCGTATGAGGCTTGCGATCTGCATCAGCGGATCATGCGCGCGCACGAGCCGATGCCGTTTTGCTACGAGCCTGGGGCCTTGGTGTTGCACCGGCATCGCGAGGGCTGGAAGGCTTTCTGGCGCCAGCAGTACTCCTACGGCCGAGGCTATGGCCAATTCATGTTCCATCACAGCTCAGAGTGTCGCTGGACCCTTGGACACGAATTGCGCGCCTGGGGCCAGATCGGCACGCTCGGACTTGGTGCGTGGCTGCCCCCGCGCGACGATGCGGCGCTGCACCGGCGGGGGCTTTTCGTCAAGAAATTCGCCCAGCATTTGGGCTTTTTACGGACGCGCTTGGACGCGCGTGAGAGGGCGAAATGGTGACTCGTGCGCTCGCCCCCAAGTGGACGCCGCTCGGCTTCACGCAGCGCGTGCGCAGGATTTTCCGCGAGGCGTCGGATCCCTTACTCGCCGTGTCGATCGCTGCGTTCATGTGGCAAGCGCCCGAGATGCTGCGGCGCCGCAACCTACGGATGTTCTTGCAGCAGCTGCGCGAGCTGCCGCGGCCTGCCGCTGCAGACGCGAGGACGAGCTTGGAACGCATCCAGCGCCTGCGGGGCTTGTGTCTGCGGCTGCCGGGAATGCGGTCCCGCGACAACTGCTACGTCCGCGCCCTGACCCTCTATCGCTTTCTCGACGCACGCGACCGCGTGGTGAACGTCCACTTCGGAATCGAGGAAAAAGAAGATCCGCGCGAGCGTTTGCGCGGCCACGCATGGGTGTCGCTCGACGGCGAGCTCTTCGAGGGACCGCCGGAGGTCATCTTCGCGAACATCAAAGAAGTGGCACTCTCAGCGCAGGCGCCCGGATGAACCCGGGCGCCGAAGGGCACGACCGGGGATTTGCCGCGCTGCTGTCCATCGCTGCGGCGATCGAACGGCGACAGGCGTGGGACCTAACGCTCGCCTTGCGCTCGGTTCCGCAGGTTGCGTTGCTTCGAACGGCGGCGCGGCATCGCTGCTTGGGTTACATCCGGCGACATCTGTTAGAGCTTGGCGTCCGCGACGAGCCGGCGCGAGCGCTCATCGACGCTCTTCGTGAGTATGCGGCCAAAGCCGCCATGCAAGCGTATGCCACGCGTTCTCAATTGGCTGCCATCATGGAAGTGCTGACACGCGCGGGCGTTCCATTCGCGCTCCTCAAGGGAGCCGCACGCCTCGCGCGCGGTGACAAAGAGGCGGATTGCAACACGATGTACGACCTCGACATGCTCGTCGCAAAGGAGCACGCGCATGCCGCGCTCGAGGCGCTCGAGCAAGCCGGTTATCGGCCGGACGGAATTTTCACGGCGGATCGCTATCTCGCTAAGCACCATCATCTCATCCCGCTCGCCGCACCGGGTCCTGGACTTTCGGTGGAACTGCATACGCAACTGGCGCCGCGCGGCATGTTGTCGATGCCGACGGATTGGGCCGCGTGCTCGCCGCACCTTGAGCAGATCGAGGGTGGAGCGGCCCTCGCGCTGGACCCGCTGTGGACCGCTGCGCACTTGGCGATCCACGGGGCCGGCCTCAGACGTCTGCACGACGTTATCATGCTCGCGCGGATGCTCCGCGCCGATCCGGGGTTGCAGGACCGCCTGCTCGAGCTCTTGACGCAAGAGCGCTGGCAACCGGTCGCGTTGCAGGCGGTCGTCGCCCTTGCCGCGCGCGTGGCCGGCATCCCCGCCGTCGTCTCTCCCGACGTCGATCGCTATCTCGCCTGGGTCATCAGACGCGAGGACCTGGCGCCGTACGTCCGCGACCGCTCGCAATTCGTGGACGCCTGGTATGCAAATCGTGGAAGCCTTTTCGGCGCGGCGACGCGCCTCGCGTTGCCCGAAGGCGACCCAGGCGACGCGGCCCTGGTCGCGACGGTGCGCTTCGCCTACCGGTTGTGCGGCCGTATCATCACGAGCGCTATCGCGGCCGCGACGCCGGTGCGCGCATGAACGCCGCGAAGACGAGCACAACCGTCGCACAGAACAGCGTGCGCACCTTCGTCGCGCGGCTGGCCGCGGCCGGCTTGACGATCGCGACCGGCGTCGTGACGGCGAAAGGGCTTGGGCCCGCGGGCAAAGGTCTGTACAGCGGCACGCTGATGCTCGTGAGCTTCGTCATGGTGGTGCCATCCGGCATCGCGACGGCCTTCGTGTACGCGCTGACGAAACAGCGCCGCAGTCTTGAGGAGCTCATGCCGGCGGCCGGGCGAATCCTCGCATATCTGTGCATCGCCGCAGGCCTCGGCGCCGTTGTGTGGGCCGCGATCAAGGGACCGAGCCCCGTCATCTGGATATTCCTCGCTTCCGTTCCGCCATCGACGGTGCTCACGTGGCAGGGGAGCCTCTACATCGGGCTCGGCCGCATGAACAATCTCAACATCCAGACGTTCGGCATCGCGCTCGCCACGCTCGTCTGCATCGCGATCGCTGTCTTCGTCCTCCACGGGAACGCGGTCGCCGCGCTCGTCGCCTGGCTCGTCTGCTTGTACGGGGGAGCGCTTGTCGTCGTGTGGCACGCCTTGCGGCTGTCGCGGCGCGCGGACCCAGGCGATGTGTCCGCGACCGTACGTGGTCTCGCACGTTTCGGGGCGCCGAACAGTCTCAATCAGCTGCTCGGCACGCTCAACTATCGGATCGACTCCATCATCCTCATCAGCCTGCTCGGCCTCGGCTCCTTCGGCATCTATTCCATCGCGGTGAACTTCGGCGAGCTCTTGTTCATGCTGACCCGGCCGATCACGGCGGCTGCGACGCGCGACATCGGCATCCGCGAGGTGCACGCAGCCGGTGTCATGACCGCAAAGGTCATCCGCGTGTGCACCGCGATAGCCGCTCTCGCCTCCCTTGCCGCCTTCGCACTGGGTCCGTGGGTCATCGACACGGTCTTCGGCCCCCGTTTTTCCTCGGGTGCGGAACCGCTGCGGATCCTCCTGCCCGGCATCGTCGCGTTTGCGACGGCCGGCACGTTCGCGGCGTTCTTCATCGTGCAGCTCGGCAGACCGCACGTCGTCACCGTCATCAACGTGGTGATGATCGCGATCCAAGCGGTAGCATGCTTCGTGCTCGTGCCGAGGCTCGGGATGAGCGGAGCGGCGTTGGCCTCAACGGTGACCTATATCGCCGGCGCAGGCATGAACACCGTTTGGTTCTGCCGCGCGACGAGCGTCTCACCCTGGGATGTTTGGGTCGTACGCAGCGCCGACATCCGTTTGGTCCTGCAAGAGACCCGCGCGATGTGGCGGCGGGAGCGCGCGGCAAGCGCAGCATAATCCCACCTCGATGGACGCGGACGTCGTTGTGCTCGGTGCGGGCGCGGCTGGCCTGGCAGCGGCGTATCGCCTCGCGTGCCTTTCCTTTCGGGTCGTTCTCGTAGAGGCGCGTGATCGCATCGGCGGGCGCGTTTTTTGGAAAGGGGTCCCTGGAGCGTCGCCGCAGGTCGAACTGGGCGCCGAGTTCATCCACGGGCCGGCGCTGCGCACGAGAGAGCTACTCAAAGAGGCCGCAAGCACGGCCGTCGACGTCGGGACCGAGTCGTGGGCTTGGGCCGACGGCAAGCTGTGGCGCGATGACGATCGCTTCGCCTCGCGGCGGCTTTTCGACAGCGCTCGCTCGCTTGAGAACGACGAGAGCGTGGACCAATTCTTGGCGCGCTTCGAACGTGACGAGGCGACGCGCCAAGCCGCACAAGATGCGCGGCGTTTCGTGGAGGGTTTCGAGGCGGCCGATCCGGCGATCGCGAGCGTGCGCTCGATCGCAGACGAGCTGCATTCCGGCGTCGATGCTCGGACAGCGCGCCCGCGAGATGGATACAGCCAGGTCTTCGCGGTCTTGTACGATGCGTGCGTGCGTTTAGGCGTCGACATCCGTCTCGCGACAGTCGTCAACAGGATCTCGCGGCGCCGACGCGAGGTCGTCGTGCGGGCGCGTGATGTTCGCGGCATGCAAAGCGAGATCCGAGCGCGCGTCGCGGTCGTCACTTTCCCCGCCGGCGTGCTGCGCGACGAGCGAGCTCGAGACGCGATAGTCTTCGACCCTGACCTGCCCGATGACAAGCGGGCAGCGCTCGCCGAGATCGAGACAGGGCACGTCGCAAAAGTGGTGATGTGGTTTCGCACGCCGTTTTGGGAAGAGATCGCCGCAGGCCGCTACCGTCACGCAGCCTTCTTCCAATGCAAAGAGGGACCGTTCGTCGGGTTTTGGACCCAGGCGCCGCTGCGAAGCAATCTTATCGTCGCCTGGGCGGGCGGTCCGAAGGCAGACGCGGTGAGCGCGTTTGCCGAGGCGGAACTGGTCGAACTCGCCCTGAAGGGCTTCGGCACGATGATGGGTGAGCTGGCGCTCGCCCGGACGACGTTCGAGGGCGGGATGACGCACGATTGGCGCCACGATCCGTTCGCGCTGGGGGCGTACAGCTACATCACGGTGGGTGGCGCCGGCGCTCGAGCCGCGCTTGGTGCGCCGGTAGACCGCACGCTTTTCTTCGCGGGCGAAGCCACGTCGGTCGACAACCAAGGCGGTACGGTGAACGGGGCGTTCGAAACCGGCGAACGGGCCGCGCGGGAAGCCGCCGACGTGCTTGAGGCAGGGGCGACCTGACATGGCACCGGTCGAATCGCCGCTTCTCACACCATGGGCGAATTTCTATGTGATGACGGGCTCGTCGGCTGCGGCTCTGACGGGCTTGATGTTCGTGGTCATCACGCTCGTGCCGCGGTTCCGCCTGCGCAGGGATCCTGAAGGCGTCGCGACCTTCAGCACGCCGACAGTGGCGCATTTCTGCAGCGCGCTCTTCATCTCGGCCGTTCTCGGCGCGCCCTGGAGCCTGCCGACGCATGCGGCGGTCCCCATCGGCATTTGCGGTCTCGTCGGCTTCATCTACGTCATCCGTGTCATGGCGCGGACGCGACGCTTGCGCGAGTACGTGCCCGATCTCGAAGACTGGACCTGGTTCATGGGCTTGCCGTTGCTCGCGTACGCGGCTCTCCTCGTCAGCGCGATCGCGCTCGCCGCGACGCCGACCAAAGCGCTTTTCGCGCTGGCCGGCAGCGTGGTGTTGCTCATATTCATCGGCATTCGCAACGCATGGGACGTGGTCACGTACATCGCGATAAAAGATGAGGGCCCGTCGCAAGAGTGACGACGGGTCCTCGCTGTCTTCGCGGTCAGTGCGTCAGGACTTCGACCGCGTTCGCGTTATCGTCATTGAAGTAGAGCTTCAGGTCGTCGATATCGTGACCAGAGGCGACCATCCCGAAGATCGCACCGGCCGCGCCCGTATCCACGTTCCTGATGTCGAGCACGTGACCGCTCGGAGCGATCTCGACCATCAGGTTCTTGCCGTTGGGGTCGAGCGTGTTCCCAAGCACGAGGTGGCCATCCGGCAAGAGCGCCGAGCTGATGGGGCCGTTCAGCGGCGCACCCGCGAAGATGAGATGCGCACGGCCTGCGAACGGTCCGGAGAAGGTCGTGCCGTGCACGGTTATGCCGTGCGCCGCGATCGTCGAGATGCCGCAGAAGGCATAGAGCGCGTTGTTGGTCCCGTCGACGACGTAGAGCCGGTCGTGCTTCGCATCGTACTGCAGACCTGAAGGGCCGAGGATGCTGCCGGGCACGCCGTGATTGACCGGAAAACCCGTCACGATCACCTCGAAACCGAACGTGCCGTTCGCGTGGATGCCGATCCGCACGATGCTGCCCGTGCCTGCATTGCTCTCGTAGAATGCAGCGACGCCGAATGGGCCGCTCGCGGGCGCGAACGCCTGCCCGAACGGGCCGTGGAACGGCCCGTTGCCAAGCGTGGTCTCGAGAACGCCGCTCGGAGAGAAGATCGGGTTGTCGTCCGTGGCAAAGGCTGCGTTCCAGATGAAGTCGTTGTCCGCCAGCGCGAGGGCGTCGCAGCCGGTCAGCACGCTCGCCTGCGCGATGTGGATGGGCGAGGCACCAGGATGCGGATGCAAGGCGATGATCGTGGTTCCGGTACCCTGCACGTTCGCCGCGTCGTTGAAATTGCACACGACGAGGTCGCCGGCTTGGAGCAAGCCTGCACTCGAACGCGCGATGTCGAGACCGTATGGATTGACGTCGCCGTTCACAGGATCGACAGTCGAGCCGATCGTCGTCAGGTCGCCGAGGTGCTTGAGCACGGACTGACTATCGCTGTCCTCTCGGAGATCGGCGTCGGAGCTCGCCAACGCTTGCGCGTGGGCCGCTTGCGTTCCGGTTGCCCCGACCGGATTGCCGAGAGGGGCCGCCGGTCCCGGCAAAGCAGCCGTCGAGTGGCTAGCGCAACCCATCACCAAAGCGCCCAAGGCGACGAGACCGAGCGTCGCCAAATGGTGAGAAACCTTCATAGATACCTCCCTAAGATGCGCCCTGTTCGGATGCTCAACGTACCCTGTCCACCTGAACAACCGCTGAAGATTCGCCCGCCGGGTTAATCTGTCCATAAGGAGGAGCGATGGGTTTGCACACGCGACGTGACATGCTCGGCATGTTGGGAGCAGCCGGCTCGATGGTCGCGCTCGGCAAGCCGATGCTCGCTGCCGCAGCGGCGCGGACCTACTCCGCTCGCGTTCTCGCGAAAAACCCAGTCAGCTATTGGCGGTTCGAAGAACGCACGGGTCTCGTGGCTCACGACTTCACGCATTTCGGGCGCGACGGGACCTACAAAGGCGGCGTCATTCTCGGTCAGCCAGGTGCGATCCATAGCGAGCCGGATTCGTCCATCGGCCTCAACGGCACGACAGCCTACGTCGAGGTGCCGGACAGCTATGCGTTCAGCCAGGCGACGAGCGGCCAAGGGATGACGGTTGAGGTGTGGATGCGTCCGGACCAGCTCGTGTTCACGGGTGAGACCGATCAGAAGTACATCCACTGGCTCGGTAAGGGCGAATACGGCTCTTTCGAATGGGGGTTTCGGTTTTACAGCCAGGACTCGCCGACGCGGCCCAACCGCATCTCGGCGTATGTCTGGAATCTCACGAGCACCACGCACGCGGAAAGCCTAGGGACGGGCGCGTACTTCCAAGACGTCCTCGAGCAGGGAGTCTGGATCCACGTGGTCGCGTGTTTCGACCCGGGCGACGCGAGCGATCCGAACGCCGGCGTCTCCATCTACAAGAACGGCGTGCTCCGCGGAAACCCCGCCAAGTCTCCGGGCGCGCGCTACGCGACGTACAACATCCATCCTGCGCACGGGCTCTCGCCGCTGCGCTTTGGGACCCGCGATTTGAAGAGCTTCTTGACCGGCGGCCTTGACGAAGTGGCGATCTATCCGCGCGTGCTCGACGCGGGCGAGATCATGAACAACTATCTCGGTGCATCCGCGTCGTAGGCGCGGCCCTCTAGATACTCCACTGCCAAGCGTTCCAGGACTCGAGCACCGGGTTTGGGTCGAACCCCTTGAAGTCGACGCTGATCAGCTCTTGCTGACGGGTCCACCACAAGAAGACGATCGGGTTGTCGCGCGCGAGCATCGCTTCGATCTCGTGATACGCTTGCGTGCGCACCCGCAGGTCGTATGAGGACAACGCGCGTGCCTGGGCTGCCTGCATCTCCGGCACGCAGTAGTGGGTATCGTTGTAGCCATAGGGCGGCTGGTTTTCGCACAAGAACTGGGAGGAGTTGTCTGGGTCGATGCCCGCGTACCATGGCAAGGTGATGAGGTCGAACTGGCCGCGGTGCATGATGCCGCCCATGCCCGCAGGCGCGTAGAGGATGTCCAAGGGGTAGAGCTTGACGTCGGTTTGGATGCCGACGTTCTTGAGCATGGCCTGCACGAGCACCACGAGCTTGCGATGCGTTAAGGTCGACGTGTCCGAGACGAACTCGAGATGGAGGGGGATTCCATTGCGCCGCGCCACGCCGTCGCTGCCGATGATGTAACCCGCCTGCGCGAGGAGCGCTTTGGCTCGCGCAGGGTCGAACGCCGGTGGAATCGCGGCTGGGTTGAAGGCCCACAGCCAGTCGGGCAGATCCTCGGTCGCGACCTTCTCCTGACCGCTCGTCAGCGCGCGCACGATCTGCGTCTTATCGATGGCCGAAGCGACGGCCAAGCGGACGCGCCTGTCGCCGAGCGGCGCGTGGGTGAGGTTGAAGCCGATGCCTTCGTACCCGTTCATGTTGTTCCAGATGATGTGGATGTCGGGCACGGTGCTCGCCTCGCGATAGGTGTTGACGGAGGGCTGGAA
>DASPVP010000112.1:0-24332 GCA_035622315.1 Candidatus Acidiferrales bacterium | reverse complement strand
CTGTCCTTGGAAGACGACCTCTTGAAGTTGTGGCTTTCCGCCCCAGTAGTGGGGGTTGGCGACGAAGGTCATCCGGCCGCCGCGTTCCCACGACTTGAGCACGAACGGCCCGGTCCCGATCGGCGCGGCGTTGAACGCGGCACGGTTGAGATCGCTTTGACCCGCGATCACGTGCGCTGGCATGACCGCGATGGGCCCTTCTTGGATGCCAGAGAAAAAGCGCGTAGGCATCGGCGCGTACGGGTGGCGCAGATGCAATACCACCGTGTAGTTGTCAGGCGCGTCGATGCTCGCGATCGCGTCGTACCCCTCGCGGATGATGACGTTGTTGCGCGGGTTCATGACCTGTCGCCACGACGCGATGACGTCTTGGGCGCCGAACGGTGCTCCGTCCGACCACTGCACGCCGTGCCGCAGGTGGTAGGTAACGGTGAGGCCGTCCTTGCTCACGTCGCCGTTCTCGGCGCTCGGCACCCGGACGGCGAGGACAGGGACCACCCTGCCCTGGTCGTCGAGCTGCACGAGATATTCGAGGGTGAACGCAGAGAGCTGGTATGCGATGTCTGCCCCGCTGAACATCGGGTTGAGCGTCGACGGGTCGGAGATGTCGGAGATCCGCAGGACACCAGGTAGGCCGGCCTGTTCCGGCCGGCCCGTGGAGGTCGACACTCTCGTGCATGCGGCGCACGCGACGCACGCGAGCGCCAGCGCGGCGATGCAGCGGGTCGCTTGGATCGGGTTGACGGCGCGGATGCGCGCTCGCATGCGGGCCCGCGTTCGGCGAGGGAGTGGATGCCACCCGCGGCAAACCTCAACGGCCGCCGGAGGTGCCTTTGATCGATCTTGCGCTCACGACCGAGCAGCGCGATCTCGTCGCGAACGTGCGCTCGTTCCTCGCCGCTCAGATCCAGCCGGACGTGGGGCGCTGCGAAAGCGAAGCGGTCCCATTGCCCGATGCGTTCGGCAAGCTGGCGCGTCAAGGCGTCGTAGGCGTGCCCTTCCCCGAGCGTTATGGAGGCGCCGGTCTCGACTACGTCACGCTGGGACTCATCTGCGAGGAGCTCGAGTACTGCGACACCTCGCTGCGCACGATGATGTCGGTGCACATCGGACTTGCCGGATGCGGCATCTACCAATGGGGCACGGACAAGCAAAAAGAGCGCTACCTCCGTCCGCTCGCGAGCGGTCAGCTGCTCGGCGCCTTCGGCCTCACCGAACCGGACGCAGGTTCCGACGTCGGCGCGATCCGCAGCACCGCGCGCCGTGAGGGCGACGGCTACGTGCTCAACGGATCAAAACTGTGGATCTCGTGCGCCACGCAGGCCGGCTTGTTCTTGGTCTTCGCCAAGACCGACCCGAGCGCAGGCAAACGTGGCTTGAGCGCCTTCATCGTCGATCGCGCGAGCGCTGGTTCCGCCTTGCACACGTTTGCCATCAAGCACAAATACGGCGTGCGAGCAGGCGACACCGGCGGCCTCTCGTTCCACGATCTGCGCGTGCCGGCGGATGGCTTGTTAGGCCGCGAGGGCGAGGGCTTCCACATCGCCATGGCCTGCTTGGACAATGGACGCTTCACCGTCGCCGCCGGCGCGACGGGCCTCGTGCGCGCCTGTCTCGACGCATCGGTGAAATACGCGAACGAGCGCTCCACTTTCGGCGTGCCGATAGGCCGGCACCAGCTCATCCAAGAGATGATCGCGAACATGACGGCGAGCTACGATGTCGCGCGCCTGCTGTATCTGCGCTCCGGATGGATGAAGAACGAAGGCATGCGGAACACGCGCGAGACCGCGCTCGCGAAATGGTTCGCCTGCGACGCTGCCAACAAGGCCGCCGACGACGCACTCGAAATCCACGGGGCCTACGGCTTTTCCGACGAATATCCGGTGGCTCGCTTCCTGCGCAACGCGCGCGGAGCGGTCATCTACGAGGGCTCGAGGGAGATCCAAAAACTCGTGCACGGAGAATACGCGCTGGGCTATCGCAAGGACCGCCCCCTGCGCTGCGAGCTCCCTCCCTATCGCCCCTCTTAGATGTAGGGGGCGATTGCATATCGCCCCACGTGCAAGATCTAGAGGGCGATTGAAAATCGCCCCACGCGCGAGATGTAGGGGGCGATTGAAAATCGCCCCACGACCATAGAAAGGCGACGGTTCATGCCAGAGATTCAACGCATCGGGGTCTGCGGCAACGGGCTCATGGGCTCCGGGATCGCGCAAGTCGCGGCGACTGCCGGCTACGACGTCGTGGTCCTCGAGGCGGATCAGGCCGCGCTTGACCGCGGCATGGCGCGCATCCGCAAATCGCTCGACAAGTTCGTGGAGAAGTCGACGTTGTCGGCCGAGGCGCGCGACGCCGCGCTCGCGAGGCTAAAGCCCACGACCCAGATCGAGGATCTGCGTTCGAGCGATCTCGTCATCGAGGCGATCGTCGAGAACATGCCCGCCAAGAAGGAGTTGTTCAAGAAACTCGACGCGCTGCTAGCGCCGCATGCCATCATCTGCTCGAACACCTCGAGTCTGTGCGTGATCGAGATGGCTTCGGTCACGAAACGTCCGAAGCAGATCGCCGGTATGCACTTCTTCAACCCGGTCCCCATCATGAAGCTCGTGGAGATCGTCAAGACGATCGTAACGAGCCAGGAGACGATCGACACGCTCTTCGCTGTCGCAGCGAAGCTCGGCAAGAAAGCGATCTTGGCCCAAGACACGCCCGGATTCATCGTGAACCGCTTGCTCGTGCCGTACCTCCTCTACGCGATCCGCATGTACGAGTCGGGATTGGCCACGAAAGAGGATATCGATGAGGGGATGAAGCTCGGCTGCGGCCATCCCATGGGACCGCTCACGTTGCTCGACTTCGTCGGGCTCGACACCACCTATTTCATCGCCGAGATCATGTTCGACGAGTTCAAAGATCCGCTCATGGCGCCGCCGCCGCTGCTTAAGCGCATGGTACTCGCGGGTTTTCACGGCGTGAAGAGCGGCAAAGGCTTTTACGAGTATCCCAAATCCTGACCCCACCCACACGACGCCGGCGCGCTTGCGCGCTGTGAGGAGAGGCTGATGCCCTACGAGACGCTGCTCGTCGACCGCGACGGCCCGACGGCGATCATTACCATCAACCGGCCCAAAGCGCTCAACGCGCTCAACGCCAAAGTCTTCGAGGAGCTCCTGGCGGTGTTCGACGATCTCGAAGCGGATCGCTCGGTCCGTTGCGTTATCATGACCGGGAGCGGCGACAAGGCGTTCGTCGCAGGCGCTGACATAGGCGAGCTCGCGGCGCTCCGCGATACGGAGAGCGCCACACAGAAGGCGCGCGCGGGCCATCGCATCACCGAGCGTCTCGAGCACTCGCGTCTTCCGATCATCATGGCGATCAACGGCTTCGCCCTCGGTGGTGGCCTCGAGCTCGCGATGGCAGGCGACATCCGCATCGCGTCGTCCTCGGCTAGACTCGGACAACCGGAGGTGTCGCTCGGCATCATCGGCGGGTTCGGCGGCACGCAGCGCTTGCCGCGTCTCGTCGGTCAAGGGATGGCGTCGTATCTGCTGCTCACAGGCGACATGATCTCGGCCGAAGAGGGCAAAGCCGCGAACCTCATCGAGCGCGTCGTTCCACCCGACCAGCTCATGACCGAGGCCAAGCGCATCGCCGGCCTCATCGCGAGCAAGGCGCCGCTCGCCATCGAGGCGACGAAGCGCGTCATCCACAAAGGTCTGCAAACGGACCTGCACGCCGCGCTTGAGATTGAGGCCGAGGCGTTTGGCGCGGTGGCTGTGAGCGCCGATGCGCGCGAAGGCACGAAAGCCTTCCTCGAGAAGCGCCCGCCGAACTTCACAGGCGCCTGACGTCGCGGTTTAGCGGCCTCTACAGCGCTTCGAAGATAGCGGCGATACCCTGCCCGCCCCCGATGCACGCGCTCGCTGCGCCGAGCTTGCTCTTGCGACGGCCGAGCTCGTGGAGCAGCGTGTAGGCTAAGCGCGCGCCGCTCGCTCCTAGTGGGTGGCCGAGCGAGATGGCGCCGCCGTTCGGATTGAGCTTCTCCGTGTCGAGATGCAACTCGTCGACACAGGCGAGCACTTGGGGCGCGAAGGCTTCGTTGATCTCGAAGAGATCGATCTGATCGAGATCGCGATCGGCGCGGACGAGCGCTTGCGGAATGGCAAACGCGGGGCCGATGCCCATGATGTCCGGGTCGACGCCGACGCTGGCCCAACCGAGCAGACGGCCGAGCGGATGCAGGCCGTCTCGTTCGGCGCGCTCCATGGTCGTGAGCACGACCGCTGCGGCGCCGTCGGTGATGCCGCTCGCGTTGCCGGCGGTCACGACGCCGTCTTTGAGGAAGCGCGGCGAAAGTTTGGCCAACTTCTCCGCTGAGGTGTCGGGCCGCGGACCTTCATCACGGTCGATGACGACAGGCCCCTTGCGCCCTGCCACTTCCACCGGCGCGATCTCCTGCGCGTAAAACCCGTCTTCACTCGCCTGCACGGCTGCCTGATGCGAGCGCAGCGCGAACGCGTCCGACGCCTCGCGGCTGATCTCGTACTGGCGTGCCAAGTTCTCTGCGGTGATGGCCATGGGCATGTTGTTGTAGGTGTCGGTCAGGCCTTCCCAAAGCGAGTCTTCAAGCTTGCCCTGGCCGAGCGCCAAGCCCCAGCGGGCGCCGCGGATGACGTGTGGCGCCTGGCTCATGTTCTCCATGCCGCCCGCGAGCACGTACTCAGCCTGATCAAGCAAAATCTGCTCGGCGCCGCTGATGATCGCCTGCAATCCGGAGCCGCACAGGCGGTTGACGGTCAGCGCCGGCGTCTCGATGCGACAACCGGACTTCAAACCGACATGCCGCGCGCCGTAGATGCCGTCTGCACTGGTCTGCATGACGTTGCCGAAGATGACTTGGTCGATCTTCTCGGGCGCGACGCCGCTGCGGTGCATCGCCGCTTTGGCCGCGACCACGCCGAGGTCGATGGCGGTCACATCGCGCAGCACGCCCCCGAAGTTCCCGAAGGGCGTTCGCGCGCCGTTGACGATGACGACCGACTTTCCGTTTTTCATGATGTCCTTTTCACCCCGGCGAGCGACGGCTCGCGAGCAAGTTCTGTGCAAACCATCGCGCCGATCTGGTCGGTTCCCAGACCGCTCGTCGCATCGAGCGACGGGATGCGTTCGCTCGACAAGAGACCAGCGATGGTGTTTTCGATGGCGTGCGCCGCGCGCGCTTCGCCGATGTAGTCGAGAAGCATGCCGACCGCAGCGATGGCGGCGATCGGGCTGACCACGTTGCGGCCTTTATACTTGGGTGCCGAGCCGTGGATCGGCTCGAAGAGCGACACCTGGCCTGGGTGGATGTTCCCGGATGCGGCGATTCCCATGCCGCCTTGCACGATTGCGCCCAGGTCCGTAAGGATGTCGCCGAAGAGATTCGGGGTCACGATGACGTCGAACGACTCGGGATTCTTCACCATCCACATGCACGCGGCGTCGACGTAGGCGAATTCGAACGACACGCCTGGGAAGTCGTGCGCCACCTCCTCGACCGTGCGCCGCCACAGCCCCTGCACCTCGATGGCGTTCGCTTTGTCGACGAGCGTGAGCTTGTTGCGCTTGTTCCGGGAAGCCGCGAGCGCAAACGCGTAGCGCACGGCGCGCTCGCAACCTTTGCGCGTGAAGATCTGATTCGCGATCACCACTTCGTCGGGCGTGCCGCGCTTGAAGTAGCCGCCCATGCCGGTGTAGAGGTCTTCTGTGTTCTCGCGGACGACGATCATGTCCACGTCAGCCGGCGTCTTGCCTTTGATCGGGCAGAGACGCTCCGCGTAGAGCTTGATTGGTCGTAAGTTGATGTAAAGGTCGAGGCCGAAACGGATCGCCGCGATCACGCCGCGCTCGACGAGCCCGGGCGGCAGGCGTGGGTCACCGATCGCGCCGAGCAAAATCGCGTCGTAGGTTCGGAAGCGGTCGAGTTGGCCTTCAGGCAGCAGCTCGCCCGTCGCCAGATAGTGCTCGGACCCGAACGGGAACTCAGTGGTCTCGTAACGGAAATCGAAAAGTTGCGCGGCGCGGGCGAGCACAGCCAGACCCTGCGCGGTCACCTCGGGGCCGACCCCGTCGCCGGGGATCACTGCGATGCGATAGGTCTTGGACAACGTTTCGCCTTAGGCGCGGTCCGACGCGCCGGCTTTTTCCTTCAAGCGCTCTTCGACGTATTTCAGCAGCCCGCCGCGAGCGATGAGATCTTGCATGAACTTGGGGAACTGAGTCGCGTTGAACTCTTTGCCGGTGGTCTCGTTGCGGATGGTCCCCTTCGCGGCATCGACCGTAATCGTGTCGCCGTCGGCGATACCGTCGACGCCCTCAGGACACTCGAAGATCGGCAGGCCGGTGTTGATGCAGTTGCGATAGAAGATGCGTGCGAACGACTTGGCCACCACGCCGGCCACGCCCGCTCCTTTGAGAGCGACGGCCGCCACCTCGCGCGACGAGCCGCAACCGAAGTTCGTGTCGGCCACGATCAGGTCGCCGGGCTTGGCTTTCTTGACGAAATTCGCATCGAGGTCTTCGAGCGCGTGCTTGCCCAGCTCCACCGGATCGATGAGGTTGCAGTAGCGCCCGGGGATGATGACGTCCGTGTCGACGTTCTTGCCGTACTTGTGAGCCGTGCCTTTGAGGATCATGCGCTCGCCTTCACCGGAGCGGCGAGGAGTTCGGGGCTCGTGATGTGCCCCGCCACCGCTGAGGCCGCCGCGACATAAGGCCCCGTCAGGTAGACTTCGCTCTTCACGTGGCCCATGCGGCCGCGGAAGTTACGGTTGGTCGTGGAGATGCAGCGCTCGCCGTCGGCGAGCACGCCCATGTGACCGCCCACGCACGGGCCGCACGTGGGCGTCGAGACGACGCAGCCCGCATCGATGAAGATCTCGGTGAGGCCTTCCTTCAGACATTGCGAGTAGACTTTCTGACTTCCGGGAATGACGATCGCGCGCACGCTCGGATGGACCTTGCGGCCCTTAAGGATCTCGGCCGCTTGGCGCATGTCCTCGATGCGACCGTTCGTGCACGTCCCGATGACGGCTTGATGGATCGCGATCTCGCCGAGCTCCGACGCATTGCGCGTGTTCTCCGGAAGCCACGGCATGGCCACTTGGGGCTCGACCTTCGAGCAGTCAATGACGACGGTGCGTTCGTAGGTCGCATCGCGGTCTGAAGAATACACCGTGTAGTTCTTCTTGCCGACGGCGGCGCAATAGGCTTCGGTCACGGCGTCGACCGGGAAGATGCCGTTCTTCGCGCCGGCCTCGATCGCCATGTTGGCCATCGTGAACCGGCCGCTGATGGGTAGATCGCGGACGACGGGACCCGTGTACTCGAGCGCTCCGTAGATGGCGCCGTCGACGCCGAGCTCGCCGATCGTGCGCAAGATGAGGTCCTTCGCCGACACGAAAGGCCGCAGGCTTCCTTCGTACACGATTTTCGTGGTGGCCGGGACTCGTAACCACATCTCACCGAGCGCAAAAGCTGCGGCGATGTCCGTCGACCCGACACCGGTCGCGAACGCGCCGATGCCGCCGTACGTGGTCGTGTGGCTGTCGCCCCCGATGATCGTCTCGCCGGGGCCGACCATGCCGTTCTCCGGCAGCACGACGTGCTCTATGCCGCCGCGGCCCACTTCGAAGTAGTTCTCGATGTGCTGCTCGGTGGCGAAGTCCCGCATCATCTTGGAGAGGGTGGCGGTCGCGATGTCTTTGTTCGGCGTGAAGTGGCTCGGGACGAGCGCGATCTTCGACGGATCCCAGACCTTTGTAGCGCCTTTGATCTTGCGGAACTCGGTGATCGCGACCGCAGCCGAGAGCTCGTTCGCCATCACGAGATCGAGGTCGATCGAGATGATATCGCCGGGAGAGACCTCTGCTTTGCCTGCGTGGGCGGCGAGGATCTTCTCGGTCTGGGTCATGGGACGTGCCACGGCTGGACCTCCGGGAAATGGTTCGTACCGGCGTTGGTTCGGCAGGCGCGACTTTCGCGCCTTTGGAGAGCGCGGCGGGGTGTGTCTTAAGAGGCGGGGACCCGGCTGTCCGGCAACGCGGCCCGCGGCAGTCGCTGCAACAGGGCGAAGACCACACCGATGCCGACGCCGACGAGCGCGATGGCTTGGTCCTCGTGCGTCTGCGAGAAGAAATTCTTGACGAGCAGATATGTCACGGCGATCGTGCCGATCGCGGGCAATACGATGCGGGTCATGTCGGTGAGCGGAAAGCCTTTGCGACGGAAATGCACGACGCAGGAGAGCCCCGTGAGGATGAACGTGAGGCCCAAGAAGATGGATGAGGCGTTGACGACCTCGAGCAGCGCGTCTTTCGCCGACGGGGCAAAGCCCATGAGCAAGGTAACGACGAGTACGCCGATGTTCACCGCGAGGATGCTCAAGTGCGGGGTGCCATAGTTGGGGTGCACGGCTGAGAGCGCGCGCGGGAAGACCGCATCGCGCGCCATCGAGAAAACGCCGCGGGAGATGCCGAGCTGGGTCGTCCACAACGTCGCAGCCGTGGAGACGAGCACCGTCATGACCATGACGATCTCTTTCCATCCGCCACCGAGTTGGTTGGCGACGTACGCCAGCGTGTCGGCTGCCTGATTCGAGATGCCCGCGAGATCGCCGACGCGCAAGTATGCGATCATGCAGATCAAGATGAGGATGACGGTCGCCACCAGTCCGTAGATGCCACCGAGTCCAGGCTGGCGCGACGTGCCGGAGTTCTCTTCAGAGGTGTAGGTGGAGACCTCCCAGCCGTCTGTCACCCAGATCGAGAGGACCATCGCGGCCAAAAAGCCCTCGAAGCCGCCGCTGCCGAGCGTGAAGAGATGACCCGTCGCGCTGTGCGGCACCGGCTTGTGCATGAACGCGATGCAGGCGAAGAGCAACAGCGCCGCGATCTCGAGGCCCAAAAAGAGACCTGAGGCGCGCGCGGTGGGGCGAACGCCGCCGATCAAGAGCGCGCTCGCGACGAGCACCCACGTGCTACCGGCGATGGCGACTGCGGGAGCGTCATTCACCCACGCACCCGGCACCAACCCGAAGTGCGCCAAGAGCTCGAGCGTGTACACGCCGGCAGGCACGACCGCGGCGACGGCTGCGAAGAAATACGACAGGACGACAATCCAGGCGGCGAAGGCGCCGGAGCGGTAGCCGAACGCCAAGCGCGACCACGCATAGGTCGAGCCTGCGTCGGAACGCTCTTCACACAGCCGGTGGAAGGCGATCGCGATGAACACGATCGGAATCGTCAGCACCACGAGCGACATCACGGCCCCGGCGCCTGCGACTGCCACCATCAGTCCGAAGGTGGACGCGATCGAATAGGCCGGCGCCATGCTAGCCGAGGACAAGATGGAGAGGTCGGAGAGTCCGAGGACACGCGACAGCGAGGTGCGCTTCAACTGCGTGACGTGCTCACGCGCAACCGGCCGGCGTCAGCCGGCCGATCAGCAGTCAGATTGTGATGGCGACAGCGTCGCCAAAGCAACCTCCGAATCACACTATGCAATTCCGCACGTAGGAGCGAGGTCCTTCGTCTACGGCGTCGCCTGCAACGCCTTGAAGCTGTCGAGCCGGCCCGAGCCTTGATGCGGATCGTCGATGTTGTCGGCTGACGACTTGATGATCGAGAGCGCCTCCGGCGGAGTTAATGTTGGATCGATGGCGAACATCAACGCGACCGTACCGGTGACGTGTGGCGTCGCTTGCGACGTTCCCGCGAAGAGGCCGACAGTTTCGTTGAACGGTCCTTCGGTGCTGTCGAGGTTCTCGATCCATTGCAAGAAGTCGATGCACGCCTCGGTGGTGCACATCTGCTGCTGTGAGTCCGGATCGCCGCCGGGTGCGACGACGGAGAGCTGCGAGCCGTAGTTCGAGTAGGAGGCGACGCACTCGTTACCTGTTCCAGGTTCGTTCTTCGTGTCGTTGCAGTTCGCCGATGCGCCGACCGCGATCACACCCGGATCGGCAGCAGGGTAGTCGATCGTGTCCGTACCGTCGTTGCCTGCTGCGGCCACGACCACGACGCCATCGGAGATCGCTTGCGCGACCGCTGGTTCTTCGTAGACCGGGTCAGGAGTGGCGCCGCCCAAACTCAGATTGATCACGCTCGCGCCGTTCTCAACCGCCCAGTTGATACCGGCGGCGATGTCGATCGTCGCAGCGCCCGTGTTGTTGCCATACGGGAACACCCGCGCTTCGAGCAGTTCGGAGTTCCACCCAACACCGGCGACGAGTGTGGCGTTATCGGTCTGGGCCGCGGCGATGCCGCTGACGTCAGACCCGTGACCGTCTTTATCTTGCGCGGTGTCGCATCCGGGCCGGGTGTCCACAAGGCCTGTTCCCTGATCGTAGACGATCGATCCGCCCGGCAGAACTTTATTGACGAGGTCAGGGTTATTGAAGTCGTAGCCGGTATCGATGATCGCGATGCGCACCGTTGACGACCCCTCAGTGATGCCCCACGCGTTGGGCATTCCGATCGTGAAGAAATCCCACTGCGTCGGGGCTGGGAAGGAGTTGCTGAAGAGCGGGTCATCGGGTGTCGTGAGTGCGTGGCGCACGACGACAGGCCCCGCCGCCAAAACACCTCTGACGTGCTGCAATGCAGCGGCGACATCTTCAGGTCTACTTCCGATAGGAATGCTGAACGTCGCCGCGCCTTGCGCATTCGGTTCGGTCAACTGGTGCGCCGAGAACGCGGAAAGTTTCGCGAGCGCTTCTGTCGAGATCTGGCCGCGTGCGAAGCGGACAGCGACCAATCCGGTTTCCTCATCTGACCGAGTCGCTGCCGGGAAGTGCAATCCCATCATCCCCTGGGACGAGATCGCAGCGGCCGCCGAGCCGCACTCGTTGGGCGGACTCGTCGGACTTGAGTTCACGCTCGAACCACCGCCGCCGCTGCAGCCTGTGAGCAGCGCGACGCAAAGCGCCACGCGCACGATGGTGAACGTTCCGAAGTGACTTGCGAGCTTGGGTATCACGGTAGCTGATCGCCTTTCGTGAGAGCGTGAATCGCTCTATTCGAGAGCGCTATGACGCCTCTTTTTCCCTCAGTACGGTCATCGGCTCGCTCGCGCTGATCCAGCGCATCGCTTGGCTATCAAAAGCTGAAAGAAACCTCAAAGGCAGGGTAGCTACACCTTCGCGGCGGTCGCGTCGTCGCGGGTGCCACGGACGGTACGCCATGCCAACATGAGCGCGGCAAACGAGGCACGCCGCGAAACGCTCTCCCGGTCGCCGGAGATTTGCAACCGCCGAGTCTCCAAGCGACCGTCCTGCGCAGCCACCGCGACGTACACAAGACCTACCGGTTTAGCCTCGGTTCCTCCGGTCGGTCCGGCGATGCCGGTCACCGCTATGGAGATGTCCGCACGGAATGCCGCTCGAGCGCCGAGCGCCATCGCCGAGGCGACCTCCTCGCTCACCGCCCCATTGCTTTCAATGGTCGAGGCTGCCACGTCGAGCAGCGCGATTTTCGCTTCATTAGAGTACGCGATCACGCCGCCCCGGTAGTAGTCGGACGCGCCGGGCGTGGCCGTCAGCATCGAGGCGATCAAGCCGCCCGTGCACGATTCCGCCGTAGCTATCGTCCAGCCGCGGGAGCGCAGCAACGCTCCTAGGACGCTTGGGAGCGATGCACCATCTGACGAGAAGATGCAATCGCCGAGCCGCCGTCGGATCTCGGCTTCCAACTGATCGATCAAGGCCGCTGCCGCTTCTTTGGTCGGCGCTTTTGCCGTCAGTTTGACGTGGACCTCACCGACATGCGCGAGCACGGCGATGCTCGGATTCACCCCGGCGCGGAACAGATCACCGATCTTGTTGTCGATCTCCGACTCCGAAACGCCGGTGGTGCGCAAGACCCGCGTGACCAGCGTTTCGCGCAATCCGAACGTCTCGACGAGCAACGGCAGCACGTGCGCCCTGAGCATCGGCTCCATCTCTCGCGGCGGACCCGGCATCGCGACGACGATCTTCTGGCCGACTTTCAAGGCGAATCCTGGCGCCGTGCCCTTAGGATTCTCCAGAACGAGCGCGCCCTTAGGGAACATCCCTTGACGCACGTTGTTGGGTGACATCTGGCGCCCGAAACTCGCGAAGAACGCCCGTAGATCTTCTACTACTTCCGCATCGAGCACGAGCTCGGTGCCCGTGGCGACCGCAATGCCCTCGCGGGTCAGGTCGTCGACCGTGGGTCCGAGTCCGCCAGAGCAGATCACGGCGTCTGCACGACCGAGCGCGTCTGTCACCGCTTGGGCGATGCGCGCTTCATTGTCGCCGACGGAGGTCTCGCGGAACACATCGACGCCGATGTCGGCGAGCGCAGCGGCGATCGTGGCCGTGTTCGTGTCGACGAGCTGGCCCAAGAGCAGCTCGGTGCCGACGGTGATGATCTCGGCGCTAGGCATCGTCCTTCAAGAACCGCCGGCGTTCCGACGCTTGGGCTCGAGCAATTCCACCGGGATGCCGTTGGGATCTTCGATGAACGCGATCGAACGCGTTCCGCCAGGTGACTTCTTCGGGCCTTTCAAGATCTTGACGCCTTGCGCCGCGAGCTGCTTGCAGAGGGTGTCCAGGTCGGTGTCGACTTCCAGCGCGAGGTGTTCGTACCGGTTACCAAGCTCGTATGGCGGGTGCTCCTCGAGGTCATAGACGAGCTCGATGTACGAATCCCAATCCTTGCCGACGAACGCCATATCGGCGTTGCCTTCGTAGTGCGCTTGGTCGAGCAGCTTCAGCCCGAGCTTCTTCGTGTAGAAGTCGATCGACTGAGCCATGTCGTTGACGAAGATCGAGGTGTGCAGATATCGGGAGATGCGGTTACCCTCGCTTTCCTTTACGGCTTTTGCGTTTCCGCGCGGGGCTGGTCTTGACGAGCACGGACAATTCCCAGCGATAGCCGTCCGGGTCTCTGAACCAAAGTCCCATGTTCTTCGATCCTGGAGCTTCGGGACCGATCTCATCGCCCGGATCTTCCAGCTCGACCTTCTTGCGCTTCAGCTCAGCAAGCGCGGCGCGCAGCTCGCGCATGCTCCGCAAGTGAAACGACATGTGTTCCAGTGTCTTCGGAGCTGGAACGCCCTTCATGAGCGCGATGTCGACGTTATCGTTACCTACGACGACGCCGCTCGGAAATTCGAACTCCAGGCGAAGGTTTAGCGTTTTCGTCCACCAGCGCGCGCTCTTGTGCGGGTCGCGGACCGCTAAGCCGAAGTGACCTACGTGTCCGAGTTTGATCGGCATCTCAATAATCCACCGGCCGGAGATAGAACTCGTTGATCGCGGTCGTCGACACCATGGCTGTCGTCGGCAAGTGCCGCTTCCAGTGCGTGGCGTTCACCTTACGCATCACGAGCGCCACATCTGCTTGCGAAAAGCCCCGACTGACGATATCGGTTTCGCTGTATCCCATGAGCGCGAGCTGCAAGATGCGATCGGCCCGCGCGTAGGTGATGCCAAGATCCTCTTCGTCCGTCTGCCCGCGGATGAGATCCGCTGTCGCCGGCTTTTCGATGATCTCTTTGGGGACGCCGAGATGGCGCGCGAGCTGCCAGACCTGGGTCTTGAAAAGGTCACCGAGCGGATTGATCGGTGGCGAGTCGTCGGCATGCCACGTGAAATAGCCGAGCAGGCGCTCCGATTTGTTTCCGGTGCCGATGGGGAGGCCTTCGTGTTTGGCTGACTGGTCGAAGAGGACGATCATGCGCTGGCGCGCCATGACGTTTCCTCGGCGCGTGCCGTTCGCCTCTGGTTCGTATTGCAGGTAGCCGTCGACCGCGGCTGAGATGTCGAGCACGACATCGTTGATCCCCGTGACGCTCGTGACGAGGCCGCCGTGCCGGAAGCTTTCCTCAGATGACGTGCGGTACGGCATCCGTACGCCGTAGACGTTCGCAGGTCCCAGAGCGCGCGCGCAAAGGAATGCGACGACCGCAGAGTCGACCCCGCCCGAGACGCCGACGATCGCGGTGCGCATGCCGCGGCGCGCGATGATCTCGTCGCGCAGGAAATTGACGAGCCACCGTTCAGCGAGCGCTGGATCGAGCGCCAGCCCTTCTTCCTCCGGCGGCTCGGCATGCACGATCGGGAACTGCTGTCTCATCTTGCTGCCTTGCGCCGGGATGGACGGCTTGCGACTTCTTCGTCGAACATCGTCGTGATCTCAGCGAGATTCGCCTCGAGGTCGCCCAACGCTGGAAGTCCTGCGCGAGCGACGTTGACGTCCTGCAGCGACACGGATATGCGGACGATGGCGGCGCCGTCGAATGGCGCCTCCACGCGAAGGTCCCCGAACGGACCCATCAACCTCGAGGCGCCCGTGAAACCCTTGCCGCCTTCGAAACCGACAAGGCCGGCATACGCGATGAAAATGCCGTGCTCTGCCGCCGCCACCCGCATGATGTCGCGCCACATGCGGACGTTCGAGGGCTCCACGTCCTCAAGCCCGCGCCCCGGCGACGCGCTTGGGATGTAGAGGATCTGCGCGCCGCGCAACGCGGCGATCGTCACTGCGACGGAGTGACAGGCGTCTTCGCAGATGAGGATGGCTGCGCGACCGTGCGGCGTGTCGAATGCTTCGATCGTACGCCCGCGCGAGACGAAACGTTCCTCGTCGAAAACGCCATAGGTCGGCAAAAACATCTTGCGATGCACGTGGCGGATAGCCGGGTGCTCGCCCAGGGTCACATACATCGCGCTGTTGTAGAATTTGCCCTCATCATCTTCATAGAAGCCAACCACGACGTCAAACGACGGGTGCTTGCGGCCGCACGCGCGGCCGGCCGCAGCTTGCAACCGCCGAAAGACGGTCGCTCGCTTTTGCGCCACTTCTGCGACGCCGCCCTCGACGAAGTAGCCCGAGAGGCTTGCTTCGGGGAAGACGATGACGGACGGAAAGCCCTCTTTGTCGTGACGAAGCGCTGTGAAAACCTGTTCGATCCGCTCGTAGTTCTGCTCGACGCGGCCCTTTCTCGGGGCGAACTGCACGAGGGCGAGGCGCACTGTATGGCGGGCTTGCGGCGGGCGGGGACCGTTCTTGCTCGGCACGACGATGCCAAGCGTCGCAGGCGCAGGTGCGGTGGCCACCCGAGGCGCCCTTTTCGTCTTCGTCCGATCTGGTTTCGCGCGGCGTTTTGGCATCTTGGTCAGTGGTTCGACGCGACACCGTTCTTTTTATCGCAGCGCGGAACCCGGCGTGTGCCAAAGCATCCACAGGCCTGCATAAACGGTGGACAAGTTCTGGGGAACGTCGCGCCAAAGCCCGGTTTGCAAGGGTTTGCCGCTGAACGAACTGCCGTTCGAAAAAAGTCTTGCAAGCCAGGATTAACCGCTATATAATGTGGGTTACCACCCCTATAACCACTATAGGTAGGGGTGAATTGTCGCCCGTCGAACATCTGTATGATTATGGATTCGCTTCAGAGACCGCATTTGTAAGAAAGGCTTCCATCCAGCAATGAAGATTCCGCGCCGCTTCACCAAGACCGGTGTCGACCCGCTCGACGAGGTCCGCTGGGACCGTCGAGAGTCTGTGATCAGAGAGCCAGACGGTACCGTCGTCTTCGAGATGCGCGACATCGAGGTGCCGGCCGATTGGTCGCAAGTCGCGACGGATATCATGGCGCAGAAGTACTTCCGCAAAGCCGGCGTACCGCAGCCGGACGGCACGTTAGGCCGCGAGACGTCAGCGCGCCAAGTCGTTCGCCGCCTGGCGGGCTGCTGGACGGATTGGGGGCGGCGCTACAAATATTTCGACACCGATGAAGACGCGGCTGCATTTGACGCCGAGCTGAGCTACATGCTCATCCATCAGATGGCAGCGCCGAACTCGCCGCAATGGTTCAACACGGGCCTCGCCTATTCGTACGGGATCACAGGCCCCGCGCAGGGCCATTACTACGTGGATCCCGATACGAAGGAGCTCGTGCGCGCGAAGGATTCTTACTCGCATCCACAACCCCACGCGTGTTTCATCCAGTCGGTCGAGGATGATCTCGTCAACGACAACGGCATCATGGATCTTTGGGTGCGTGAGGCGCGGCTGTTCAAATACGGCTCGGGTACGGGGTCGAACTTCTCCAATCTCCGCGCTGAAGGAGAGAAGCTTTCGGGCGGCGGCTCGTCGAGCGGTCTTATGTCATTCCTCCGAGTGGGAGATCGTGCAGCAGGTGCGATCAAGAGCGGTGGCACCACGCGCCGCGCGGCCAAGATGGTCATCCTCGACATGGATCATCCTGATATCCAGAAGTTCATCAATTGGAAGGTCGACGAGGAGAAGAAAGTCGCGGCTCTGATCGCCGCCGGTTACGATAGCTCGTATGAAGGCGAAGCCTACTCGACAGTTTCGGGTCAGAACTCGAATAATTCGGTCCGCGTACCGGATAAGTTTGTCGACGCGGTTCGCAACGACGGCTCTTGGGATCTGTTGTGGCGGCGCGACAAGACAGTCGCCCGCACGGTCCGCGCACGTGACCTTTGGGACCAAGTCGCAAGAGCTGCCTGGGGGTGTGCTGACCCAGGGGTACAGTATGACGACATCATCAACTCGTGGCACACATGCCCGGCGGGCGGCAGGATTCGTGCGAGCAATCCTTGCTCCGAGTATATGTTCCTCGACGATTCCAGTTGCAATCTGGCAAGCATCAATTTGATGAAATTCTACGATGCCGACAAGGCCACTTTCGATGTCGAAGCCTTCCGGCATGCATGTCGCCTTCTGACCATGGTGCTTGAGATCTCCGTTCTCATGGCTCAGTTCCCGAGTCCTGAAATCGCTCGTCGCTCGTACGAGTATCGGACGCTGGGCTTGGGGTACGCCAACCTCGGCACGTTGTTGATGGTCTCCGGTATCCCGTATGACTCGCCGCGCGCATTGGCTATTGCGGGGGCGATCTCGGCGGTTCTGACCGGCGAATCGTATGCGACCTCTGCGGAAATGGCACGTGAACTCGGCGCGTTTCCTCGCTACAAAGAGAACGCAGAGCCGATGTTGCGCGTGATGCGCAATCACAGGCGCGCTGCCTACAACGCGCCGTCGGGCGATTACGAGAGCCTTTCAGTCGTGCCGATGGGCATCGACGCCAGCCTCTGTCCACCCTATCTGCTCGCGGCGGCTCGCGAGTGCTGGGACGACGCGATCGAACTTGGCGAGCAGTACGGTTATCGAAACGCGCAGGCGACGTGCATCGCGCCGACAGGCACCATCGGGCTCTTGATGGATTGCGACACGACCGGTATCGAACCCGACTTCGCCCTGGTGAAGTTCAAGAAACTTGCCGGCGGCGGTTATTTCAAAATCATCAATCAGTCGATCCCCTCTGCCCTTGCCAATCTCGGTTATACCGAAGAGCAGATCGACGACATCGTGCGATATGCGAAAGGCTCGGGCTCGCTGTACGGTGCTCCGTATATCAACGCGGAAACGTTGCGTGCACGCGGTTTCACGAACGAGGACGTGCTCAAGATCGAGAAGGCTCTTCCGACCGTCTTCGAGATCGGGTTTGCCTTCAATCAGTGGACGCTTGGCGAGGAGACGCTGCAGCGGCTCGGCATGGTGCCCGAACAGTATACTGCGCCAGACTTCGACCTGCTCCGCGCGCTTGGCTTCAACCGCGAAGAGATCGATGCCGCGAACAACTACATCTGCGGCACGATGACGATCGAAGGCGCTCCGCATCTCAAAGAGGAGCACTATCCAGTCTTCGATTGCGCCAACAAATGCGGCAAGCTCGGCCGGCGCTTCATCCACCACATGGGCCACGTACGCATGATGGCTGCGGCGCAACCGTTTATCAGCGGCGCTATCTCAAAGACGGTCAACCTGCCCAACGAAGCGACCGTCGACGATATCAAGGAGACCTATTTGCGCTCTTGGGATCTCGGTCTCAAGGCGATTGCCTTGTATCGTGATGGTTCGAAGCTCTCGCAACCGCTTTCGAACAAGGGCACTGACAAGACCGCGGTTGACAACGACCGCCAACTCGCGTTGTCTGAGGAGTTCGCACGGCAGCTCGATGAAGCGCGGCGTCAGCGTGCCGAGGAACTGCGTCCCGATGAGATCCTCGCCGCGGCTCAGCGCATCCTCGCCAACGCTACCAATACGGACTTCAAGCGTAAGGTGGCGCAGGCGCTCGAGCGTAACCGTCTGCCCGCGAAACGCCGCGGCTGGACGCAGAAGGCGAAGATCGCAGGCCATACGGTGTTCCTACGGACAGGCGAGTACGCGGACGGCACGCTTGGAGAGATCTTCGTCGATCTCCACAAGGAAGGCGCCTCGTTCCGTAGCCTGATGAACTGCTTTGCCATCGCCGTCTCCATCGGCTTGCAGTACGGGGTTCCTCTCGAGGAGTTCGTCGATAAGTTCGTCTTCACGCGCTTCGAGCCCAATGGCTTTGTGGACCACCCCAACATCAAGCACTGCACGAGCGTGGTCGACTACATCTTCCGCGTGCTCGGCATGGAGTATCTCGGGCGCACGGACTTCGTCCAGATCAAGCCCGAGGACAAAGACGTCGACGAGACCGCGCACGAGGAGCACGCACAAGCTGAATTCGAAGCGCGAGTCAACGCGCAGCAAGCAGCGGATGAAGTCGCGGTGAGCCGCCAAGGGCAGGCGCCTTCCGTGCAGCGTTCACCAGTCACGGCTGCTCCGAATGCCACCGTCGATCCAGCCCTCGCCGCCCAGCTGAACGCGCTGCGGTCACGCGAGGCCCAGATGGCCTCGCTGATGGGAGACGCGCCGCTCTGCGACGTGTGCGGCGCGATCACTCGGCGAAACGGCGCGTGCTACGTCTGCGACAGTTGCGGCCGCAGCATGGGGTGTTCGTAGGGTTCAGCGCTAGGGGACGAGTACCGCAGCGCCGTCGACCGCATCCGCCGCGACGGCCTGCAGCGCCTGGTTCGCCTGCGCGAGCGGGAACGTCTTGAGCGAGGCGACGATCGGGATGTCGACCGCGAGAGCCAGAAAATCACGGGCATCCTCGCGCGTCATGTTCGCGACGCTTCTGATCTGCCGCTCGCCCCATAAGAGCGTGTCGTAGTCGAACTCCGGCATTTTGTCCAGGTGAATGGCGTTGATCGCGACGACGCCGCCTTTGCGCAGCGACGAGAGCGCGGCTACCACCACGTCGCCAGACGGCGCGAAGGTCACGGCTCGATCGAGGCGTTCTGGCGGCGTTTCCGTCGCGTCGCCAACCCAACTCACCCCGAACGAGCGCGCGAGCGCCCGATGCGATGCGCCGCGCGTCGAGACGAAGATCTCGCACTCCCAATGGCGCAGCACCTGCGCTGCGAGATGCGCTGACGCGCCAAAACCGAAGAGCCCAACCCGTTCTCCCCGAGCCACACCCGCGACGCGCAGCGCGCGAAAACCAATGATCCCTGCGCACAGCAAAGGTGCAGCTTCGAGCACGCCCAGCTCGACCGGAAGATCGAGCGCGAAATCGCTGCGCACGTCTGCGTACTCGGCATAACCGCCGTTGCGATCGTATCCCGTGAACACCGGATGGTCGCACAGATTCTCGAAACCCGAGCGGCAGAACTGGCATGTGCCGTCAACCCCGCCGAGCCAAGAGACGCCGACACGCTTACCGACGCGCGTGCGGTCGTTTGCTTCCACGATCTCTCCAACGATCTGATGACCGGGGATGATCCACGGATGCTTCGGCGGCAGCTCTCCCGTGACGATGTGGAGATCGGTTCGGCACACGCCGCAGGCCAGCACCCGAACGCGAATATCGCTGCTTGCGCGCGGGCCGAGATCCACGTCCTCGAGCGCAAGCGGTGCCGAGATAGGGCCAGGCGCGCGCAGAACCATTGCCTTCATGCGACTTAGCCGACGCGAGGCCTGCGCGCACAGACCTCGAGTTTGGTCCCGCTTGGATCCTCGAAGAACACCGCGGGATATTCGTCGGACACCGACGGCTCGATCGTGCGCGCCCCGATGCGCTGTAGAAAACTGACCCAAGAGCTTGCATCGAACGGCGCTGCCACGCGAAACGCGATGCGCGTCAGGGTCGGCTGCATGCCCGCATCCTCGATGAACCCGATGAAACGGGCGACGACGCCGGCCGCCGGCGGCTCGTAGTACTCCACCGTGTTGTAGGGGTGCTCGGCAGAGGGCTCGCGCCACTCACCGGCTGGATCTACGTACGAGTACTTCTTGCGCGGCATTCCAAGGGCCGACATGAGCTGGTCGTAAAACGGCTCGACGGCTGCGATCGAGCGAACTCGCGTGTCGACGTGGTCGTATCCCAAGAATTCGGTCATGGGCGGCGACTTGGCGACGGGGGCCGCGCTCGTCCTGTGCCCGCGCCCAAGCCAAGGTCGCTCGCCAGACGCCGAGAATCACAAGGGCCATGGTGTGGGCGCAGACCCTCTCGCTCGCCGCGGGCACGATCCTCATCGTCGCGGTGCTCTTCGACCTTTTCGCGTCGGTGCTCGTCCCACGCCCGGTGCCGAGCCGATTGCTCTTGAGCGCAGCCATTCGGCGCTACTCCTGGCGGATGTGGAGCAGGCTCTTCCTCGCCACGCAGCCGCCACAGCGGCGCGAGATCATCCTCGGGTTCTTCGCCCCGCTTTCCGTGGTAGTGACGCTCGCGATGTGGCTCCTGTTCTTCATCTTCGGATATGGCCTTTTGATCTGGGGTCTGCGCGATCAGATGCACCCTGTACCCGTGAACCTTCTCGAGGCGAGCTACTACGCGGGGACCAGCGTGCTCACGATCGGGTACGGCGACATCGTCGCCACCGGCGGCGCGGCCCGCGCCGTCTCGCTCGCCGCGGGCGCCACTGGCCTTGCGACAGTCGCCGTCGTGCTCGCGTTTCTCTTCTCGCTCTTCAACTCGTATCGCCAACGAGAGGTCTTCGCGGTCACGCTCGATGCGAAGGCCGGATCGCCGCCATCCGGGCTCGCGCTGCTCGAGACCTACGCGCAGCTTGACCTCGTAGACGACCTCCCCCGCTTCTTCGAGCAGTCCCAAGATTGGGCGGCCGACGTGCTCGAGACGCATCTCGCATACCCCGTGCTCTGCTACTTCCGCTCTACGCACGTGGGCATGTCGTGGATCGCGGCGCTCGGAGCCGTGCTCGATGCCGCGACGCTCGTCGTGTCCACCATCGAACGGCTTCCCACGGGCGAGGCGACGCTTGCGCATAGCGTCGGCACGCATCTCTGCTCGGATGTCGCCAACTACTTCCGTCTCGCCGGACCCGAGCTCACGCTCGTCGAGGAACATGAGTTCACCACCGCGTGCGAGCGGCTTGCGGCGGCCGGATACACCGTGCGGCCTGCCCCAGAGGCGTGGCAGTCCTTCACGCGCCTGCGCTCGCAGTACGCCGCATCGCTCAACAATCTCGCACGCTATTGGACGATCGAACCCGCGCAGTGGATCGGCGACCGTTCTCCGCTCGAAGCCCGACACGATTGACCAAGAGCCCGACGCTACCCAGGCAAGCGCGCAGCTCGGCGAGCCTCGCCCAGATCCGCCGGCGCATCATTGCGTGCACGCGCTGCCCCGAACTGCGAGCTTACTGCGCGACAGTGGCACGCGAGCGCAAGCGAGAGTTCGCCAACGAACGCTATTGGGGGAGACCGGTGCCGAGCATCGGGACCGCGTCGGCGCGCGTGCTCATCGTGGGACTCGCACCAGCAGCTCACGGCGGCAACCGCACGGGCCGCATGTTCACGGGCGACGGCTCCGCCCGTTTCTTGGCGCCCGCGCTGTATAGGGCAGGGCTCGCCACCCAGCCGCAGTCAGAGCACCGCGGGGATGGTTTCGCGCTCGTGGACGCGTTCATGACTGCGGCGCTGCGCTGCGCGCCGCCGAAAAACAAGCCCACCGCGCTGCAGATGGCCCGTTGCGCCGACCACATGCAGGCGGAGCTCGACGTGCTGCCTTCCGTCCGGGTCGTCGTCGCGTTGGGAAAGATCGCATTCGATGCGATTTGGGCGCGTCTACGCGAGCGCGGATACGCTGCGCCGCGGCGCCCAGCCTTCGCTCACGGGTCGGAGCACCGGCTGACCAAGCCCGACGGCTCTTCGCTCGTGCTCTTGGGAAGCTACCATCCGAGCCGCCAGAACACGAACACCGGCAAACTCACCCAAGCCATGCTCGACCGGGTCTTCAGACGCGCGCGGACGCTCGCCAAAACTCGTTGATCGCGCGCGCGATCTCGTGCAAGCGGCGCTGTTTCGCCGCCTCGGTCCACGCGCTCGCGTGCGGCGTCAGGATCACGTTGGACAACTCCCAAAATGGAAATGCGGACGGGAACGAATCCTTCGGCGGATACCGGTACCACACGTCGATCGCCGCTCCGGCGATCCGCCGTTGCGCGAGCGCCTCGTACAGCGCCCGCTCGTCCGCCACGGCTCCACGTGCCACGTTGACGAAGACCGCGTCGCGTTTCATGAGGCCAAAGCGGCGCTCGTCGATCAGTCCGCGCGTGACGTCTGACAGTTCACAGCACAGCGCGAGCGCATCGCTCCACGCCACCAGCCGATCGACGTCATTCTGCACGTCGACGCGCCCGAGGAATTCGAGCTTGTCGCTGCCTTTGTGCGCCGCGTCAGGATGCAACGTGACGGCAGCGCAGCGCATGCCAAAGGCCAGCGCGCGCGTGAGGATCGCTTGTCCGATGCCACCGAAGCCCACAAGCCCGAGGGTCGACCCTGCAAGCTCTTCGTGCACGTCCTGTCCGAGAAAGCCGAAGGCCCACTCTCCGCGGCGCAGCGCGCGATCCGCCTCGAAGAGATGCTGGCGCAGCGCCACGATGCACCCCACCACGTACTCGGCCATCGGGATCTCGTGTCCGGTTCCTTTAACCAAACGCACGCCAGGTCGTAATGCGCTGCGCTCGATCTGGTCGGTGCCGGCGGCTGGGCAGACGAGGAGCCGCAATCTGCTTGCCGCATCGGCCATCTTTTTCGTGAACCCCGCGCTGATCACGATCTCGGCATCGGCGAGCTCGCCGAACATCTTCGCCTCGTCGCGCGCATCGATCGCATGCACGTCGAGCTCCGGATCGAGCAGCGGAGGAAGCTCGGCCTTCCAAATGGGCGACAGCAAGAGGACTCGCATCTAGCGTCTCCTGAGCACTGCGATCATGCGCCAGGACCGTTCGCTCATGTCCAACGGCAGGATTGGATCGATGTCCCCATACCAGCCGACGATGTCGAAGCATCCACTCGCAGCGACGACGTACTGCACGCCGCCGCGTAACCACATGTGCTGTGGCCAGCGCATGGCCAGCCTGCCAAGCCGGCGCCTGCCGTTGCGATGGTTAGGTTCGATCACGAGACTGGCGACGAACGTCTCCTCGATCGGATCGAAGCGCGTCAGCGAAAAGCGCGCCTTGACCCCCCGCTCGCCTCGCCCAACCGTCCAACGATCCGACGTGCGCGTGCGGCCCTTCCCGAAGTAGTCCGCCGGATGGGTGAACTCGACGAACGCCAGTCCGCCCTTGCGCAGCGCCGCCCCCGAACGGCGCAGGGTCTCAATCCCGTCGCGCTCGGTCACGCACTGCGCGAACGAATCGAACAAGCAAAGCACGAGATCGAAGCGTCGCTCCACGGTGAAGGTCCGCATGTCCGCACGCCGCAAGGCGACCTGCACCCCATCGCGGCGGCAGAGCGCGCGCGCGTATGAGAGCATCTCGCGATTGATGTCAAGCCCGAGGCAGGCGATCCCGTCGCTCGCCAGCTCTCGCAGGTGATGCGCGGGCCCGCAGGCGAGTTCGAGCGCGCTGCGCGGCCGCTTCAGTCCGTATCGGGAGGCCAGCGCCAGCAAACCCTTGCACTCTGCCGGGATGTCGCGAAAGCCGAAAGCGAGATCGTACAAGTACGGCTTGTGATACATCGGGATCTCAGACGCGGCCCGATGCACGCGGCGCGTCTTAGGGCGTGACGACGGCATGACATTCGTGCTGCGTGCGCTCGCAGAGCTCCTCGGCCGGGTACGTGATGATCTCCGCAAGCGTGGGATGCAGGTGGGGCATTTCCATCACGTCGTGGCACTTCGCCTTGAAGTAGATCAGCGCGATCGACTCATGGATAAGATCCGCCGCCTCGGCGCCGATGATCGTCACGCCGAGGATGCGCCCGTCCGGCGACACCATCATCTTGATGAAGCCCTGGGTGAGATCCGCCGTGATCGCTTTGCCCAGGTCGTCGAAAGGGAAACTCGCCTTTTCGTAGGCGATGTGCCGTTCCGTCAATTCGCGCTCGGTCAAACCGGCGACTGCGACCTGGGGATCCGTGAAAACGGCACGCGCTGCGATGAGATCGTAGTTGATCGGC
>DASPVP010000111.1:0-7020 GCA_035622315.1 Candidatus Acidiferrales bacterium | reverse complement strand
CCAAGCGCTAACGGCGCGAACGCGAACGGCGCCATGATCTCGAGCAGAAACGCGAGGTCCTGACGCGGCCACGGCACGCGCAAGGCGTAATCTGGCCTGACCGGCGCGATACCGTGCGCGTGTAGAATCCCGTAGTACGCTGCAGCATTGATGATCGCGAGCGCAGTCACGGAGATGCCGAGCCGGCGATCGTACCAGATGGCTGCCGCAATCCCGAACCAGGCCAAGAACCAGATCTGATCCTCTTTCACGCCCATCAACAGTTGCGCGAAGATGAGCGTCAGCACGAGGTTGCGCCGCCGCACGGCCAGCGCAAGCGAAAACGCGAGCAGCGGCACGAAAACGTTTTCCGAGAAATCCATGTAGGCGAAGCCCTGGCTCGACGGGCTGATCAAGTAGGCGAGCGCGATGAGCTGGGCGGGTACGTTTGCGAGGCCGCAGGCGCGCGCGAAGGCGTACAGCGGCAGCGCGGCGAGCGATATCGCGAGCACCTGCACGACGATGAGCGTCTCGGGTCTGGGGATGAGCGCTTCGAGAGGGGCGAACGCGAGCAGCGCCCACGAGTCGTGGACCGCGAGATGCTGTTGGTGCTCTGGCCAGTTGAACGTCGATCCCGAGTGGGCGAAGTTCAGCAGCGTCTGCACGAAGGTGCCCACATCCGAGCCGTATCGCAACGCGTACAGCTTGTTGAGGTCTAAGAAAACGTACAGAACGACAAAGCAAAGGATGCCGGTCCATAAATAAACCGGTTTGTCGCGCCACATCGCAGCACGATCCATCGTGACGCTCTCTTTGACAGGTGGAACGTAAGGTCCGGTAGGCGCCGCGATTTGTGGCCGACCTAAAGGTCGGCCGCTACGCAAAAGGGGCGATTTGCAATCGGCCCCTACATCATTGCACGCTTATTCGTGGCGCAGGGCTTCGATCGGGTTGAGGATCGATGCTCGCCGCGCGGGATAGAAACCGAACACGATGCCCACGAGCGCCGCGAACGAGAACGACATGAGGATGGAAAGCGGCGACACGATCACGGACCAGCCGCCCAAGACCGATGCAAGCTCCGAAGAGAGCAAACCGATCAGTATCCCGATGATGCCGCCGATGAGCGCGAGCACGACCGCCTCGACGAGGAACTGGAGCATCACGTCGCGCTCTTTGGCGCCCACCGCCATGCGGATGCCGATCTCTCGCGTGCGTTCGGTGACGGACACGAGCATGATGTTCATAATCCCGATGCCACCCACGATGAGCGACACGGCCGCGACGCCGGCCAAAAGCAACGACTGCACGCGCGAGGTCTCACTCGCCGCCTGCTGCACGTTCGAGATGTTGCGGATCGAAAAGTCGTCCGGGTCCTTTGGCGACAAACCGTGGCGCAAGCGGAGCAACGAGTCCGTCGAGCTGATGATGGAGTCGACTTGGTCTGGCGACTGGGCCGACACCGTAATGGATGCAAGCCAGTTCTGCCCGGTGAGGCGGATCTGCAGCGAGTTGAGCGGGATGACGACCTGGTCGTCCTGATCCCGCCCGAAGCCGGTCTGACCCTTGGATGCCAGCACGCCGATGACTTGGAACGGCACGTTGCGGATGATGATCTCCTGGCCTACTGGGTTCGAGTTTGGGAAGAGATTCTGCGCGACGGTCTCGCCTAAGACCGCGACCTTATCCATCTCCCGGTTCTGCTCGAAGGTGAAGAACTGGCCGCTCGCCATGGTCCAAGCGTTGGCCTGCAGCCAGGGTGGCGTCGTCCCCAAGATCTGGGTGGCCCAGTTGTTGTTGCCCGCGATGACTTGCGCGGTCATGCTCGCTTGGGGAGCCACGGCCGCCACCCCAGGGATCTGCGCCGCGATCGCCGTCGCATCACCCGCGACGAGCGACTGCCGCGCGCCTGCGCCTAGGCTCACACCGCCCTGTACGATATTGCCAGGCACGATGACGATGAGGTTGCTACCAAGGCGCGCGAGCTGCGCCGCGACCGCCGCCCGTGCCCCGTTACCGATGGCCATGGACGTGATCACCGCGCCGACGCCGATGATGATGCCGAGCATGGTGAGGATTGATCGGAAGGCGTTGAGCACGAGAGCTTGCCAGGCAACGCCGAAGAGCGCGCGCATGTTCATGCTGCCACTGCCTTGTCGTCCACGATCGCACCGTCGCGGAAAGTGATGACCCGCCGCGCCCAGGCGGCGACATCGGGTTCGTGCGTCACGATGACGATGGTGATGCCGCGCTGCTCGTTCAGCCCGCGGAAGAGCTCCATGATCTCTTTGCTGCTCTGCGAGTCCAAGTTCCCGGTGGGCTCGTCCGCCAAGATGAGCGACGGCCGGTTGACCAAGGCGCGCGCGATCGCGACGCGCTGCTGCTGGCCGCCCGAAAGCTCGGTCGGGGTGTGCCGCATGCGCTGTGCGAGCCCGACGCTCGTGAGCGCTTCACGTGCGCGCTCCTCGCGCTCTTCCTTAGGAACCGACGCGTAGAGCATGGGCAAGGCGACGTTGTCGAGCGCGCTCGTCCGGGCGAGCAGATTGAAGCCCTGGAAGACGAAGCCGATGCGCCGGTTGCGGATCTCGGCGAGCTCGTCGCGCGAGAGCGTGGCGACGTCTTGACCTTCCAAGAAGATGGAGCCGGATGTCGGTTGGTCGAGGCAGCCGATCAGGTTCATGAACGTGGATTTGCCCGAACCCGACGAACCCATGACCGCGGCGAACGCGCCCCGCTCGATCGACATCGTCACGCCGTTGAGCGCGTGGACTTCGACTGACCCGATGTCGTAGGTCTTGCGAAGATTCCGGGTCTCGATGACCTCGGCCGGGCGCCCGTCCACTAGCCGCGTCCTCCGAAGCCCCCTCCGAACGCGGGGCTTGTGGTGCGGGTGGTGGAGCTGCGGATCTCGCCGGTGATCACGACGTCGCCCGCCTTGAGGCTTCCCGACTCGATCTCCACGTTATTGCCGTCCGAGTAGCCGATGACGACTGGAGCCGCGACCGGCTTGTTGCGCTGGAGCGTCCACAAAGTCACCTGCGATCCCGGTGCGCCGGCAACCGGTGCGGGCGTGGCGGCAGATGATGCGCCTGCGCTCGAACCGCTCGCGCCGCTCGAGCCCGCGCTGCCACTGCTGTGCGCGTGCTGATTCGACGGCCGGTACAGCAAGGCTGCGAGCGGCACGGTCAGCACGTTCGGGCGATGCACGACGTCGATCGTGACGTTTGCGGTCATGCCCGGCAAGAGCCGCTGCTGGTCGTCATGGACGATCACAACCGCGTCGTAGGTGACGACGTTCGCCACGCTCGTCGGGTTGACGCGCACTTGCTTGACAATGCCTTTGAACTCCACGTTCGGGTACGCGGGCACGGTGATGTATGCCGTCTGGCCGTCACGCAGCTGTCCGACGTCGGCTTCATCGACCGAGACGTCGACTTCCATATCTTTCAGGCTCGACGCGATCACGAACAGCGTGGGCGTCTGCAGGGAAGCGGCCACGGTCTCCCCGACGCTGACAGCGCGAGAGACCACGATGCCGTTGATCGGGCTCGTGATCACCGTGCGGCTGAGGTCGTAATTCGCCTGCTCGGCTTGTGCTGCAGCGACCTCGATATTTGCTTGCGCAGCGACAGCTTGGCTCTGCGAGGCCTGCTCGGTCGCGTTCGCGCCGACCACTTGCGCCGTGCCTCCCTTGGCCTGTTGCTGGGCGGCGCGCAGCGCTTCAAGGTTGCTGTTCTCCGTCGCTATGTCGGTGTCGAGCTGGCTCTGGGAGATGTAGCCCTCGGCGATCAGCTGGCGATCGCGTTGCACCGTGATGTTGGAAAGGGCCTCTTGCGCCTGCGCCTTCTTCACATTGGCGACGAGCTGTTGTTCGTTCGCCACCATGTTCTGCGTGTTGGCGGCGTTCTGCGCGACCGTGCTCGTGCCGGCGGCCGCCTGGGCGCGCGCCATGTCAAGCGATGCGCTCGCCTGATTGGCCGCTGCCTGGAAGCTCGTCGGGTCCAGCTTGGCAAGCACCTCGCCCTCGTGCACGATCGAGTTGTAGTCGACGAAGAGCTGCGAGATCGTGCCGGAGACTTGCGTGCCCACATCGACCTCGTCGACGGGGTTCACGGTCCCGGTCTCTTGGATCGTGGCATTGATGTCGCCGTACTGGACTTGCGCGGTCACGTAGTGGGGATCGTTCTTGCGCTGCGCGCCGTGCCAGACGAAGAAGATCACGAGGCACACCGCGACAGCGGCGAGAGCGTAGTACAGGGCGCGTTTTTGTGAGGGTTTCATGGTCGTGTCGTCCTTTGCATGTCGACACCGTTCTGCTCGAACAACGAGTGCTGGCGACTAGTTCCTCATGAGAGGCGGGTGAGGAAGGCGCTCGGCTGCGACCAGCGTCGAAGGTCACAAGCCATCATACCGCGCGAACTTTAGAAGTGGCTTAGACCGCATATGTGGAACGCTTGCTGCACGGGGGTCTTCGATGGTGCGACGCTTGTCGTTATGGGTCTTCGCTGTGCTCGCCCTGGCATCCGGCACAGCCCGCTTGGCTGTGGCGCAGACCGCACCCGCACCCACCCAGAGCCCGCCGCCCAGTCTCTCGGCGATCATGGACCGCTATGCGACGGCGATCGGCGGTCGCGATGTGCTCGCGCGTATCACGACGCAGGTGTCGGTCTTCAGCTTCACGCTCGCGGATCGCACGATCGTCGTCACGACGACCACCAAAGTGCCTTCGTATTACCTCCAGGTGGTCGCTACCGAGGGTGGCGGCGGAACCTTGGCGAGCGGGTTCGACGGAAAGCTCGCATGGTTGCAAGACCCGAGCGGCGTGGTCCAAATCCTCTCCGGCCAGAAGCGAGCGGAGCTGATCACCGATGCCGTCGGTTCGAACAACTCGGAGATCTTCGCGGAGCGCTGGCCGACGACCGTTTCGCTCAAACCGCAAGAGACGATCGACGGTAAGGCGTATTTCGTCGTCAACATCGCTCCAAAAGACGGCGTGCCGCACGACATGCTGCTCGATCAGCAAACCTATCAGCCGATGATGGATCGCACGGTTGAAGCGGACGCCACGTCGATCTCTACGGTGGACGCGTTCGGGACGGGCCCGCTCGGCGAGCTTTTTCCCAAGAGTTTGACGACCACGCGATCCGATGGGTTCCCCACGATCACCACCGTCCTACGGAGCGTGAAGGATAATGTGCCGGTGGCGAACTCGCTCTTCGCCCCACCGCCAAGCAAAGGGACGGAGACGATCTGAGCACGGTGCAATCGCCGACCACGACGGACCTCGGCCCGCTGCGGCATACGGCTGCGCATCTGCTTGCGCACGCGGTGATCGACCTGTTCGGCGACGACGTGAAGCTCGCGATCGGCCCGGCGATCAAAGACGGCTTCTACTACGATTTTCTCAAGAGCACGCCGTTCGTGCCGGAGGATCTCCCGCGGATCGAAGCGCGCATGCGCGAGTTGATCGCCGCGGATCTGAAGATGGAAGGCAAGCCCATCAAGCGCGCGGAGGCCGAGCGCTACTATACAGAGCGTCAGCAGCCGTTCAAGCTCGACATCCTGGCCGGTATTCCGAGCGACGAGCCGCTGACGATGTACACGATCGGCGGTTTTACCGACCTCTGTCGCGGCGGTCACGTCGAGCGCAGCAAAGAGGTGGGGGCGGTGAAGCTGCTCTCGATCGCGGGCGCGTATTGGCGCGGGGACGAACATAACCCGATGCTGCAGCGCATCTACGGCACCGCATTTCCCACGCAAGAACAATTGCAGGCCTATCTGGACCAGCTTGCCGAGGCCGAGCGGCGCGATCACCGTAAACTCGGGCGCGAGCTCGAGCTCTTCTCTATAGAGGAAGAGGCGGGACCGGGCCTCATCTTCTGGCATCCCAAGGGCGGTACGATCCGCCGGATCGTCGAGGATTGGCTACGCGATGAGCTTGTGGCGCGGGGCTACGACATCGTGTACACACCGCACGTCATGCGGCTCGACCTCTGGAAGACGAGCGGCCATACCGGCTTCTACAAGGAGAACATGTTCGGCCCGCTCGAGGTGGAGCACGACCGCTACCAGCTCAAGCCCATGAACTGCCCGGGTCACATCCTCATCTATAAGTCGCGGCTGCGCAGCTATCGCGAGTTGCCGGTACGGCTCGCCGAACTCGGGACCGTATATCGCTACGAGCGCTCGGGCGTGCTGCACGGACTGCTCCGCGTGCGCGGCTTCACCCAGGATGACGCGCATATCTTCTGCACGCCCGCCCAGATCGAGCGCGAGATCGAAGATTGCGTGGAGTTTGCGTGGGAGGTGCTGCGCGTCTTCGGCTTCGAGCGCTACGAAGTGGAGCTGTCCGCGCGCGATCCGGCGCGGCCTGGCGATTACGCGGGTACTGAAGCCGAATGGCAGCAAGCGGAGCACGCGCTCATGAGCACGCTCGACCGGATGAAGGTGCCGTACAAGTACATGCCGGGCGAGGCGGTCTTCTACGGCCCGAAAATCGATGTGAAACTGGTCGACGCGATCGGCAGGCCCTGGCAGCTCACCACCGTGCAGTTCGATTTCAATCTGCCGCGTCGCTTCGAGCTCGCCTATGTCGCGGAGGATGGGTCGCAGCAGGTGCCGCTGATGGTCCATCGAGCGCTGCTTGGTTCCGTCGAACGGTTCTTCGGCGTGCTCATCGAGCACTACGCAGGCGCGTTTCCCGCGTGGCTCGCGCCCGTGCAAGTGGCGATCTTGCCCATCACGGACGAGCAGGTCGCTTACGCCAGCGACGTACAGGCGCGCTTGCGGACGGCTGGTTTTCGCAGCGAGGTCGATGCGAGCAACGAGCGTTTGCAAAAGAAGATCCGCAACCAACAGCTTCAGAAGGTGCCGTACATGCTCGTGGTGGGCAAGAGCGAGGTGGCCGCCGGCACCGTCAATGTGCGCGCGCGCTCGGGCGAACAGACCTCGATGTCCGTCGATGATTTCGTCGCCAAGCTCGCCGCCGACGTCGCCGCCCGCCGCTAGCCAAATGTAGCGGTCGATAGATGTAGCGGCCGA